>CAXUIS010000038.1:2235-24798 GCA_964250915.1 uncultured Ktedonobacteraceae bacterium | reverse complement strand
CACATCCGTCTTGGGTGTGCTAAAGCAGACCCGTACAGGACTTTTATCACCACATCCGTCTTGGGTGTGCTAAAGCAGACCCGTACAGGACTTTTATCACCACATCCGTCTTGGGTGTGCTAAAGCAGACCCGTACAGGACTTTTATCACCACATCCGTTGGTAGTTCCTGTACGGGTCTGCTTTAGCACACCCTCTTCGCGTTTACCTGCATTCATCTACACATCGGTCCCTACAGATATTTTATGCCACATTATCATTACGCGGTCTGATCGTCTTGAGTCGTATGTTGTAGTCTCTCAACGTGTCGTTGCACAAAGGCGATCGTCTTGGCGAAAACCTCTTCGCGGTCATGGTCTTTCATGATGACATGATATGAACGATGAAGCATTACCAAATGTTTCTCTTGCGAACCGAGCAAATGATAAATCTCACGTCCATCACGCGCAGGCACAACATGGTCACGCACTGACGCCATGACCAACGCAGGCGCGGTGATCTGTTTCAATTCATTACGTAACTTCGGCAAGAAGCGTAGCATACTTTCAACGGGTGCCATTGGCGTCCAGCGATAGACATCACGCGTATACCGACGACGAGCCTCTGGATCGCGTATATCTTCACGCAACGTTGGTAGCAGAGGCGTCACACGTTTTGCGAGTTGAATCATGGGCATCATCCATGCATGCATCGTGATAGGGGCACACATCGTCACAATACCCGCCACCTCTTCATGCGCGGCAGCATGTAGGCACAGAGCACCACCAAGCGAATGTCCGATAAGAAAGACAACATCACAGCGTTGTTTGAGCGCATGCAGTTCTTCACGTACCGCCTCAGCCCATTCGGGCCACCCAAGCGGCAACATATCTCGTACATGACTACCATGCCCTGGCAATAGAATATTTTCTGTCACCATCCCCTGAGCATAGAAGAGATCATTTAGTTCTTCCATATCATACTTGCTGCCATTCAAGCCATGCACAAGCATAACACCAACTCTCAGTTTCGTATTGGTTGTACTCTGTTGTAGTGGGGATGTATTGCCCATTTCGTGTTCCCTTGTTTTTGACATCCGTACCGTCACTCTATCTTATAGCATATCATATCAGACGCGTGAAATGCCCAATCCAACGAATTTGACGACTAGACTTTGCAGTATATCGGGAAGATATGCTATTTGCCTAGTAAGAATTCAATGTTATAATCTCTATAGAGAAAAATGTCCAAGTACTGTTCTCTCACCACAAAATGTTACACAATACGTAAATAGAATAAAAATAAGTTACGCATCTTTTATATATTCGTCAATTCATATATAATTATATTTCTTCTTTATGTGAAAGGATTATTATATGCACAGGAAACCATTGCTCATCTCGATTGCTACACTCATTCTTTGTCTTGTGCTCTTGACTAGCGTATTCCTGTCTATACCAAATTCGATACAAGCTTCAGCACCAAACACACCAATCTCTGTTACACAACCAAGCCAATGTACACCATTACAAGCTGATGCAAATGGCGTATCGACGGATTACGAAACTTGTGTTGTAGTCGTGTCCATCAAGAAGGACTATTCCAAAGGTGTACATTTCAGTGTGTCGTATAAGGGGAAATCATGCTTCTACAATATCTGTTCCACATCAACAAGCATGTCAGGTGTCGTGGTTGCAACTCCAGAAGGTACTTCACTCACAAAAGCGGTGTATCCTGCACGTGTCATGCTTATTGTGCCGTATTATGAGCAACATGGTTATATAACGATGACATTTACTTTCCATGGACCATCGAATAGTACGAATATGCAAATGATAACAAACAGTTGTTGCTAATTATAGTAGCTGATTTCACGCGATTTTTATGCAGCACAAGAGCGAGTAGTATGAGTCTACTCGCTCTTGTCATTCTAACTTCTTAATTTAAGAGAAATAGGAGACTATTGTCGAGACGCATTTCTTTAGAGCACAGAGACAAGTTCCTAGATAATGACTATAGGAATTCAATACTACATTCGTCACAGGAATAAATCTGCACACATTTTTGGTTACATTAGTATGAACATGAGTCCTTATTTGTTGTACTTTTTGCACCATGATGCTATATTCTTTCCATTCCGTAGGGACCGATTTATCGCGTCCTCTTAATAAAATAGACAAGGACGCGATGCATCAGTTCCTCACTTGATGCGCCCATTCTTATAGGTAGGAGTTCTCTATTATGAAATTTTCGACTAAAGCTATTCATGCAGGGCAGGAGCCAGACCCAACGTCGGGCGCGATCATGACCCCCATTTATCAGACATCAACCTACGCCCAAACTGGGATAGGAGAACATAAAGGCTTTGAGTATGCACGCACTGGAAATCCAACGCGTAGCGCACTTGAAGCATGTATCGCAGCACTTGAGAATGGAACACACGGTCTCTCCTTCGCAAGCGGTTTGGCGGCAGAGAACGCAGTTTTGAGCCTACTTAGTGCTGGCGACCATATGATTTCCTGTGATGATCTATATGGGGGCTCATATCGCATCTTTGAACGCATTATGCGCCGTTACAATGTCGAGACAAGTTATGTTACCGCAGGTAGTGTTGCCGATTACGAGAAGGCTATTCGTCCCAACACCAAGCTTATCTGGTTAGAAACTCCTACAAACCCACTCTTGCGTCTTGTTGACATTCACGCCGTTGCAGAGATAGCACATCGTCATAATTTGCTTCTTGTTGTAGATAATACCTTTTCAAGCCCGTACTTTCAGCAGCCACTTGAGTTAGGCGCGGACGTTGTACTGCATAGCACCACGAAATACATCAACGGACATAGTGATGTTATTGGTGGTGCGGTGGTTACAAGCAATGAGGAAATTTATGAGGCACTCAAGTTTCATCAAAATGCGGCTGGTGCGGTCCCTGGTCCTTTCGATGTGTGGTTAACTATGCGTGGTATCAAGACGCTTGCGGTACGTATGCGCCAGCACGAAGAAAACGCGCATTCTGTCGCACGCTTCCTGATGGAACATAAGCGTGTCGAAAAAGTCTACTACCCTGGTTTGCCATCGCATCCCGATCACGAATTAGCGAAGCGGCAGATGAGCGGATTTGGCGGTATGGTATCCTTCCAATTTAAGGGAACATTTGCAGATGTAGAGCAAGTGGTACGCCGCTTCAAGGTCTTCACCTTCGCCGAGAGTCTTGGTGGAGTGGAGTCGCTGGTATGCCATCCCGCGACAATGACACATGGCTCCATTCCAAAAGACATCCGCGAGGCTCGTGGCTTAGGTGATACCCTGCTACGCCTCTCTGTTGGCATTGAGGACATCGAGGATATCCTAAGCGACCTTGAGCAGGCTCTTGCATAAGGAAATAAATGCACCAAAAGGCTATGGCATCACAGTACAACGCGCTGTACTGTGATGCCATAGCCTTTTGGTATAACTCGTTACCTTTTGACAGCAAAACCGATGTATAATACAAAGGAACTATGATCTTTTCTTTATACTATAACTTTTCTATTTCTGACTATCTTATTGATCCGTCTATCCTAACGAGAGGCTCTTCCTATAATGATACATCCCGCCTTTCCTTCTAAAAAAGGTGTACGTCGATGGATGCCCATCACGCTTACTATATTACTATTAGCACTTATGCTGAGTGCATGTGGCGGTGCTCCTCAATCGCAACAACAAGCAACCACAAATAAAGCAGCACTTGATGCGGCACTTGCTCATGCAAAAGACATTGGTGTATCGGATACAATGGTGCACCCTATTGTAAGCCAGGAGGCTCAGCTGAGCGCAACTAATGCCCCTGTCACCTTGTTTAGCGATCAGCCCACGACTGACTACTACACTAATCTCTCGCAGCGTTATCATATGCTTGCCATTCAGGTAAATGGTTTGATGACACAGGCTACGCAGCAATATGATTATCAATCAACACTCGATCTACAGGCATTTGAAAGTGCTCTTGCACAGCGTCAGGGTCAAGGGTTTGTCGAGGCGAAGGTCTTCGCCGACCAACTAACTCAGGATCAAAAATTGCAGGCCAAAGCGCAATATCCCAAAGACTATCTTTCCATCAGCACAAATGCGAAACGCTCTACACAGGCACTAAAACTGATGGGGCCTGCGTTTGTAAAACTTACAACGTTGCAGAACACGATCAAACAACTGCAATCCTCGCGCCTCGATGTCACTGCGTTGAACCAGGAATATCAACTCGATATTCAGCAGTTCCGCACCGCAACTGATCCCGATAGCTTTACACAGGTTATCGACCAGTTGAACGCACAGTTACAAGAAACAACGACATTCTCAACACAGGCGATTCCTTATGTTGGAGCTGCAAAGCTCAAGCAACTCGGTAGCAGCATCGACCAGATGAAGCAATATGGGCAAGACGTCAGCAGCTATCAGAAGATGCTTACAACAGACCAGACAGCACTAAGCACAGCAAAGTCTCTCAGCGATTACCTGAAGGTATCGGCGCAAATTGATACCGATGTTGCCTCGATTCAAACACCATTGATTAAAGGCGAAGCAACGTATCTGCTGAACCAGTTCCATCAAGAGGTCACAACGTGGGGCAATGCACATTTGTACCACAACGCGTTTGATAATAAAAACTACACGCAAGACTATGAGTACGATCAGGCTGAGGGCTTTGGCTCCGACGCGGATGCGGCAGTGCAATCAGCACAAACACCCGACGATTATCAAGCAGCGATTGACCTTATCAACAATGACATGATGCATCTCAAAGCGATGGAAGCGGACTTCATTGACACTACACCTTGGAGTAAACCACATGCCACCGATGTGCAGTTGATGCAGCATTATGGTGTTACGACAGGTCAAACTGTAGTTATATCACTCGTTGAACAGACGCTACGTTTTTATCAGGATGGACAACTTGTAAAGGCATATCAAATCACATCAGGCCAATTTGATAAGCCATCTCCTCCAGGATTTTGGCATATCTTTGACCGTGAGTCACCCACTAAGTTCAAATCAAGCGAGCCAAAGGGATCCGCGTTCTGGTATCCAGATACAAACATCAATTTTGCGATGGAATATCACGACGGGGGCTACTTCCTGCATGATAGCTGGTGGCGCGTGAACTATGGTGTCGGCACCAACTACCCACACTACGATACGGGTGGTGATGAGTCGTTTGCTGGAACTGGCAGTCATGGGTGCATCAACATGCAAGAAAACCAAATAGCGTGGCTTTACGCCCATACGGGCTACGGCATGGCTGTTATCATCTACTAAATTCGTCATTGAGGCATGACAGGGGCAAGCCCTGTCACTACTATACTGACCGTCACTGTATGGCTTGCTACGCCAGCCTGTGCATAGTAGTGACGGGGCTTGCCCCTG
Organism: uncultured Ktedonobacteraceae bacterium; assembly: GCA_964250915.1. Lineage (GTDB taxonomy): Bacteria > Chloroflexota > Ktedonobacteria > Ktedonobacterales > Ktedonobacteraceae > JBBQVS01. Next base: position 19,420 of record CAXUIS010000038.1, on the reverse strand, counting down.
TCATGCCAAAGGTCGTTACTATTTGACATATGAAACGCCTTTCTGCTATAATCGTTGAGCACTCAAGACCGACAGTTCGTCGGCATTTTTATACATATAAGCCCAGAATACGGGCAGACAGACGTTTCGGGGAGGATTCATACCACATGCCCAATAATGCAGCTGCTGAAAAGCGCATGCGCCAGGAACACACACGCCGCGCACACAATCGCAGCGTCAAAACGATTGTAAAAACTCAGATCACAAAGGCACGTACCGCTATTGCAGCAAAAACGGTTAACGCGGAAGATGCCGAGGCTGTAGTACGTGCGGCAGTGAGCGAACTTGATCGCGCCGCCAAAAAAGGTGTTATTCACAAAAACAACGCTTCTCGCCGCAAGTCGCGCTTGATGAAGCAGCTTAACGCAAAATAGGTTTTTGCGTCCATTGCTCTCCGGCCTATTCTTCGTGCCGAGCACTGAGCGCATTAGGAGGATTTTAGGGATGGCTGATAAAGCTAACAATAAGGTTATCACGAAGCCAGCAGGTCATGCATTGATTGCTGCTGTCGAAAGCGCTCAGTTACGCAAAGATGTTCCAGAGCTTCGTTCCGGTGATACAGTACGCCTACAGATCAAGGTTGTTGAGGGAACTCGTGAGCGCCTCCAGCCATTTGAGGGCGTGGTTATGCGTCTTCGTGGCGGTGGCATGAGCCAGAACTTCACCGTTCGCCGTATCACGAATGGTGTTGGAGTTGAGCGAACATTTCTCATCAACTCTCCCCGTATTGAGAAAATTGAAGTCTTGCGCCATGCACGGGTGCGCCGCCAGCAACTATACTACCTTCGTGGTTTGACTGGTAAGGCTGCTCGTTTGAAAGAACTACGTCCATTGACAGCAAAACAGGTTGCAGCCAAAGAAGCTGCAAAGGTTGCTAGAAATGCTGCCGTGCCAACGCCCATTGCATCAGTACCTGCTGCTGCCGCTACAACAACGACAACACCAATCGTGTCAACACCTGTCACCACGACAACAACGACAGTATCAACGCCAATCGAGGCAACACCCGTTGTCAATACAACGCCTACGACAGCACCCGTAGTACCAGCACCTGACATTACAACGAATGTTGACGAATAAAAAATACTCACCAACATTGGAAGAAGAAATGGCCCTGTGTGAACAGGGCTATTCTTGTATCGCGGGACTTGACGAAGCTGGACGTGGTTGCCTTGCAGGTCCTGTAGTCGCAGCCGCCGTTATACTTCCTCTTGAGCCAGATACACCCACACGTTTCGTAGGTGTCAACGACTCAAAACAGTTGACAGCGCACACGCGTGAACGCCTCTACGATGTTATCTATCAACATGCACTCGCTGTTGGCGTAGGCTTCGGCTCCGTCGAGTTGATTGACGAACGCAATATCCTACAAGCGACAAAACAAGCCATGCGCAACGCCCTCGCACAACTCTCTCTTGCACCACAAGCATTGCTATTAGACGCCCTTTTACTGAAAGACATCGCGCTACCACAACGTTCCCTTATCAAAGGCGACTCACGTAGCCTCTCCATAGCTGCCGCCTCGATCATCGCTAAAGTCACCCGTGACCGCTTCATGTTGCACTTGCATGAGCAATACCCGGCCTATGGTTTCGCCCAACACAAAGGGTATGGTACCCAGATGCACCTTGACGCCCTTCGTGAACACGGCATCACACCACATCATCGTCGAAGTTTCGCGCCCGTACGCGAACGTGTCGAGCAATTAAGTATGTTTACGAATGATGTAGATGGATTGATGTGATACAACAAATAAATGGAGGTATGTAGTGGTTTAATACCTTATTATGTCATTCTTCCTTGACTCTTCTCTATGTCTATATTACAAATATGAATGAGGTTCATTCACTGATGAAGGGATTAAAGAGACATGATAGAGCGGATAGATGAAGGTCCTGGATAACGCATTAAGCGAGGCCGAACGTATGTATCCACCAGTGGCAAACGGACCACGTGGCCTACTTGAAGATATAGACTTTCACGGCTACTCTCTGCCCAAAGGCACACCTGTTCTCTATGCTATTGCTGGTTCACATATGATACCAAGCATTTTCACGCATCCTGAAACCTTCGATCCAGACCGTTTCGCGCCACCACGTGAGGAACACAAAAAGAATCCCTACGCTCTTGTCGGCTTTGGCGGTGGTCCACGCATCTGCATTGGTATCAACTTCGCGCAAATCGAAATCAAAGCGATGGTCTCACATATCCTGCGCAACTACCAACTCGACCTGATCCCAGGCCAGCAAATTATCCAGTTCTATAGTGTGACGGGTGCGCCAATCAATGGTATTGGCATGCACGTAACCGCGAAATAATTCGATACATGTGAACAATCCCCATATTGGGTTGTTCACATGTATAAAATGGTAAGATACAAGTAAAAAACGTTGGAGGAACTACTATGTCCGACACGCTCTCAGGTGAATATCTTGTCTTACCACAGGAACACATCGTCTTTGGCGCGGGAAGTCTTACAAAACTTGCAGATGAGATACGGCGTGTCGGTGGACAACATGCTTTCCTAATCACAGGCAACTCATTAGCAACGCAGAGCGATGTTGTAACACGTGTCGAGCAATCACTTGGCTCGCTGCATGTCGGCACATTTTCGAGTATTCGCCAGCATTCGCCAAAAGGCGACGTGGCACGAGCAGTAGAGCAGGCACGCACTCTTAAAGCTGATGTGCTCGTCAGTGTCGGCGGTGGTAGTCCAATTGATGCAACAAAAGCGGTTGCGCAAGCTCTTTGGCAGGAAAGTGGAAGTCTCCTACCACATATCGCTATTCCGACCACGCTTTCTGCCGCCGAGTTCTCTCATCTCGTCGGCGTCACCGATGAGGACGCGAAAATGAAAAGCGGTTTTTCCGATGCAAAGCTTACACCACGCGGTGTTATTCTCGATGCAAATCTTACGCTTACGACGCCAATGCAGCTCTGGCTCTCTACGGGTATTCGCTCTCTCGATCATGCCGTGGAATCACTATATGCTCCTGGCGTACATCCTATCAATGATGTTTTAGCACTGGAAGCCATCCGCAAGCTATTTATCTATCTGCCACGTGTAAAAGCACAACCCGACGACCTAAACGCTCGTACCGAACTTCAACTTGCCTCATGGATGAGCTTCTTTGGCGAGGTTAATACACCAATGGGTCTCAGTCACAATCTTGGTAGACGTATTGGAGCCAGCTATGATGTGCCACATGGTATTACGTCCTGCATCATATTGCCACATGTCATGCATGCATTTGCTTCAATCTATACACAACAACTTGCTCGTATCGCGCAAGCTCTCGGCCTCGCTTCAGAAAATGCCGATGCAACACAACGTGCTCTTTCCACAGCAGATGCGGTACGCGACTTAATTGGACAGCTGGACTTGCTACAACATCTGCGTGATGTTGACATTGACGAGAACGAATTACAGAAGATAGCAGCAACAACACCTAACCGCGAGTTTAGCACCGAGGAATTAGAAAAACTGTTACACGAAATGCTATAAAAGCTCTTACACGAACGTCTCTGTACAGCACTAACGTACTCCTTTGATTGCCTGAACAAGGACAGCCCCGAGACAAGCAAGACATGCCGCTACGAGAAACAGGACCGTGTAGTTATGAAAAAGTGCGATCACGAGCGCGGCTACAGTAGGACCCAAAACTTGAGGGAGAGTATTTGCAATGTTGATTACTCCCATGTCTTTACCATTATCTCTGGCACGCGGCAACACTTGAGTGATGAGCGCAATATCTACACCAAGATAGGCTCCAAAACCAATGCCGAGTACGGAGGAGGCAAGTAAAACTGCTCCCCATGATTGGAAAAACATGAGAATTAAAAAGGAGAAGATAATTACTATGCTTGAGCCGATTACAAAAATTTTGCGACGCTGGAAACGATCTGATAAAAAACCTGCCAGCAACGAGGCAATGAGAAGAGTACCAGTGAGCACTGTTTGAAAAAATGTTACTCCTTGCGCATCTGTTTGATGAGGATACAGCTTTGTATAATGTACAACATCGTGTAAGAAATACAGGAGATAGCCTAAAGCCACGTAGTAGCTCAGGTAGACCAGAAAGCGTGTTAACCAAGCCCAGGCAAAATCAGGGTTTTTAATAGGATTGACCCAAAAGCTGGTGAATAACATGCGAAGATTAAAGGGCAATATGCTCTCTCTTCCTAACGGCGTCTCTTTCAAGGTAAGTAAGAAGAGAGTCATTGCAACGACCAGTACACCACTAAGAAGAAAGTATGCTATGACGGTTCCACTACCTAGCTTGGTAATCAGTAGAGAACCAAAAACCCCTCCTAGTGGTAAGGCTAAACTGACCAACGCCGCAACAGTAGCCCGTTGACGCGCAGGAACCTTGTCGGGTACTACAGCGGTCAAGGCGGCCAACAGCACGTTAATAGCGACATGAAAGATAATCCATGTAAGTAGCAATACAAGAAAGGTTGTTGCGTAAGCCATCATTGCAAGAGCCAGTACAGAGCAAAGCGTACCAGCCACTAACCATGGACGGCGACGGCCCCAACGGAGTGGAGTACGATCACTCATTGCTCCTGCTAAAGGATTAGTGATCAATGCAGCCAGAGCACCTGAGGCCGAAATGAGAGCAAAATTGCTGAATTTATGCACAGGATCAAGTGCAGCAACTTGCGTTGGTAAAAGAATCAAGCTTACCGGTAGCACAGTCATCCAGCAAGCGACATTGACGAGACAAAGCAAGAATTGAAACATTGGTGTGACTGCTATCGTAGGAAGTTGCACTGTCTCAACAACTGCTATTTTGTGATCTGCTGTAGAAGTATCAGCCATATCCTTCTTTCTCTCGCTATTGAGCTTCAAACTGTTTGCGAAATTCTGTAGGATCGTAGTAGACTGACTCACGCACAATCTTGCCCTCATGTCGTATCACCACAGTTACGCCGTGCAGAGTATAATTGCGGCCCGTTGCTGCTAGACCATATAAGTCACCTGTATGAGTGCCGCTGGCTGTCCATTCAACGATCACCTGCTCGCCACGCGCAATACGGTTTTTCACCGTAATATTTGCACCAGAGACAGCGGCCATACGCGCACTTTTATGTTCCATAATGGCGGCTCGTCCCACGAGTGGCTCGGCATGCATGCTATCCTCAACAATTGCATGAGGTGCATAATCGTTCGTCAAGCTCTGTGCATCACCATTTGACTGGTGTACTAAATGTTTATCATGTAAGTGAAGGTTGTACTCCTCACGTTCATCAGCTTTCACAACTTTTTGTATGGTTGGCGCAACAGGAATCTCCGACGTGGCGATAATCGCCCCTACTCCAACTGCTGTCAAACCGAAACTTGTCAGCATTTTCGCAAAAGAGCGCCGGGTCAATTTTCCCAAACGCACCTCATCTAATTTTTGATAAATGAGGAAATTTTCCTCTGACTTAGATAGTTCGCGACTCATTTTTCTGTACCTCCAAAGGAAATAGTGGCTTTTTCTTCGACATGCCACTTTTTAGTAAAAACATAGAGTTCGCGCAACGCACGGAGAATAACAGCAGGTTTAGCACCAGTAGCTTTGCCACTATTACGTGGCAAGTGCTTTACGCCCACCTGAGCATATGTATATCCATGCCGTTGCAGTTTGTATAAAATTTCTGTATTAATCATTGCACCCCTTGTCTCCAAAGGATAACGGTGGAAGAAGTCGGCATGATACAGCTTGAAGGCGCAATCAATGTCACGGACCCGTACACCAAGAACAAGACGCACAAGCATTTTCCAACCCCACGCATTCAATTTGCGCATCCACGTATCCTGACGATTCATACGATAGCCAAGGACTGCATCATACGTTTCGATAAGCGGAAAGAACATCTGTAAATCACTGATATCAAACTGTCCATCAGAATCAGTGAAGAAAGCCAAGTCTGTTGTAACTGCCTCGAAACCACTCGCTAATGCCGCTCCATATCCCTGATTAATCGGATGTTGAATAAGCTGTACTCTTAAGTCGGTAGCTACGATCTCCTGTATAATGCTTTGTGTTGAGTCACTGCTGCCATCATTGATGACAATTACGGTAAAGTCTTTGACCCAAGGCGTCAGAACCTCAATAACGGATGCGATGGTTGTAGCAATCACCTTCTCTTCGTTAAAGCAAGGTAGGATAACGGAAAGGCTATAATTCGTAAGAAACGATGTTTCCCCATCCTCCGCTTGTGTACCATCAGAAAGTCTTTCTGCCTGTTCAGATTGCTTCTGGACATGACTGAAAGAGTCGTGCATAACCATTGGCACTTCCTTTCGCGGGAACAGCGCGTGACGAGTATCTGCGTTATAGGGAATGCTCGTAAAAACCCAGAGGCGCATACCAAGATAAGAAATGGAAATAGTCCCTAAAATAGCCACAAGCTTTAGAACGTTGGCCCAGATAAGTGGATTTAGTAGTACCGGATGTACAATATGAGCAGTAGACCAAATGAGTGTATCATTACAAAAAATACCAAAAGCGTTCACACAAGCAAAACGCAATACTTCACTTTTTGTAGTTCTTTTTGCACTACGAAATGTCCAATGCTTATTCATAAGGTAGCTGTTTAGTGCTCCTACTGTATAAGCAAGAGAGTTGTAGACCAAAAGCATTCCGGCATTCCGTGTAGGCATACAAAAAAGAAGGACGTTGAAGACAAAAATATCAATCAAAGTATTGAAGCTTCCCACGATAGCAAAGCGAAACATCTGCCAGACTCCTACCACCTTCTTCGTAGGACTAGGCATCACATTCTCTATCATAGGAACCAGCTCAATTGCAGGCAAGGCGTCTGAGACATTTTCCAAAGTTCCCCTCCTTCAAAAATTTTATCCAAACGGGCCAGAAGACCCTTAGTTTCTCACTATGGGGATGAATGGCCCTACCCTGTGGGGCGTGATGGGCGCAGTCTCCCCTTGCTATATACTACAGTTTATATTAAAATGTGTTCATGCTTAAAAATTTTCAGTATCGGATCTATCCAACCAAGAAACAACTCAAAACATTGGAGGCGACACTTGAAGAGTGCCGATGGCTCTCTAACCACTTGCTCGAAAAGCGCAAGAGTGCGTATGAGCACGACGGCAAGAATTTGAGTTGTTATGGGCAAATCAACACCTATCCGATCCTGAAGGAGCAACGTCCTTCCCTCAGTAGCGTCCATTCTCAAGTGTTGCAAAACGTGGCAGTTCGCATTGACCTTGCCATGAAAGCCTTCTTTCGCCGAGTCAAGAAGGGTGAGAAACCAGGCTATCCGCGCTTTAAGGGCTATGGACGCTATGATAGTTTCACCTATCCTCAAAGCGGTTTCAGCATCACGCATGACCATCGTGTCTCGCTCTCTAAAATCGGTGCCGTGAAAATGGTGTATCATCGTCCCATGCGTGGCAGAGTCAAAACCGCTACGCTTCACAAAAGTAGCACGAGCAAGTGGTCCATCACCTTTTCGTGTGAGTGCGACCCACAACGTCTTGAACCTGTCAGTACTCACGTCGGGATTGATGTTGGCCTCAAGACGTTTGCAACCCTCTCCAATGCAGAAGAAATTGACAACCCTCGTTTCTTCGCATCGGAAGAAAAAACGTTGAAGCGTGTGCAACGCAAACATTCCCAGCTTGCGAAGGGAACACGAGAGCGCAAGAAGCATCGGAAGGTGGTCGCACGAGTGCACGAACGTGCGAAATTCAAACGCCAGAATTTCACGCATCAAGCGTCCAGACAGATGGTAGACCGATTTGGGGTGATCTGTGTTGAGAACTTGAACGTCAATCGGATGCTGCATACCCATTGCCTTGCCAAGTCGATTAGTGACGCGGCATGGTCGGCCTTTTTCTCGCACCTGTCCTGCAAAGCGGAAGAAGCTGGTAGACAGTTCATCAAGGTCAACCCTGCCTATACGTCGCAAACCTGTAGTAGGTGTGGACATCGGCAACAAATGCTGCTCTCTGAGCGTGTGTATCATTGTCCCTGTTGCCTCCTTTCTATAGACCGTGATCTCAATGCAGCTAAAAACATTTTGAGTGTGGGATTACACACTCTGGGTAGCCAATCCCTAGAAGCCCCTTCTCTTTAGAGATGAGGAGTAGTCACTATATGCCTCTTGATTTATAAAAGGCTGTTAAAGCATAGGCTGCTGGACGTAGCGTCCAGATACCACTGATCTTGACGATGATATAGGTATAACCTCCAGAGGTGGTAGAACCAGGGCCGACCCAATAATTCATGCCGCCAATATAAGGCAAAGTAGCGATTGCAGCAAATTCCGCTTGTAAAACCTTTAATTGAGTTGAATCATCCACATTCACATTATTGCTATACCCAATTTCTCCAATGATGATTGGAAGATGCCAAATTTTTTCTATTGAATCCAGTTCTATGATACGAGCCTGAGTTGCAGTCTGAGCATCGGTAGTATTTAGCTCAGGATAGCTATCAATAGTGAGGGACCCAAACTTTTTTACCGTAGCCATTTCTAAGTCGCCGGGATGCGTTGCAAAAAAGGTGTTCGTAGAACGAACATTCGTAATTACGCCATAGATACCTGCTTGATGAAAAGCATCATCAGCTACATCACTGCCTCTACGGATGAAGTCGTTGAATGCTCGTGTTGCATCATTCGGAGCATTATAAGCCCAGTGCTCTTGATAGGTTGAGGACCAATATTTGCCTTGCTCTGGCTCGGAACAGGCATCAAAAATATCGCCGGGTAGAAAAAAGGATGTATGGTTTACTATAAAACTACGTTCGGCATCAAGATATGCTTGAGGCGTCATAACGCTAGTAATATTGCTATGGCTCTCCCACTGATCAGGATGCCCACGAAACCACACATGTTGTCCCATCGCGTGCACCGTAGTAATCCATTGCTCCATGTATTCAGGGTAATCCCAGTTCGTATCAACCGTAATATAATTTGAATGTAACTCTGCTGTTACACGCACGATATCTTGTATCTGCTTAACCGAAAGTGGGCTACGAACTGTGTCTCTACTCACTTTCATCGTGTCAATCGACGCCAGAAATGCTGGACGCGTCGCTGTAAGAATGTGAGTAGGCATAGGCATATTGGTTGCAGTAACTGTATGAGTTGCAGAAGGTCCATTGCTAGGTGATTTCGTAACAGAATAGGTTCCGCATCCAACTAAAAAAATAAGGACCCCAGAAAGAAGCCATCTATGTGGACGTACCCCTTTCGCGTACCCCCTACTCCTCTTTCTTATAAAGCAAGACAAAAATTGTTTCCTCACCTTTATTTCCTTCCGCCTCGTCTTCCAATAAAAGAGGCAATGCTCCTGAGCATTTTATATTAACAAGCATAGAGTTACTTGCTACGCATTTTTACAGACATCTACTAAGGTTGCTCTACAACAGAAGGGCTATCAAAGGTTGCAGTGCTCGTTGCTTCGGGATCGTGCGAACTGATAGCAATGCCTGCTACTGTTACAGTGTCCATCTTCATCGTTATGGTAGATATACTAATAAATTTCCAATTTACACCATCATGAGAATAGTAAGAATTAAAGGTTTTCTCATTATCTGAGCGCACAATTCGCAAATATACATCATTCGGAGCATGACCAGCTACACCCGCATATTGACCGCTAATGAGTCCCTGAAGATAACGTGCCTCTACTCCAATACCATTTTCGACGTTGCCGGATTCTAGGTACACAGCATAATAGGGGGAATCGGGTAGTAAATTTTCGCGCACCATGATTCCAATCTTTGCGTAAGAAGCCGAGGCTTGATGCGCTGTTATATGTACTGTTATACTTCCATCTCCACTTAGGTGCTGCCACACATAATGAAACTGATCGTAATCATTCCAGATATCCGCGCCTGAACCTCGAATCGTCCATTTGCCATTGCTGAAAGATTGACCACCTATACTGGCGGGATTGCCTATATCATTGCAGGACCACGGAATTGGACAACCTGTGGTAGTGGGCATAAAGCCAGAGTCAGCAGTGGTAGAGGCACGAATAATAGGTAGGCTAAATACCGCCGTTTGCTGCGTTTCGATCTCGTTTGAACTCACAACTAGTCCATAGTCAACAGTAGTTGGTAAAGCCATAGTCGCAACACTGCCTAATACAGTTGTATAGTGTACGCCGTCCTGCGAAGTTTCCGCTTGAAATTGCTCGTCGATGTGCGTAATACGTAGGTATAATGGTGCTTTTCCACTAGCCATTTGAATATCTTTCTGCACCTCCCCACCAAATTCAGTACGATACTGCACAACCAGCCCAATACCTTTGACAAGAAACACACTATAATACGGAGCGTCAGGATCATTTCTCTGACGTGCCATTAACCCCACTTGTGCGGGACCTCCAACGCCTGTTGTCTGCTCAGAAAGTACTTGTGAGGTAATCTGCGTATCACCACTCACGCTTTGCGAAACAAAGTGAAATTGATCCGAGGTATGAAGGATGCCACTTCCACCTGCTGTTATCGTGATAGTCTTGTTCGTTGACTGGTTAGAACCAACGAGCACAGGAGCACCAATATCTTGACATACCCATCCACTCATGCATTGTGTAGCAGAACTAGGTTGTACAACCTGTGTTGGAAGACTAAAGGCATACACGTTACCATCAGAACTACCCATAAAAATTTGTCCATGCGAGACAACAGGTGTTGAGTAGATAACCTCTTTAGTGCGAAATGTGTACAACGTGGCCCCTGTCGTCGCATCTAATACCTCAAGGTAACGTCCTGCCGTGCATATAATTAGACCATTAGTGTAGACAAGTGAACCTAGTACCGGTCCAGCAACTCGATAATGCCAGAGATATTTTCCAGTTGTGGGATCCAAAGCACCTACAGAACCACGCACATACTGCTTATTGAGATCAGTATCACCAGCAGCGACATAAAGTGTTCCTTGCCCTAAAGCACTAGACGAAACCGTACTATTTTCACACCTAGGACACATACCGGGTACAGCAACATTTTGTTTCCAGACTGGTCCTGCTGCAATATCATTGCGGTTAAACGCATAGAGCGTTCCATTCTTGTTGACAGAGGCTACCAACGGATTACCGTTTGTGTCTTTGAAAAGAATGGGTGTTGTATCAAAATCTGAATCACCTATTGCAGCTGCAGTAGGGAGTGTCCAGACGGATTTAATTTGCATAGTAGTAGCATCGAGTGAAAAAACCGCTTGTGCCAGGTGCTCCTCATAACTAGTCGCGGTACCCGACGCAATAAAAATAGTATTTGTGGTGGGGTCTACGCTTGGAGATGTCCAGATACCGCCTCCAATCTGTCCATCTGCCACAAGATTGAGCGTTTGAACAATGGTATGTGTTGTTAAGCTTACCTTCAATAACTGCCCTGGCACAAGAGGACAATCACCCTCGCTAGCAATCCCTACGTATGCATATCCATTATAGAGAAGCGGGCTAGACCAATTATAATGTCCACCTTCAGCACTATTATCACCAGTAAACACCTTCCATAGCACATTGCCTGTTTTCGCATCAAGCGCGTACCAATAGGCGTCACCGCCTCCAACATATACTGTACCGTTCTCAACTGATGCAGACGAGGTAATACCAACCTGATTTGGGTCACAAGCAGGACGTGTTGTTGTCGTGCCAAGAAATGTCTTCCAAAGTTGCTTTCCTGTCATTTCGTCAAGAGCATACTCGTAGCCATTCCATGAACCGACATAGACAGTCCCTTTAACGACTGCTGCTGAAGCTGCCACAATATCGCCAGTATTGAATGACCATAACTTTTTGAGTTGTGATGCGTTCTCAGGCGAAAGAATAGTTTCTTTTGTTGCCGAAGTACGTTCTGGATCATGTAGATACATAGTCCAATCGCTACCAGCTATTGGTACTTTGGGAAGTGCTGTTGCTACAGGCTTTTGCACCTGCACAATATTCTTTGACGAGAAAACCTGTGTTGCAACTCCTTGCAGTGCTGTTCTTTCTACTGCAAGTATGGGCAAGCTAAAGAACAGCAAAACCACGAGTGCAAACTTGAGCAAATTTGAGTTGACGTGCACTTTTTTCATAGTGTTTTCACTCTCTTATTGGATAAAGCAGAAATATTTTTTCTATAAGAAATAGCGTGCACTATGTTAGGCTGCTGCGTATGAGTAATAGGACCACTCAAACCACAAAGTCGATGCTCAGTCAACAGGCCAGATGGAACGGGACGAGTAGGCAGAGGACCAAGCCCATTGCGATGATACAGGCTTAGGCCACTCTGCTCTTGAACTACCAGCGTAAATTGAGAGAGGAATGAGGAATCACTTATATGGCTACCCTGCGTGACAAGGTCTCGCTTGTCCCCTGGATTAGCAACGACCCAATCCACAATAGAAGCAGGATTCTTCAATGCCTGCTTCCAAAGACTACCAGAGCCTTCATAGATCACACTTTTAAAACTTACACCGACATCCAAACCCACAGAGTTTGTGCCAGAGGTAAACGTATCGGTCATAATCTTTCCACCTGCATAGTGCTGTGCGAGATACACAACGATAGGATGCAACGGCGCACAGTCTAGCCCATACTGACCATCTTGCAGAGAAATAATGCCAGTAGAGGCCATTAAAAACATTTGCACGACAATCATGAAGCACAGCGTTATTTGGAGAAAGGTACGTAACCAGACCTTTGTACCTATGTTTGCCAGAATTGCGATAAAGATTGCCGTTGGTGCCACCATTTGTACACCATAACGCGTATTATAAAAAGTCATATTATAGGCAGCGTGTGCAGGCGAAGCACCTGGCACAAAAAGAGCAGCCTGACCTGTGTAGAGTGAAAACACGTAAAAAGCAAACGGAACGAGAAGAGATGAAGCCGCTATGGTTTCGGGACTGAGACGCTGCTTACTATAAAAAAGAGCACATCCAACGGCTCCTAAAAACAGTAGAATACTTCCCACATTCCATGCAGAATCTATGATGTAAGTACGTATTGACTGCCAGAGATTATGATAGGTAAATAGATAGTGAAGCTTGATTAGATTTTGCTGCTGTGCTTGCGACGAGAAGGCACTATGCTGGAAGTACAATGGGTCTTTAAAGATGACAAGGCACCAGAGCACCCATAAGACGATACCGAGTCCTCCTAGAGTGGCATACGCCAACAAATTGCTCTCTATTTCCGACCAAGGCGTTCGTCGCATCTTGCCAATCACAAGAATGAAGAGTAACAGTACAGGAAATAAAACCCATGCGTCATAGCGTGCTAACGTTGCTAGAAATGTACTAGCACCAGCCGCAACCAAGTGTTTCAGCTTTCCCTCTTGCGCCCAGATGAGAAAATAGTAACTCGCGATAATGAGTGTCACAATGAGAATCAATTCACTTAGTGGTGTCGTCTGAAGATAAAGAATGTTTAAATTTCCAATAAAAGCTAATGTCCCAACAAAACTTGCACGACTATTATGTGTTAGGCGTTCAGCAGTGAGGAAGAGATACATCGCCGAGAGCACATAGCACGGCATTGCAGCAAGACTTCCTGCCAAACCTGTATGCCAGAGATAGTCATTCCATATAAAAGGAACCATTAAGAGATGAGGCAACGGTAGCCAGATACCACCCAGTTGTGCGATACCAGGAGTCAAATTATCAAAAAGGCGACGTGCAATCAGCATATGTGCATAGGTATCACCAGTGAGCAAGATTTCATAGTTTTGAAAAAAATACCAGAGCGAAACAATACTGCTTAGGCAAGCCGCAAACAGTGTGAGACGAAACCAGGGATCGTACTTAAGCGACTCTTGCTGCACTCGATTAGTGTGGAGTAAGGGATATATTCTTACGATCACCTTCTCGCTCACTGGTAGCACAAGAGTACTGGCATCTTGTGAAGCAGAGTCCTCTGGGTATGTCATTGTAAAAAACTTTCGTTAGTCAATAGTCTCAACTTCCGTTTCTTCTACGGTTATTGGACTAAGAGGTGGCGTATTCGGTATAGATGGCGTTACAGGGACAGTTAGAGAGAGTGGTGTTACTGCATAGCTTGGCATCTCGCCTTTTCTCGCAAGAAGATGCAAACCGTGTTGAGTCTTCTCCCAATAGTGAGGTCTGAAGATAAGCTGGTAGAGTGCTATATAAGCTGCAACACTTGCCATTGCCCAATAGAATGGCATGGTAAGAGACCACTTGACAATATTAAACTTACGGCTCTTTATACATCCAACAAGATGAATGTAAATATACATAAAATTACCAAAAATAAGACATAACGACCCCATATAAAGAATTGGTGTCGGGTATAAAGTGTGATAGGCATTAGCCACAAACGCATGAAAAAGGAAGTAGAGTGCCACGAGCAGCCACATTAAAGGGTTAATGAGCAAAATCGCACTTTTTCCCCCAACGATAAGTTGTAGAGAGAGAAACTCACGAATACGACCTGCACGAAAATATTCAAGCGGATAACGCATGTGTACAAGATAGGTTTGCATATATCCCTTAATCCAACGTGAGCGTTGTCGCATCCAATTTATAAACTGTGAATTGGCCTCTTCATATGTCGTCGAGTCCATAACAACAGTTCGCAAATTATAGTAACCAAGACGCAAACCCAAGTCACAATCTTCAGTGACATTAAAGGCATCCCATGCGCCTACCGAGTAAAGCAGGTTAGTACGAAAGTGATTTGATGTACCGCCAAGAGGAAGAGGAACTCCAAGTACTTGTAAACCAGGAAGCGTCATATCAAACCATGCAGAATATTCAGCCGTAAACCAACGCGTAAGAACATTCTGATTTGCGTTATAATAGTTGAGCTTTGCCTGCACACAGGCTGTTTGTGGCCCTTGATCCGCAAATGTCAATATAGCCTTCTTGAGTTGTAATGGATCAGGTACATCCTCCGCATCGTAGATCACAACATACTCACCACTTGCCTTTAACAAACCATAGTTGCAAGCACGTGGTTTTGTTCGCGGCTGGCCTTCGGGAACAATCACAATCTCAAAATGCGAGGGTAGCTTCAAAACTCCGATAGCCTCACGCGTTTCTTCATCATCCTCTTCGGTGAGAAAAAGAATTTGCAGCTTATCAATTGGATAGTCTAATGCCTTCATTGCCTGCACAAACTGAGGAACAACCAGAGTTTCATGATAGAGTGGACAAAGAATAGTGTAGGAAGGCCACTCCACATCAGCAAGTGCATGTACGACCGCGTCAGGAATTTGTACAACATCTGACTCACCAATGACACGTATAGAGACAAAACAATAAACGAGAAGATCAACCGTATAGAACAGTGTCAATACAGCAATAATGCTTAACAGTCCCCACGTACTATAAATAACAAGGCTGAGTATATAGGCTACACCGAGCACTTGTAGCATTCGCTTTTGCTTTCGCGTGATTGTTTGCAGTGCAGAAAAACGCGTTTGATATGGTGCGAAAGTACACACATTTTGCCCGTTGACTTGTACAGGCTGCATCACTATCTCTCTATACGCATCACGCTGCCTTTGCCAATCAGCGCTTCGTTGCTCTGTCTGAGTAGTGAACCATTGCGTATAATATGAGACTCTTGCTTTAAAACTATTAGTGTTTTTTTGTACAATAGCATCTTCTACAATAGTTTTTGTCTCCAACATGGGCCAAATTCCTCGGTTGATGAACAGTAGATGCAATTCTAAGCAAAGGGTTGTGGAAATTTCTATTAGTAAATAGAATACCCTGGTATATACATAAAAGTAACTATGAATGTGGTTAAGAACCTATGTATATTAGTGAATTGTGGTTAAGAAATTGCGTGCATGAATGATTCGAGAACTGCCCTTGACGGTAATGAGAGAATACGTACAGCAACACTTCCATTTGAGGAACATAGTGCAACACGTTGTGTTGTACACACTACAAAGACATTAAGAAAACATATGCCACCATTTTCATTTACAATTGACGCCGAATGCCCCGATACATGGGCGCGTGCTGGCACGATTCAGACGCCACATGGCACCATTCAGACGCCCATCTTTATGCCCGTTGGCACACAAGCAACCGTGAAGAGCGTCGCGCCAGAAGAGCTTCATACAGCAGGGGCACAAATTATTCTCTCTAATACTTATCACCTGATGCTGCGTCCAGGCTCCGAACTGGTCGCAGACTTTGGTGGTCTCCACTCGTTCATGCACTGGGATGGCCCAATTCTGACCGATAGCGGCGGCTTCCAAGTGTGGAGTCTAGGTCATCTACGTAAGTTGAGTGAAGATGGTGTTACCTTCAAATCACATCTTGACGGATCAGCGCACACTCTTACACCCGAACGCGTGATGCAGATTGAGGCAGAATTAGGCGCGGACATCATTCTTCCACTCGACATATGCGCCCCTTATCCATGCGCTCCCTTAGAGGCACGAGCCGCGATGGAACGCACGCATCGTTGGGCAGAGCGAGCACTACTTGCTAAAGAACGCTATAATCCGGCACAGGCCCTGTTTGGTATCATACAGGGAGCTTTTGAGCCAGACCTACGCCAACAGAGCGCGGAAATCATTGGTAACATGCCCTTTCCTGGCCTCTCTATTGGTGGCCTCTCAGTTGGAGAATCAAAAGCGACGATGTGGGAGATGCTCAATGTTGTTACGCCCGCGCTGCCTCGCAACAAGCCGCGTCACCTGCTCGGCGTTGGTTCACCAGAAGACCTTGTGATGGGGGTCGGACTCGGTATGGACATGTTTGATTGTGTCCTACCAACACGAGTCGCACGACATGGTGGACTCTTCACACGTCAGGGGCGCGTCAGCATCAAGGGGGCACGTTTCCGAGCCGAACACAATCCCATCGAGGTCGGCTGCGATTGTTACACATGCCGTAACTATAGCGCAGCTTATGTTCATCACCTTGCCCGCACTGAAGAGCAACTCTACTATCGTCTCGGTAGCATTCACAATATCCGTTTCATGTTGCGTCTCGCCAATGACCTGCGTACAGCCGTTCTTGCCGGTACCTACATCGCGTTCCGAGATGAGTTCTTAGCAACCTACATGCCCGCTTCCGAACAGGTACGCGAAGCACAGCGCGAAAAATGGAAAACAGCACACGCAAAATAGGAATAACATGACCACAACAACATACCGTTTTGTCAACACAGAACCGTTAGGGGCCGCGTTCAACATGGCGATTGATGAGG
>CAXUIS010000038.1:0-2135 GCA_964250915.1 uncultured Ktedonobacteraceae bacterium | reverse complement strand
CGTTTTGTCAACACAGAACCGTTAGGGGCCGCGTTCAACATGGCGATTGATGAGGCTATCCTGACGCATTATTTGCAAGGATTAGTTCCACCTACACTGCGCACATTTCGCTGGACACAAACATCTATCACGCTTGGTCGCTTCCAGAACGTTGAGCGCGAAATCGAGCAAGAGCGTTGCCAACAAGAGGATGTTGTACTTGTACGGCGTCCCACGGGAGGACGCGCTGTCTACCACCGTGATGAGTTCACGTACAGTCTTGTGATTGGCAAGCGCGAAAATGTTCCTTCTGGCGTTGTCGCTGCCTATGCCTATCTCGCGCAAGGGTTACAGGTCGCCCTACAACAGCTTGGTATAGCATCGGAACTCAGCGAGGAACACGTCAGCAAGAATCCATCGGCGGCGTGTTTTGCCTCATCAACACAGGCAGACTTGACTGCGCATGGCTTCAAAATCATTGGTAGCGCACAAGTCTGGAGAGATAATGCTCTGCTTCAACAGGGATCGCTACCACTCGATGACCGTTCTCAGGAGTTCTTTTCATTCCTGCGCTTCCCAACCGAGGCCGTACGAGCCGAAGCACTCGCTCTGTATCAAACAAAAACAACACCACTACATACATTTGACCCAACTATTACAAGAGAGCAAGTCAGTGAAGCATTCGTTACAGGCTTTGCGGACGCCTTGCAAGCGAGCTTTGTACAGGAGAAACTAAGCCAATCAGAATGGGACATGGCACAACAGTTAGTCACTGAGAAGTATAATACACTTGTGTGGGTGAAAGAGCGCATTTCTCTTGTGTAAACAAACCCATTCAAAAGGATAGTTTCATGCAAACACTGCCGCAAAAAGCAGCACTTATTATCATCGACGTACAGCAAGGCTTTGACGACCCCACTTGGGGACAAAGAAATAATCCTCAAGCGGAAACAAACATAGCGAAACTTCTCGATGCTTGGCGGCATACAAAGCGTCCAATTTTTCATGTGCAACATCTTTCACTTGAGGCGAATTCCCCGTTAGGCTTTGATAATGCGGGTCATGTGTTCAAAGAGATAGCTCAACCACAAGGGAATGAGCCTGTTATTCAGAAGAATGTGAATAGCGCATTCATCGGTACTGATCTTGAAGCACGCCTTCGTCAAGACAATATTGATACACTTGTGATTGTCGGTCTAACCACTGACCATTGTGTCTCAACCACAACTCGTATGGCAGGCAATTTAGGGTTTAACACGTATATCGTTTCCGACGCAACCGCTACCTTTGACCGCGAGAGCTACAATGGGAAGCGATATACGGCCGAAGACATGCACACAATCTCTCTGACAAGCCTTCATCAAGAGTTTGCAACAGTGATAGACACAGATACATTGCTCAAACAGATTGAAGACGTGCGCCGCGCATTCCCCTCCCCTTCAGGTAGGGGTTAGCGGCGCGAATATTGGTGCTCGACGTATGGTACATACTAGAGTACAATGTGTACATGCCAACACACAAAACACCGTCATTCATCAGGGTGACACCTGAGACACGACAGAAGGTAAAAGTGCTCGCGGCACAACGGAACCAGAGTATGCAGCAGTTGATAGAGCAATTGGTTTCACAAGAGATAGCGCGGTCTGAGAAAGCAGAGAACAATGCCACGAAAAACGTATAAATACCGTCTCTATCCCACGCGTGAAACCACGTCCAAACTGTACTGGACACTGAACAGGTGTCGAGAAATCTACAATGCCGCACTCTCAGAGAGACGTGATGCGTATAGGTACGCGGGCATCTCGATCACGTATTATGACCAGCAAAACGATTTGCCTTCGATACGACACGCGATACGAGAAGAGTATGCCGATATCGCTAGCCATGTGTTACAAGACGTGCTACGTCGCTTAGACAAGGCTATGCAAGCCTTCTTTCGCCGAGTCAAGAATGGAGAGACCCCAGGCTATCCCCGTTTTCAGGGACGAGAGAGGGACGATAGCTTTACGTATCCTGACAGAGCAGGGTGGAAACTCGAAGGAAACCAGTTACACCTCTCCAAGATAGGCACAGTCAAAGTGGTGCTACACAGAGAGATAGAAGGCACCATCAAGACAATTACCATCAAGAAGGAAGTCGATCAATGGTACGTCTGT
>CAXUIS010000037.1:0-27431 GCA_964250915.1 uncultured Ktedonobacteraceae bacterium | reverse complement strand
TATTCGTCGATAATGGAGTCGCCCTCATCATCGTCGTGCTGTTCTGCATCAGGAAACCAGCGTCGCACAGTTTGAGCAGCAATAGATGCTGGTGCTTGCTGTTGCAGCGTTGTGGCAGGGATGTCGCTTGTTTCCGGTGGGCACTCTTGCAGTTCAAGTATAGTCGTATTCAATGTCTTTTCAAGACTCTTAATGATACTCAGTGACTCAACAGGAGAATCGACGCCCTCCCGCTCCATTTTTTGCACGCTTTCTTTTAGCGTATTGATTTGCTTGATAAGCTGGTCTTGGAGTGTACGCAACTGGCTGCATCGGTCAGTATTGTTGTTCATATAATCTTCTCTCCTCAAAGTCTCGCTCACTTTTTAACAGATAATCCTTCACCTGATAAGCAGATCGGGCAACACTCTTCTATCTCTCCACATCATAAAAGAGCGTGAACGGTGCATCGACTTCAACGACACAACGTCCATTATACTCCACGAACGCATAGAAGCAATGCCTATACATACTAATCCAAACTCGTCCACACTGTTTGCAAACGATGACGCGCAAGACTGAGTGCGGTTGCTACCACGAGTAACGTCACGCCCATAATCGTTAATGCTAACGATGGTGGAAGCCCCAGCGATGGCAGAAACAGTGCATGCATCGCGCTCACAATCACCAGTGCTGCACCACTCAAGACAAAGAAGCGTGTACGCAGGGTCACACCTAGGAGTAAGAGAGCTAGTGCCTCACCAACGAGAATGAAAGTTGGTTGAATACTTGGCTCACTAAAGCTTGACCAGAGCGTTGGTAATAATAATAGGGCGGCCCCAACGATTGAGCATAGTTGTCCTAAGCGTTGACGCTGCACAATATGCTCATTACGCGAAAGGAATGGCGCAATTACAATCAGGTATGTCGCGGGAGCAAGTGCGAGCCATTCAATACGAGTGAGATGGAACATAGACAGTTCCCACGGAATAGTCAGAATCAATAGTAAACCCGCAGCATATGTTGTCCAGTAGTGCTTCTTCTGTCGCATCCACCCATACCAGAATAGTTGTATTGCCAACAGCAGGAGTATACCAATGCCGACTTGTCCCAACGGCTCTACATTGAACGACAAGCCACCCTGCGCAATAATAATCAAGAGTATTCCGACCTGACTAGCGAAACTCAGCAGTGTATAGAATATTCGTAGTGACGACCCTCGTGCTAACAAGAGATAACTCATTATAAAGACAAGGAAGAAGAGTATACTCAACGCTCCCATTTGCTGCCACAGTTCCCATTGTGCCTGCACAGTACCCCATAGAACAAGTGCGATAGGTAAAATGAGTAGTTCACGCCTACGCTCTACCAACATTACGACACATACAAGCAGGATGAAGGTGAATAAACTACCATACACTGTTACACTAGCCACCTGGACTCCTCCCATGAGGGTATTCCAGGCAACTGTTACTACAATAGCGAACAACGAAGCACAATACCAAGGCCAACTCCAGGTAAATGCTGCCATCCTAGACGATGACGCACCACCTTTTGTTTTGCTCAAGCGTCCTACCGTAAGAGCGATTCCGCCTGTCACAAGGGCTACACCTGTCAAGTAATAGGTTGGAAAGGCAATCTGTGCACTGATGCCCTTGAACATATCTGTATTAAGCCGTACGGCTAAAACAGTGCCCCATAGCGCGAATACCGCAACGAGCCACAACCAACGTGCTTGACGCTCAAAAACAAGGACCGCATAGGCAACTATTGCATAGAGCAACAATGCATCAGGAACAGCAGTAGGGAAGGGATTATTGATACCGCCTAACACACCGTAGACACCTGTTAACACTGCTGCCGTCAATGCAATGACATAAAAAGGTATTGCCCACGTCTTTGCCACAATCCTTCCCACAATAGGTGCTACGAGAGCCGCGCCAAATGCAACACATGCCAGTGCCCAGAGGGAGTTTGAGGGCATCAGCAGACTAGCAACCGCGAAACCAACTGCGATAATGAGCATCCATTGCTGACGCGTTAAGGCGGCCGCTATGTACCAGATGAGTGCCAAACCAGCCATTTCTAGTGCGACAGAGAATGGTATTCCTAACCAGTTCTGTAGAGTACTCGTCGCTGCAAGAGCATCAACTCCACAAAAAACAATTCCGTAGAAGAGTCCACTTGCGAAAAGAGGCCATTCCCATGAAAACAATGAAGTGAACGTTATTCTTAAGCCACTCGATACAGTATTTCCACGTCTATTCTGCTCTATCTTAGAGAGGACAAGCGCGACAAGTGGCAAGCCAGCACCAAGTAGCAACATAATATGTGGGCGTTCCACTAGCGCGGGAAAGGCTAACAGCATGAACACGACCGGTACAAAGAGTAGGATACGTCGCTTCTGATACACTACAACGCTATAAGAAAGAACTGCGAAAAGGAAGAGAAGTGCGATATTAGTATCTGTACCATACTTAAGATCTAATAGCAGAGTTAGCCCTGCTTCTCCAAGGACAAGTACATCTAATGGGTTAGACCATGCTGTGCTGATTGAACGTCGTACTAGAATGGCTCCTATGAGAAGTACAAGTGTCAACGCTAGAAATTCATAGGCAAAGGCAATATGAAGTGACAGCACAACAATACTATATATCCACGTGAAGAGGAGACCACTTAATAGCAGTAGCCAACGCCATACGGTATGTGGAAGTGTTGGTATTCGCTGCAAACCAGTATGACTCAACACAATGCTTATAGTGAGTGCACAACTCACACCGAGAGCAATTAAAGCAAAAATTGTATTTCCATTGAGAGGAAACAGGATATCATGCCCGCTATATATAACCTCCAGTAGGTTTAGGGGCACCAGTGGTGCGACGAGCAAAGGCACAAATACAATAAGTACAAGCGCGATGCCCTCCATATGGTTTCGTACATGCTGAAGGCGTTGTAGAGAGTGGCGTACAACAAGAGGTCCTACATGATAAAGAACTGCGATAGCTGTAAACAGCAATCCATAGGTAAGTGCCTGTACGTCAAAAACACAGGCGAACGCAACGACAAGACCAAGAAATTGATATGGTACAACGGCTAGCCATGCGACCTGCTTTCTCAACCAGAAGTAGGCACACGTCCAGACGAGCATGAGTAGCAGCATAATAGCACCTGCGACTCGTATTTCAGTGAAAGGGCGACCTATTGTGTCGATCACTATAGCATATACATAGGTACATATGATGTCCAAACATAACATCGCAACACACGCATACATCAACACGATCACCGGCTCGCGGAGAACAAGAGTATTTCCGCGAAACAATGGCCCATCATTACTTATTGAGAGCAACGCCACAAACGCAAGCGGCATTAATAATACAGGCCACCACCAATAATTAAGTTGTAGCGCAAACGCAATAGCGAAATCTGCTAGCATGAGGGCAACTACAGAAAGATAGCCAAAGGGCTTATACTGCTGCGAAACTGCGAGAATTGCATACACGATGGCTGCATACACAGCTGCTATCGCCACAACAGTGGGAGCTGATAGCTGAATTAGATGTCCTGCCACAAGTCTATAGCCCGAAAAACCCACGAGAGGGACAAGCAGAGCAAAAATTGCAGTATAAATGCGGGAAATGAAACGGAAACTGGGAAAGCGTACAAAGACAAAGCCAACAGTAGCAAAAACGAGATGAACGAGAAACAATACGAGAAATGAAAGAAAGAGATTTGTTGTTGTCACTACAAAGCTTAACGAGCCAATCAGAATGAGAAATGCGCCAAGTGAAGAAACAATATTGATTGTTTGATCAGCAAAGAATGAACGTAACGAGAACATTCGCTGTGGTGCAGATGAAACCGGTGCAGTAGGTAGTTGAACAGGTCGTACCTGTGGAGGAATGGGTGCATGTTCAGTAGAAGACACTTGAGGTATATCTACTGAATGTGGCACCGAATTGTTTGGTTGAACTGGTACAATAGGATGGGAAAGCACAACTTCTGAACGTGAAATAGGAGATGCATTTTGTCCTACGGACGCGGTGTATAGTTGTTGACGAACAACATTCAGGCGTGCTTGATAGCGTTGGAGTAAACTCGTTACTGTAGCATGCGCTCCACCATATATAGCAACACGTTGCAGGTTCCGAATCGACTCTTCCAGAAAGTGCTCCTCTTGCGACATATTTACTGGGTAGCCACAGCGAGGACAGAAATTACCCGCCTGCGAATTAATAGATGTGCCGCAGCAATCGCAACGCGGTCTAGGTGGTTGAGATAGTGGAAGCATCTCTAAGCTCCTTTTGCTATATTTTTCGTATATGATGCGTATATATCTATGGAAAAGAATGCTTATATGCGAGATGCCAATTACTTGACAACTCGTCTTGTCATCAGTGTATAAAAAAAGTGTATGGCTGATGAGTGTCAAATGTCCTATAGAAGCTGAGATATTGACGAGATATATTCGATGTGATACAAGAAAGTCAGGGATAATGTGGGAAAGGTTGCTTGCATCATCTTCGTTCAATACTGTAGAGACAAAAAACATCGCAAAAATGAGCTTAGTACTTTTAACGAAGCTAAGCTATAAGGAGATACACACCTTGACCAGTCGTCCCGATATTTTGCTGCTTGTCCTCGACACACAGCGCATTGACCGCCTTTCCTGTTATGGCTATTCAGCCGAAACCTCGCCGCACCTCGATGCATTCGCAGAAGATGCGACACGTTTTCGACACGCCTACGCCGCAGGACAATGGACCGTTCCCTCGCATACCTCTATGTTCACCGGCCTTTATCCTGGTCGGCACCATATGTTTCACGCGTATTCGATGCTACCCGATAATTTGACGACGCTCTCAGAGCGACTTGGGCGCAACGGCTATTTTACGGCTGGCTTTTGTAACAATCCGTTGATTGGAGTCGTCAACACCGGCTTACATCGAGGCTTCCACAGTTTTTTAAGCTATAGTGGCTTGATGACTTCACGTCCACATCAGACCAGGGAAAACCTGAGTCTCTTTGACCGCTATCGAAGGTACTTCAAACGTTTTCTGGCCTCTGGACTCACGACCGCTCAGGACTATTTCGCGCGTTCAGACGCCTTGCTTGACCTCTCGTTCTCACCTCTACTTGCTCCCATCTGGCAAACCGCCGTCAAGTTCAAAGGCAATACGCCAAAAACACTCAATGATGCTGCCAAACTTCATATCGAGCGCAAAGGCATAGAAAAAGACCAGCCGATCTTCAGCTTCATCAATCTGATGGGCACCCATACACCCTATCACCCACCCTTACGCTTCATTGAGCAGTTCGCGCCCCATGTCAAGAAAGATAAAGCAGAGCAACGCTACTTACGCCAATTCAACAGCGATGTTTTTGGGTGGTTGGCACCACTCATTACGCCTATGGACGAAGAACATAAAGCTACGCTCGATGGTGTATACGATGCTGAGGTTGCACATCAGGACGAATTAGTTGGTGCATTCCTGCAAAAGCTGCGTACAAGTGGCGTACTCGACTCCACAGTGGTCATTATTTGCGCGGACCACGGAGATCATCTTGGCGAAAAGCAACTCATGGGACATAGTATCTCGCTCTACAATGAACTCGTCCATGTTCCGTTGATTATCCGCGATCCTAGTGGAGATTTCCCGCGTGGCACAACTGTAGATTCAGTCGTCTCGACACGTCGCGTCTTTCACACAGCACTTACAGCAGCTGATCTTGGAACAGAACAAGAGCAGTCACTTTCATTGGCACAAAGTGAAGAGAGCGATCCCGATGCTGGCACCATCTTCGCAATGGGCGTCACACCTAAAAATTTGTTGAACATTATGGAACGTCGCCGCCCCGATTTAGTTGAGTTACGCCGTTGTGACCAGACTCGCTACGCACTCTGGAACGGACATCACAAACTCATTCAAACGGATGATGCGAATGCAGAAGTATTTGATATCTTCGACGATCCTTCCGAGCGACATGACATGCATGCTATACTACCTGAGCAGACCAAAACTTTGCAGAAGCGTTTACATACATTTATACATCATGTCGAAGCTACAGATACAACGGAAGCCGAAACAACAGAAGAGTTTGATGATCCACAGGTATACCGTCGCCTACGAGATTTAGGCTATTTAGAATAAGGAATTGCATATGTATCCTCCAGTTAACCCAATTGTTTTTCAGATTGGCCCATTCGCGCTTCACTGGTATGGTCTCACGATGACGCTAGCAATCTTCTTGGGAACCTACGTCGCGGGTCGCTATATCACACGACATGGGCATGATGGTAGTGCCATATGGGATATGCTCATGTGGGTGCTTATCCCAGCGATTATCGGTGCCCGCCTCTACTACGTCTTTATTCAGGCTCCTCGTGGACCTGGCGGCCTGGACGAGTATCTCGCAAATCCTATCGAGATACTACAGGTATGGCGAGGTGGTATTCACATTTATGGGGCGTTCATCTTTGGTGGTATTGCATTGCTTCTGTTCGTGCGTTACCGCAAGCTCCCGTTATTACCTTTTCTCGATGGTGTTGGAGTAGGTCTTCTTTTGGGACAAGCGATAGGTCGTATTGGCAATTTTATCAATCAAGAACTCTACGGACCACCGACAACGCTTCCTTGGGGCTTACGCATTGATCCAGCCCATCGCCTTGCACCATACAACGACCTCACGAAATATCCTGAAAGCGTGCGCTTCCAGCCCCTATTTCTCTATGAATTGCTTTGGGATGCACTTGGTTTCGTGCTCATCCTTTGGATAGCACGCCGCTTCTCAAAACAGTTAAAAGATGGCGATGTTTTTCTTTTGTTTTTGATTTGGTCGCCGCTTGGTCGTTTTTTTATCGAGTTCCTGCGTACCGACTCATGGTTCTTCCCTGGCACACCGTTCAACCCTGTGCATATTCTTACTGCCGCAATGGTGATTAGCGCGAGTATCATTCTTTTCATGCGTCACCGCAGTACATCAAGTAGTCAGGTGCAAAGTGTGAATGAAACAGCTCCTATCAACGAAGACGAAACACGTACTGAGGACGAGCATATTGATGATACGGAACAGGTAAATAGTGTGCCTAATGCAACACATAATGCAGCCGTTGATTCATCGCAGAGCAATGCATTAGGTTAAGAAAGAAAAAGCACAGCAATGATCGAGTTTCCAAGTTGGCTTGCCTCGACGCTTGCATCGGATGCAACAGAAAGAACAGATCGACGCATTGCTCGTCAAAGCTGAAGCCAAGTGGCAACAAGATACTGCGCGGCTTGCACGATTACAAGAGGGAAGGATTTGAAGGAATAATTTGAGAGACAAATGAATGATCTTTTGAAGATCATTCATTTGTCTCTCAAATTATTCCTTCAAAATACTGTCATACCGTTTAGAATTTGTAGCGTAACAGCAAGTGGTTCCCAGCCAATTTCACGCTCATCAATGTTGTCCATTGCTGATCGGGTTGAAACGCATGGCCTTCTACCAGTGAAAAACGGTGTGTATCGTGTGAATGTCCGGCGAGATGCGGTGCTACCGTGACGAACAATTCGTTCACTACTTGCGCCTTCAAAAATGAAGAAAGTAAATTAGGTCCACCCTCGTATAAGGCAAGTTGTACCCCATACTCACGCGTAAGCAATGTCAATGCATCAGTTGGTGACACACCACTTTCTGACGACGGATACGACGAAACCACATGTACGTCTACTCCTTGTGGCACTGTTTTTTTGCGTAAAGCATCTTGCCCTTTTTCGGTTGTGACAACGACCGCTCGCAATCCAGACGTATGAAACGTTTTATCATCGAAGTTAATATCGCCGCTAGCCGTCATAACCACGCTTATTGGCAACGCGTCTCGCTTCCCTAAACGCGTGCGTAGCTCTGCGTAAGCATCGGCATAGTCAGGAGAGATCGTTGCGGGAATATGTAAATGGTTGGCATCTGTACGGAGTGAACTGGTACCAATGATTACTGCGTCGGCATACGCACGTAGCAAACCCATCACCATCTGGTCCTGTTTGTTATTGCCACTGACCGCCGCTCCACCTGTCTGCCCCGGTGCATTGTACGACACCACACCATCTATCGTCTCTACAAAATTCGCCAACACGTAGGGTCGCTCTTGTTGCACACGTTTAGGTAATGTAAAGCCACCACCATATAGTGTTGCGAGTGTCGCAGGTAGTGTATCTACAGGAACGTGTTCCTTTTCGTAAAGCGATACAATAGGCTCCATAGCAGGCATTTTTAAGTCCTTTTCACAATTAGTTTGAGCATGTAAGAATGAAACGTTGTTTCGTGGTGTTCAATTGTACGCTCATATTTGACTTCGTTCGTAAATCATACCATGAAGCATCCGCATCAAGAAAAGCTTGCTGAATTGAGGTATCATAAACTATACTACTGAGTAATCACAAAACTCTTGTTTATGCTTGAAGGTCATTGGAGAGCACGTTGTTAGTACGAAAAAAAAATACTCCACCTGAAAACTTATTTTTACAGCCACCACCAGGACGACTCTATGTACGCTCATTTCTTTTCTCGCGGCGCATAGATGCTCCGTTTGCTCGTATACATCTCATTGCAAGAACATTGCTCATCTTGTCTCTCTCAACGTTGCTACTACGCACTATTGATACAGCGCATCCTGATCCTGTAGGTGCTACGCTATTACTAGTCGCTTCATTGCTTGCGTTTCTGCTCAGCGGGATGCAAACTAATGTTGCACGGTTGTATTTGCTCCTGACACTTTCGCCTCTCTTAAGTCTTTTTACAACATGGGTCTTATTTAACCCAGTTCCAAGTCACACAGTTCTGTTACAATTTCCACTCTACTCAGGGCAGCTAGCACTTGGCTTTGCCTTTTGGGAATTGGTATGGGTTGTCATCGTCGGTCTATATTTCTTTGTGACTCGTAAGCTTCTCGTTGGCATCCTTCTTGCTACACTGGTCGCCTTTTTGATGACCCGCCTTTTGCCTCTGCCAGGATGGACACTTCTGCACATAACCTTTTTTCGTCCTCTCCAGGTGTTTGTAAGTGATCGAGGCGTTTTGGTGGCGAGTACGAAAGTTATTGGTTATGCAGGCATGGTATTTGCAACTATTGCCCTAGTGGTAACGAGTCGAGACACAGAACTTATTGGAACACTGCGTCAGTTGCATGTACCACAGTCTATTGTCTTCTTTTTGAGTACCGTGTTTCGTTCGCTTGACCTTGCTTTATCTGACTACGGTACTATTCATCAGGCGCAACTCTCTCGCGCTATCAATGCACGTCCGCGCAATATTTTTCGCCGATTGAATGACCTTGCTAGCTTAGCCGTACCGATGATCGCAACAATGATTCGTCGCTCCAGCGAAATTGGCGATGCTTTGTTGGTGCGTGGCTATACGCTTGGACAAGCAAGTGCTGACTTCTATGAGACAAGTCGCTGGCGACCCATCGATTGGGGAGTTGCAGTAGTTAGTCTAGGCTTGCTGTTGCTTGCCTTTACATCACATGACACACTTACACACATTCTTGGGTGGTGAATATGCAGGAAACAAGCATGATGACAGTGCTAGCAACGTCCGGGTTATGGTGGCGATATCCCACCTTTAGCGAAATACCCAACGCCTGGACGCTGCGCGATATTACGATACAAGTGAAGCAAGGCGAGTGCTTCGGTATCACAGGAGCAAGTGGTGCAGGTAAGACTACGCTCTGTCGCACCTTGACAGGTATTCTTCCCTTTAGTGCGCGCCTTACGCCTGAACAGTTGGTGCAACATTTTCGTGGCGACATCACGCTCATGGGAATGCCTGTGGCCGCGAAAACTACAAGTACACATAGTATTGGTATGGTACTACAAGACCCGGAAAATCAGTTTTTACGTATGAGTCTTCTACATGAGTTGGGGCTTGGATTGCAGATACAAGGGTTGCCAACCGAAGAAATTCTGCAACGCGTCCACGAGGCTCTCGTATGGGTTGGACTAGAACAGCTCTGGCATGGTGCTACATATATTCACCCAGCCGATCTTTCAGGCGGACAGAAGCAACGTGTTGCTATTGCGGCTTTTCTGGCAATGCGTCCAAAAGTGCTCATTCTTGATGAGCCAACAAGCGATCTTGATCCAGTTGGGAAACGTGAAGTCATCGAAACAATCGCGCGTCTACGACAAAATTCCGACATGACGGTAGTGCTGGTTGAGCAAGACCCAGAAATTCTCTCGACTTTTTGTGATCGTATCGCATTACTGCACGAAGGTCGTGTCGAACTCGTGGCCTCTCCCTCTGACTTTTATACGGAGAGGAAGCTTTTAGAGCAATGCGGTGCTTCAGCGAGCGAGTTGACGCGCATCTCCTGGGCCACTGGCTACACCTATCATTCGCATCCGCCGTTGACACTTGAGGAAGCTGAGCAAGCCTTTGCGCCCTCTCTTTCCTTGCATCCTGCCGATAAAGTATTGCAAGAGCAGAACGTGCCTACTCAAGAAGCTATCGTGCAAGCTGAGCATGTACAATATACCTATGATGATGGAACGACGGCATTGCACGATATTAACTTTACACTCTATCGAGGCGAAATGCTCGCGCTTTTAGGACCTAACGGAAGTGGCAAGACAACCTTTGCGAAGATACTCGCAGGGATATACCATCTCTCATCAGGCAATATGCGTGTGCTTGGACAAGACATAGCCTTAAAACGTGTACGCGCGCTCCTACCGCGTACTGTGAGCTATGTCTTCCAAAATCCCGATCATCAACTCTTCTGCCGCTCGGTTAGTGACGAGATTGAATACGGTTTGAAGCATTTGGAGATGCCTGTCGAACAGCGGCAAAGAGTTCTATCCGCAACCTTGGAGGCTGTACACTTGACGGACGTTCGGAATGAAGACCCGCTTTTTCTTAGTAAGGGTCAGCGTCAACGTTTAGCAGTAGCGGCTGTGCTTGCATTAGGGCCAGAAATTGTCATTGTGGATGAACCAACGACAGGACAAGACTATCGTTCAGTGACAGAGATTATGAACTTACTCTGTGAACTGCAAAGACAGGGCAAGACCATCGTTATTATCACGCATGATATGACGCTTGTGGCAGAATACTGTCAGCGTGTAGTCGCCTTTCGTAATGGAAAGCTCTCCTTTACAGGTACTCCTGAGGAACTTTTTACCACGAAAGAGGTGCTAGAACGTACAGGTTTACGTCCTCCATCGACGGCTGCTCTCGTATCGCGCTTTCGTACACATGATCCTGCTTTTCCAGCTTTCCTTACTATTAAGCAATGGATGGAAGCTCTTGGCGCAAAGCAAGTTGTGCGTTAACGTCATATACGAGGAAGTACTAGTCAAGTTGTTCGAGGAAGAATTGCGTTTCCATCAACCGTATACTCCTTTTGTCCATGTAAGTCCTAATGTAATCTCCGCATTTCGCTCCCGATTAGCGCGACTTTGGGCAGGCGAAACGCTCGAAGACGGAGCACCTCAAGTCGTCGTCGTGGAACAAGATAACAGAGTTGTCGCAATGGCTGAAAATGATCTGCTTTTCATCAAGTATGTGAGGATTTGCCCCATATTGTTACATAAGTTGCTCATGAAAGGAACCTTTCATGAGCAACTTATGTAACAATATGGGGCAAATCTACTTTTCTTAGCTTAACGCGTTACGGATGGTCAAGCCGAAACGCTCGACAACAGGTCCCAACGTTTTCAGAAGGATGGAACCGATAATCAGGGTCACAACCACGTTTGAGAGCGACCACGTAAACCATCCCAAAAGGAACGTGTTAGCTGGTGCAACGCCTGTCTGGACCAAAATGTAGTTTCCATAAAGACCACCAATGATGTTGTTGGGCAATACAGCGCAGACGATAAAGAAGATAAAGCCACGTACTGTGTAGACATCTTTTCCAATTGGGCTTACTCCAAATCGCTTTGCAAGTGTGCGATACAAAATCATCGGTAGACCCAATTGAATAAGATCAACTGTGCCAAACCAGAGTGCGATAGGCAATGGAAGTGGAGGAGTTGAAAGAAGGCCAGCACCGACAAAGTTTCCAATATAGGCAATAACGAACGCCCATCCCCCAAACCAGATAGCAAATGGAATTCCAAAGCCAATGGCAAGAAATACGGTTGATACAACCGGTACACCAGAAGGAAGCGAAATAATCGCTAGCCATGAAAGCACTGTGTACACCGCTGTTGCGACTGCTACAGCAACTAATTGTCCTAGACTAGGAGCACCTGTAAAACGAAGCGTGTAGTTAATAAAGGTTGATTGACTCCCTGCAATCTCTGGGGGAGCATCTGCTCGTTGTACCTCTGGCTTCTGTACGGACTCGTCCATGAAAAAATCCTTTCGCTTGAAAAATAGACCTCTAATAGACAACAACCTACAAATGTACGTATCTTTCTATCGTAAACCCGACTCCTTTTTTAATAGCAGTCGGCGGAGAGCGTCAAACGTTGCTAAAACTTCTTGTGTATTCGCTACAGAGGCGAGGCTTTCAGGGAAACCAAGCCACACGGTAGCACATTGCTCACGAAGTTCATCGCGTAATGCTTTTTCATCTACTGTTATGAGCGTCCGATGGTCAACAATGACCTTCCCATTCACAATCACGCTTTCTACTGACTCGCCGTTTTCACAATAGACCAGATGAAGTGCGGGATCGCGTAAGGGAAAGAAAGGATGC
The DNA here is from genome assembly GCA_964250915.1 of uncultured Ktedonobacteraceae bacterium. Taxonomy (GTDB): domain Bacteria; phylum Chloroflexota; class Ktedonobacteria; order Ktedonobacterales; family Ktedonobacteraceae; genus JBBQVS01. The sequence goes on along the minus strand of CAXUIS010000037.1, from coordinate 14,767 downwards.
GCTTCCAGGTCTAACAGGATAATATCGGCAAGATATCCTGGCGCAATTTTCCCCAACTCGGCTTCCAGCCCTAGTGCAGTAGCACCTCCTTGAGTCGCAGCATCAAGAATCGCGCCTGCGCTAGGCCACGCACGATGATCTTCGTCAGTGCGATTGTGAATGAGACCTACCTGCTTGATGACGCCAAACATATTTTGAGTGTCATTACTTGCCGCACCGTCACTGCCTAACGCAAGAGTAACACCGTGACGTTGAGCCTCAATGAATGGAAATAAACCGCTTCCAAGACGCATATTACTTACCGGATTATGAACAACTGTTGTTCCTGTTTGTGCCAAGAGTCCCAAATCACCTGACTCAAGCCAAATTGCATGGGCAAGAGAAGTTCCCGGCTTAAGTACGCCAACAGAATCAAGGAAGGATATTCCCCCTTGACCTAATGCTTCATGGACGATGTGTGCCTGAAGTTCTGTTTCCACCGCATGAAGGTGCAACCCGGTCTTGTAGCGTTCTGCAAGCGTAACACACGAGGAGAGCAGAGTAGGACTACACCAGTGAATGCCACTTGGTCCAACGAGACAACGTAATCGTCCATCATCAGCATTATGCCATGTTGCTAGAAATTGTTCCAGAGCAGTGAGCTGATTTGCGATAGGAGGCCACTCGGCAAAACGACCAATAAACGGATGACGTGGGAAGACCAAACCATGCTTCGCTCCTGCTTCCAGCACCAAGTCTCTATCCTCAATATGAGGAGCCACCGATGCTCGAATACCCACATCACTGTATGCTTGCATCACTGCATCAAGATATTCTGATGCAACGCCCTCGACGGTCCAAAGATGGTCAAGAACGGCGGTTGTACCTGTTTTAAGCATTTCAACCGCTCCGAGCAATGCGCTCAGATATGCCAGGCGTGGTGTCCACTCGACGATACTAGCAAACAATGGAATAAGCCATAGTTCCAGTGGAAGAGACGGTGATGTTGCTTTAAGCACATTTTCAGGTGAGTGTGTATGCGCGTTGATTAGACCAGCAATTGCGAGGTGCCCTTGACCTTCGAGTATAGTACCCTTCTGCACAGAATCAGGGATGATAGTACCTGTGGGACTAACTTCCCAAATACGGTTCCCTTGAATGAGAATATCTTGATGAGGGAAAAGTCCTCCTTGCTCTTGAGGTGCAAGCAGTGTACAGTCATGTATGAGCAAATACGAATCATCGGTGTCCACTCCTATTTCATGACTCGTCTGTTTATCCCTCGATAAACGCATGGTGCCTCCGTGTTGCATAGTTGCCATTCCTGCTTATTGTAGCATAGTCGCGGTACGATATCGTAGCCACTTTTTGCATTGATACTGCTACGAAATAGATGTATCTCTATCCATCCAGTTGAGATGCTCGCTCATAACGCGCTAATGCTTCTCTGTGGCGTCCAAGTGCATCAAGTGCGGCACCACTGTTAGACCACGCTAATGAATTATTTGGATTAAGCGAAATCGCTCGTTCATAGGCTTTAAGTGCTTCTGCGTATTGTTCACTAGCAAGAAACGCATCACCAAGTGCGAGCCATATAGAATCGCGTGTTGCATCCAGTGCTAAAGCTTGCTGATAGACCTGGATCGCGGCATCATAATTTCGCATTGTAAAGAGTTTACCTGCGCGTTTCTCCAACACCGATATCGGATCGGGGCCGGGGAGAGCGGCAGGTGTTTTACCAGAAACCCATGCTCGTAACGCGTTTCCTGCCGAAGATGATTGTTGCATTTCTCCATCGTAACCTTGCGCTTCTTGTGGAGAGAGTTGTGCATTCCTAGAGGATGGCATACTTCCCTCTCCTAGAAGATTTGTGCGTCTACGTGAAAGGAGCGTAAAAAGTTCAGCCGTGAAGGTATCAATAGAAGGAAAGCGACGTGTAGGCTGCTGATGAGTTGCCCGTTGTAACGCAGGCGTTCCCCGCTCGTAGTCCTCACGTTGAAGTACATGCGAGAGGAGTTGCTGGCACAAGAGCGCGAAAGCATATTGATCGCTTGCAGGCGTTACAGCCTCCCAAAAGAGCGTCATATTGCCTGTCTGTATACTAGTACGACTGGCCGTATAGAGTTCTGGTGCTAGATAGGGCACGGAAGGTGGATGAAGTCGTGCCAATCCGAAGTCTGCAATCCAAGGTTGTTCCTGCTCATCAAAAAGAAGGTTGCCGGGGTTGAGAGCACCGTGAACAACATTTCGTGCATGGACCGCACTCAACGCAGAACCTATCTGTTGAATAATGCTCATAGCGCGTGCTCCTTGTGCCTCTTCGCGTTGAACATGCGAGAGAAACGAGAGCAATGGATAGCGGACGTACTGACGAATGGTAAGTAACACATTATTCTCTTGACTTGTATTTATCGTAATCAAAGCAGTAGAGCTATTTGGACGTTCCTCAAGCCGCTGCACTCCGCAACTCAAGACAGGAAGAATTGAGCCGTGACGTATTTGTGCGACATAGAGACATTCCGCACGTGCTGATTCCCAAAGAAAAGAAGATGCTTTGTCAAGCGGAAAGAGTTTCAGAACAACAAATTGCTTCAACCGCAGGTGCACTGCTAGGTATGCACTACCGCTTCGACCATGTCCCAAAAGCTGCTGGACTTGATAGTTTCCAAGTTGTGCACCTGCAACGAGCATACCACAGACGCCACATATAATTCTTCCACTTTCAACTCTATGAGAAGGTTGTCCGAGGCACCATCCTTTAGCCTCATTTTGCCGTTCATCCCTTCTACTCCTCTCATTCACATGTAGCCCTTTCTCAGTATGTCAAGGTACTCTCATTGTCTCCACAATACATTTGCTCATTCGTGTTCCTTAGCGATTCTGTGTAGCAGGGGGAATATTCCCTTCTACATTCCTCCGCCTTTGCCACGCATCTATCTGCTGTTGCTGACTCCGCTTTTGTGGAAAATCAGCTTGATTTGTACGAGGAGCGGACTTGATATGTTCATCAATGTGCATAACGTTCGTAGAAACTTGATCGAGCAATGTTTTTTGCATCTGCTCTACTTGCATTTCTACTCGTACAGCTCGTTCTAGTGCCGCATGTTCAACGGCTGATGAATCGAGTTCTTTAAAAGCTGCCGAATCTCTCACTTCAGTGAGAGCCTCGCGGAGCCGCAACATCAGTGGGTGTATTGACGCAATAGTGTTTGTGAGACGCTGCAGATGACTTTGTTGTGCCCGTTGCAGATACGATAACTGCATAAGAATAGGACGAAGGTCTGTGGCAATTTGTGTGGAGAGTTGCTCTTCTAACAATAGAGGTTGTCCCTGTGTGTTCCTATCAAGAGCTTCTTGCAACAGTCTTAGACTATACAGAAGTTGTTCATAAGCCGCGCCACGCTGCGTCAAGGTACTCAAGCGATCAAGCATCAAATTGAGACTCACCGCGATAGGCATGAGCGGACCTCCATTGATGCGAGCGCGAACTGCAAAATCGCCACGAGCGACTTGTGCATGAATTCGTTGAAGTATTGTTACCCCTTCCTCCAACGCTTGCTTCTCCTGTACTGAGCGTGTCGCTTCGTCAGCCTCGCGGCGTGTCACAAATAACTCGCGCTTTGAAATGACGAGTTCGCCACGCATTTGCATAGTAAGACGATTATTTTCAAGTAGTGTGAGTGCTTGACGGACGACAACGACGAGAACCAGGGCAAACGCGATGACATCAGCTTGTATGAGGATCGTCCCCCCTCGTGGAGCAATAATGCTGAGTAGAACAGCACTTGTCGTAAGTGCCAAAATAAAGGGTGTGATGGTCTGAAGTGTTGTAGTAAACTGAGACGAGCGACCAGTTACCAGAAGAGGTGCAGCACCGTTCACACCATTATTGGAATGCGCTGCCTGTTCTTGTCCTCGTGCAATACTACGAGGATACTCGACTGCCGCCAGTCCAACGAATAACATACTTAAGGGCCAAAGAATGTCCTGTAACGTACCTGTATTAAATCCCGAAGGGGTAAGACTGAGATATCCAAGCAGGCTATCAGTGATTGCGAGAAAGAAGAGGCCCAAGCAGAGTCGAAGAAGAACAGGCTGTTGCTCACGATTAGCGAGAGGGCTAAACATCAAAAAGGCACCGACGGCAACCAGGAAAAGATCACCTGCTGGAAAATAGATTGCCAGGAATGCCGCCCCCGCACTTGGTGCTTGTGAAAGCCCCGCGATGGCAGGACTCAGCACGAAAAACCAGGAAAGCGCAAGTGATGCGCCAATCACCGCCAACGCATCAAGAATTAAGCGTGTACCTCCCACTGTTGCTTTATTACGGCGGGAAAGAAGCAATGCTCCAATTAAGAAGAATGGATAAGAGGCGACAAATCCAATGTCGTAAAGACCTGGAAATGGTACGTCGGCCGAGTTCATACGAACATCATAACTCGTCCAAATAGCTTGTCCACTCGCGTAAAGTGCAATGGCAAGTGCAAGAAATACCCAGGCAAAATATGCACGTTGCGCGATTTGAGCTTCTGCACGCGCAGCAGCAATTTCGTTGCGCGTTCGCTGCTGTGTGCCTTGTGCCATGAGGTCCCGTCGTAGCTGAGTAGAAACACGTCGAAGTCGTAGCGCAATTCTAAGACAAAAGACAAAGCCGATGCCTTCTCCCACAAACTGCAAAATATCAGAGATGCTTTTAAGCGAAAAACTCTTGCCAGCCGTTTGTCCTGCAAGACCCATGCCAAGCAAAAAAAGAACAAATATTGCGGTGAAACCTAGTACGATAAACGTGCCATAGCGTTCCGCTACTCTATCTCTTGCCAGTGCTTCTCCATGAAAAAGAGATGGCTCACGAGCATCTTTTTCAGGATCACTACTAGAACGTTGTGCCTCGTTTGAGGAAAAGGAAGACACTGGGACGTTCTTACTAGCAAATGGCACTCTAGCCTTGTCTGGAAACCTTGTCACACCATCAAAAGCCATATCTGCTCCAATCCTCTTAGTGCGGAAAATATGTTAAGAAGAACAATTCGTGAAAACATTCATGCGTATAGATGTAACGATTGAACAAATAATACATCGTGAAGATACAGAAAGTGACATGGACACTTCTCTGTCCCGTTATAAAGCTTAGATAATATGCCGAAACATACCACAATGCCGTACTCTTGTCAATATTGAAGAGAATAGAAGTACTTATTAGTAGTTATGAATTAATCATACTTTGTGAGCACAAAGAAGAGATAAAAATCAAAATTCCCTTACAATAGAGCACTAAACTACAAGTACAGAATGACAAATATACATAATAGCTACATAAAAGCGTAAATGGTATATCTTAATATAAATATGTCCAAATAGCGCATGAAAAGTAGTATGCCTCTTGTAAAAATCTCCCTATGTCATAGAGTGCTACCAGAAATGCGTATACCTTGTAACACATATATTTTACGATGAAACTAGAAGGTACCTATATCATCGAAGGCAATGGACAATTTAAGCTAGAAAGAACCTACACATGCAAGATGCACTCATGAACACCTCGAATCTCGTCTCATTGATGGAAGCCAACTATACTGCCTACTACACATACTTTTCGTGCTTACCCTACCTGAAATTGCGAGAGTCGCCCGATATAACGATGATTATGAGCAAGGGAGCTACTCTATGGAATGTTGTAACTAGTACACGCTTGACGCTAGACAATGTTGAGAGCACTATCGAGGAAACTCTTTCACTCTTCAACTCGCTCAACCTGCCGCTCGTCTGGCACATTCTTCCCTCAACACAGCCGTCGAACCTTGCGGACTACCTCGAAGAGTATGATTTTCTGCTCTTTGAGGAGGAGCCACACATGGTTATTGAACCTGCAACCCACACGTTTAATCCGCCAAATATCCCTGGTTTCACTATCGAGCGAGTCACCGATACAGCTAGTTTTGCTCGTTGGCATGAAGCAACGGTAGCAGGCTTCTTTCCTAAGACGCCATCACTTGGACAAATCTACTTTGACGCCTACACACTGCTTGGCTTTGATCCACAAGGTCCATTTCTACACTATATCGGCTATATGAATGACGAACCTGTTACCTCTTCAACGCTCCTCTTTACAGATGGTATAGCAGGCATCTATGACGTAAGCACCATTCCCTCTGCACGTGGCAAGGGCTTTGGAACAGCTATTACACTCGCCCCCCTATTGGAAGCGCAAGTACGCGGCTATCGGTACGTCTGTCTACAAGCAACACGCATGGGCTACCCCGTTTATAAGCGCATCGGCTTTACAGAGCAATACCGCGAACATAAGTACCTCTGGCGTCCTGGACTCATTGAGACGCTATAAGGAAGGACACATAATTCTGACACACCGTTCAGACGAGCGACTATGCTGACGATAGAGAAGGGTATATATAGAAGGAGGAACTGTCTCTTGGTCAGCAACATAGAAGAACAGACATTAGAAATACTGTCACTGCCAGAGTCGTTATCAATTCAACAGGCATCATCGCGGCTCACGACGGAGTGCATTGAATACAGTGTTGGGATCATGGCCTATAACGAAGAAGCCAATATTGGGCGTACACTCGAAGCGGTTTTGAACCAGACACATTCTCGGACTGCACTTACTGAAATTATTGTTGTCGCAAGCGGTTGTACTGACAATACCGTTGCCGTCGTAGAGGCGATGATGGTTTCTGAACTCCGTATCCAACTTCTCGTTCAGCCACAACGCGAGGGGAAAGCTTCAGCAATCAATCTCTTCCTGCAACATGCACGTAGCGAGATTCTTGTCATGGTGGGAGCCGACATTATCCCTGAACGAGACACGTTAGAGCAGCTTTGCACCCATTTTTTCGATGCCAGCGTCGGCATGGTGGGAGCACATCCCATACCCGTTAACGATCAAGAAACGTTCGTTGGGCATGCTGTCCATCTCTTGTGGCTTCTTCATGATCGTATGGCCCGACGTAGCCCAAAACTTGGTGAGGTCGTCGCGTTCCGTAATACAGTCGAGAGCATTCCAACCGATACAGCCGTTGATGAAATTTCTATTCAAGCGGCGATATCAGCACAAAAGCTTTCTCTTGTCTATGAGCCAGAAGCCCTTGTATACAACAAAGGTCCTATGACCATCCATGATTTTCTAAAACAGCGACGCCGTATCCATGCTGGACACCTCAAAATACGAGAGCAGGAACGGTACGAAGCACCAACGATGAATGTTCTGCCTATCCTACGAGAACTCCTCGTCAGTACGCCCTATGCGTTGAGCACTCCAAAGCAGTTTGTATGGACACTCGGTACAATAGGATTGGAGGGACTTGCACGCCTGCAAGGACAGTATGATGTCATGCGCAAACGTTCGCATCACGTCTGGCAAGCAGTGGCCTCCACAAAGACGCTAGAAGACGCCGAACGTAAACTACGACGCATCTCAAAAACGCAAAGCGTAATTGTCTTTCATATACAGCGCGAAGGAGGAAAGCTACTTGACATACAAGTAGAGCGCGGTATTCATACCTTCCTACAAAAAACGCTGCCCGCACTACGGAAATATATGCGTAGAGACGACCTGTTAAGCGTCCACGGTATGCACACACTTGTCGCTGTCCTGAACGCTGAACATGGTGGTGCCGAGTTCGTTGCACAACGACTGAAAGACCTGATGGAAACGCACATGCTAGCTCACAACTTGCAACACGCTCCGCTTCAAGTACGCTATCACGCGGTCTCCTTTGGACAAACACCCGAAGCCGAAATCAACTACAATTAGCGGTAGGGGCAGCAATTCATTGCGCCCAAAGATGGGTTGGGAGGGGTTCATGTCAAGGTAAAGAATCATTGCCGACGCGTGGCCCTTCCCCACCCCCATCTTTGGACGCAATGAATTGCTGCCCCTACCGTTCGCCCATATACCACCCATGTCCGTCATTGTGTTTCTAAGGACGTGCTACAATGAAGCGGTAGCCATATCAGGAGGTTACATGATATTCGAGATAACAGAAAGCGCAGCGTATCATTTATGGCATCGGCCTCTTCAGTGCAATCGTCATCGGGTATAGCTAGAAACCAGAAACCGAGTAGCGTTCCATTACGTATTTTTGCTGCATGCCTCACCTCTGTCATCGTTTCCATTCACTACACCAACTACAGCCCCCTTATCACAACGATACGCGCCGAGCTGCATATCACAAGTGGACAGGCTGGTTTGCTCTCAACACTGCTCTTTCTGGGACTTGCCCTTACCTATCTGCCAGCCGGAGCATTAGCGGATCGTTTCGGTGCTAGACCCGTCCTCATTTGGTTTAGCAGCCTGATTGTCGTTGGGGGCGTACTCCTGCCACTCTTTCCTAACCTCTTGTGGATACTCTTTTGTCGCCTCCTGGTTGGCTTTGGCTCTGGTGGGGCGTTCATTGCTGGCGCAGGTGTTTCAGCAGGCTTAGGTAAACATGCTCCGCTAGGACAAGGACTTTATGGTGGCGCGACACAGGTAGGGCAAGCACTAGGAATATTCGTCACACCCCTCTTACTGCCTTTCCTGGGCTGGCGGGGGTGCTTCCTCTTCTGGGGTATTTTGAGCGCAACGTCTGTCATCGTTTGGCTCTTCGTCAACGATGGGCAAGAAGTGCGCACGCGTACTAAGGTTGACGTGAAATCAGCTGTTCGCTCACCCGCAGTCTGGACCTTGGGACTTTCACATCTCGGCACGTTTGGCCTGGGTGCGGCAATCTCGGCATGGCTGACTATTTATCTCATCTACCAGTATCGTTTGCCGCTTACGCTCGCCGCCACCTTTGGCTCGTTTGCCTTGTTAACGGGCATGTTTTTTAGACCACTTGGAGGTGTATTAATTGGGCGTGGCATCATTGGTGCTATTCCTTTACTCCGTATAGGGACTATCATGGGTGCAACTGGCGTTGCGGTATTGATGATTCCGCTCACTATTCCAATACTAGCAATTCTTGGTATTTCGTTGATCGCTATCGGAGCAACCATACCATACACCTCTGTGTTTAACTCGGCGGCACAGCTACGAACTGTTCGCAAAGGTGTTGCACAGGGCTTTCTAAGTGTGTTAGCTAGCCCAACAGCCATCATTGGACCGCCTCTCATCGGCTACCTGCTGGATCGCACCAAAAGCTTTACCTATGCCTTTAGTATTATCCTCGTATTCAGTGCCATTGCCATCACAGCATCCTTCTTAGCAGGTCCCACATTGAAGCGTGAGTCAATTGTACAGCAAACGTAAACAAATTCAGAATACGATGTCACCTCTTTTACTGTTTGTTCGTTACTCAAGTAGGAGTGAAGTTCATCTTGACTTCCTTCTATCAAAAGAGAATAGTTCTTCAAGGATGGAGCGATATTTCGATGAAAAGACCAAAGGCGATCATTTTTGACTTGGATGGCGTACTCACCGATACGTCCGAGTACCACTATCAAGCATGGAAACATCTCGCGGATGATGAGGGCATTCCATTTACACACGAAGAGAACGATGCACACCTGCGTGGCGTTGGACGCCGTGACTCGCTCATGTACCTGCTCAAGGGCAAGCAAGTGTCTGAAGACCAGATGCAAGAAATGATGGATCGTAAGAACCGCTATTATACCGAACTGATTAAGAACATGACACCGAACGAGGTTGTCGCTGGTGGTGTCGAATTGCTGAAAGAGCTTCGCGCTGAAGGTATCAAAACGGCCATCGCCTCTGCGAGCAAAAATACCGCAACGGTGCTAGAGAAGTTGCAAATCACCTCGTACTTTGATGGTATCGCCGATGGTAATAGTATTGTCAATGGCAAACCGAAACCCGATGTCTTTGTCTTCGCCGCCGGTCTCGTCAATACACCAGTCATGGACTGCTTAGGTGTTGAGGACGCGGACGCAGGCATTGAAGCAATCAAAGCTGCCGGGATGGAAGCACTGGGCATTGGGCCAGCAGACCGCTTCCACAAAGCAGACAAAGCTATTCCAAATATGGAAAACAAAACACTACAAGATTTGATAGATTAACACATAAAAACGCACGGTACTAGCTTCTAGGAAGTTAGTATCAAGCATTTTTAGGAAGGATGCTTCTGTGGACCTTTGGCACATAAGCGAGACTACCTTTGACCCAACACCTAAAACCCTTCATAGTGAGGAAACTGTCTACACAGTAGGCAATGGTTACTTTTGTACGCGTGGTACATTTGAAGAAGGCTACCCAAAAGCCAATCCCGCGACCCTGCTCTATGGTGTCTTCGATAAAGTTCCGATAGCGAAAGAAGAACTCGCCAACGCTCCTGATTGGACAGTAATACGCCTATTCGTCAACGGCGAACGCTTCCGTCTTGATAGAGGCCATATTCTGGACTACCAACGTACCCTCGATATAAAAAATGGCGTCGTAACGCGCACAGTGCGTTGGGAAGGCGAATCGGGTACACGGCTACTCATTACAAGCGAACGCTTTGCCAGCTTAGCGGATGAACATGTTGGCGCGATTCGCTACAGTGTAACAGCAGAAAAAGCTGATCAGCCGCTTGAAGTCGAACTGTTCGCTGATCTCGATACTGCGGTTGGCAACTACAACTTGATGCATTGGGAAGTTGACGACCAGGGCCATAAAGACAACATTGTGTGGCTTAAAAGTCAGACGATAGCGACACAGGTTCAACTAGCGCAAACAATCAGTATCACGAGTGCCACACAAGGCTTCAACACAGAGATCTACAACTCTGATACTGCTCCGAGCATTCGGCTCTATGGCACACTTGCACAAGGCGCAACCGTTACCGCCGAGAAATTCGTCACAATGTATACCTCTCGTGACGGTGTAGACCCTGTACCAACTGCACTCAATCATCATCAGGAACTTCTCAAGACGGAAGGTAATGCATACGATGCTTTGTCTGCTGGAAATCATACTGCATGGGAACAATTCTGGAACGAAGCGGACGTGATTATCGAAGGCGAAGAGAAGGCGCAGGTTGGCATACGCTATAACCTGTACCAGTTGCGTATTAACGCCTCTTCACATGATGATCGCTACAGTATCGCGGCAAAGGGATTGACGGGCTTTGGCTATCGTGGGCACATCTTCCATGATACCGAAATTTTCATGCTACCCTTCTTTGTCTATGCCATGCCTCATCTCGCACGCAACCTTGTCATGTATCGCTATCATACACTACCAGCAGCACGCAAAAAAGCCGCAAGCAATGGCTTCGAGGGTGCGCAGTACGCATGGGAGAGTACGCTGAGTGGTGAAGAATCAACGCCACCTTCCATTATTCACCCAGAGACCGGTGAGGTCATTCCCGTACTTAACGGACCGTTAGAGATACATATCAGTGCAAGCGTTGCACATGGTGCCTGGGAATATTGGACCATTTCGGGCGACAATGACTTCATGCGTGACTACGGTGCAGAAATTATTCTAAGCACTGCGGTCTTCTGGGGGAGTCGTGTCGAGAAGAACAAGGAACATGACCAGTTCGAGCTTACAGATGTCATTGGCCCCGACGAATGGCATGAGCACGTCAACAACAACACCTTTACTAACTTCATGGCACGGTGGAATCTGCAAACCGCACTTGATATCCTGCAATGGCTTCGTACAACTGCTCCTGATAAGGCGCAGGCGTTGGAGAAGCAACTTGACCTGACGAGTCAACGTCTTGAACACTGGCAGGATGTGGTCAAGCATATGCGCATTCTCCAAAATCCAGAGACGAAGGTGTTTGAGCAGTTCGATGGTTTCTTCAAACTTGAGACACTCGATCAGGAAAAGTACAAAGGTCGCACCGACTCGTATCAGGGTATTCTCGGCGTAGAGGGAATACAGAAGTACCGTATCGTCAAACAGGCGGACGTGCTGATGCTCCTCACAGTCCTCAACCAGGACTTCGACCAGGAGACCAAGCAGGCCAACTGGGATTACTACTACCCGCTCACCGACCATGAGTACGGGTCCTCGCTCACACCTGCGTTCCACGTCATTCTGGCATGCGAATTGGGCAAGGAGAATGCAGCAACTGAACTGTTCCGCTTAGGTAATCTCGTCGATATCGAGAACCTGCGCGGGAACACACCTGAGGGCATTCATACCGCCTGTTCCGGTGCAGTATGGCAAGCAGCAATCTTCGGGTTTGCAGGTCTGAAAATCAGCGAAGATGGCTATATGACAGAGCCACACCTACCCGATAACTGGACACGCCTCGCCTTCAATTTCACCCTACGTGGCAAATTGGAGCGTGTGGACCTGCACAAATAGGAACAATGCGCTTGACAAGTGCAGAGTAGAGGAGTATTATTAGCCTCGTGAAGAAACTCTCGACAATAAAGAGTGGACTCACGAGGCCACATGGCGCATTCGTCTAGCGGCCTAGGACGCCGCCCTCTCAAGGCGGAGACCACGGGTTCGAATCCCGTATGCGCTACCATCTACACAGAAAGAAACGTCTCAAGTTTGCTTGTAAGCGACCTGAGACGTTTTGCTGTTTCAAGATTAATAGCAAGAAGAAATTATCTTAATAGACAGATTTCTTCTGAGTCATATAGTATTGTTCAGTTACAACAGTTAACAGTGACTGTATATTGAAAGGCTTTCGTAAGACTGCAAGCGTTGGATGACGCTTGTGAACAGCGTCTAATTCTTGTTGTGCTGCACCAGAAACAATAACAGTAGGAAGCGTTGAAGGTTCTATACGTTCATAAAGCTGATTGATAACAGCTACACCAGATAACTCGCCGGGAAGACCTAAATCGACTACTAGCACATCATACATCAATGATATTGTAGTACTGTCATGCACTGTAAACAAAGCCTCTAAGAGAGATATGCCATATGTATAAGAAACAACTGTATGCCCTGCCAACTCAAGCGTCGTGGTAATCAAATCACAAATCGCTGGATTATCCTCTAACAACCCAATCTTCATACTACTCTTTCCTCACTACAAATTTCATACGTCTTTCAACGTCTACGATAAAAAGAGCTTTTTCGGATTACATTTGGGTAAGCAAAATTCCGATCTATCTGTCGTAGCGTAGAAAACACCCACGAATTCTTCTCCAAGGTCCCTTACTTACCTACCTATTTATAAGTACATTCTACCTAAAATTATTGACACGTAAAAACAATATATGTACAATGTATGCTAACTAATAAGCAAACGTCTTAGTTATTCTAAGAAAATGTCTCGAAGCAAAAAAAGGGTTCATTAGAGGATTAGTAAGAGAAGTGACGTATCGCTGAGGCATCGCAGGGAAACGCGATGGATGGTACGATGGAAACAACTCATGTTACGATGCCTGTCACTCATAAGGGAAGTACTCTTGCTGTTGTTCACGAAGATAGAACCAACAATGAACAGAAAAGAGATAATGACCAATATGAGCAGTAACATGTCTGTCTATCCAGAGCCTTCTCGGAACGTTCAACCAGTATCCTCTTCCTTTGCGGAGGTTCAAACAGGGTCGCCAGCACTGCGCTGGTGGTATAGTATTTCCGCACCACGGGGTGTTTCCGCTGATGCATCTTTGGAACAGAGAGAGGTTGCCCGCCGCGGACGTGTGGCAAGTCTCATCTTACCCGTTATCATTGTGTTGGCTCTCCTTCCCATCCCAGCAGCTTTAGCTTTAGGCAATCCTATTTTTCTATCTATCCTTGCGCTCGTCTTCCTCCTTGATGTGGTTGCACTCTTTGGACTCAACCGAACAGGGCATGTAACCACAGCAGGCATTCTGGTGGTAGTCGGGCTAGAACTGGGTGTCGGGATATCAGTTCTCAGTCTCCCAGGAGGTCTTGAGCCAAGCAACCTTCCACTGTTCGACCTGATGGTGCAAGCGTTAGTAGTTGCCGTTGCGATGCTTGCCCCACCTATTGTCTTTCTCATCGCGGGCATCAATATTCTTTTTATCATCATTGTGCTTTACAGCAACATTCCCAATCCTGACTTGGCACACATCGTAGCGACGAGTGCGGAAAGTATTCTTCCAGCCCCGATCACCTTGCAAGTCGCCATCGCGTGGTTCACCTTCGTCTTATTGAGGAGCACCAATCAAGCCATTCGCCGTGCTGATCACGCCGAGGAACTTGCAACGCTCAGTCAGCAGAACATTGAGTTGCAGCAGCGAGAGCTTGAACGAACACACCAAATTGAGCAGGGCATTGAATATGTGCTGGCTACGATGGTTCGCTTCTCGAACGGAGACGTTCTGGCCCGCGCACCCGAATCACAAGACAATGTGCTTTGGAAAATTGGACGCTCTCTGAATATCTTGCTTGCACGTCAGAAGGATTATCAAAGGAAGAGTTGGGAATTGGAACAAGCAAGAAAGCAGATCGAGGTGTTGCAAACTCGTTTGCTGAGTAGTCCATCTTCACAAGGCGAGTTTGAGCAAACGAGAGAGGCTGCGGCACGTTTACAAGAGGCTATCAGGATCGCTAGGAGGCGAGGCACCACAATAGCACTTCCTTCCCCAAGTGGGACGATAATTGACGGAATCGCAATGGAGTTAGGAACCATCCCACCTCAACAGAACCGATATAATCAACGGTAATCTAGTTCTATTGAGGTAGCCCATTTTGAGGCTCAGGGAGAGGCAAGTTTTCCTCATGCATTATCTAGGAATGAAACTGCAATGCCTCTCTCATGCGCTCCTCTACCGCTTCTTTTGTGTCTCCAACCACTTCATAAAGATGAACCAACAACAAGTATCCCTTAATAGATAAAAGTCAAAAGAAATATTTCTCGCTTTTCTTATTATTTTTTATATAATTCTTTGAACTTTTCTACTT
>CAXUIS010000036.1:20177-27447 GCA_964250915.1 uncultured Ktedonobacteraceae bacterium | reverse complement strand
CCGTATGACACCGCAAGAACTGATTTCGAGTATACTCCTCAAGAGCGAAGAACAAGGACGGCACTTGTTACAAACACAGGTTCCTTTGCTCAACGATGCCGCGCTCAATCAGTTTGTCTTTCTGCTCAAAAAAGAGACTGACCGTCGTTGGACGAATGATGCAGAGGCATCGTTCTTGCTGTCAGGTTATCTTTTACTTGTTGGCGACCTTACTCGCAATACTTACTTCCATGCACTTGGGCTTATGGCGCGTGGTGATGCCTTGCGTCGTTTAGACAACGACCAGGACGCTGTACCCTTTTTTGATGCTGCTGGTGAAGAATTTCTCTCAATTCAGGATGAGGTAAGTTGGGCAAGGACACGTATCGGACGCATCAGCTCCTGCCTGCGTTTGAATCGCACCACTGAAGCTCTTCGTGATGCAGCACAGGCCCGTGATATCTTTATGCGTAATGGAAAACTACTTCGTGCGGGCCAGATCGACGTAAACGCAGCCGTTATCAACTTCGAGCTAGGGCAATACGATGCAGCTATTCGCCTCTTTGACCGTGCCATCGAGACTTACCTTATGCAGGGCGAAAATGTTGATCTCAATATCGCACGTGCGCGTGGTAACAAAGCACTTACGCTGGCTGCACAAGGACGCTTCCGCGAAGCTGTCGCCCTGCATGAACTAGCGCGCACAACCTTTCTCGCGCATGGTGAACGCGAACAGATATCGGTGGCACGTGAGGACCTCAATATTGCTGATATCTATGCGGCACAAGGTCACTATAGTCAGGCTCTTTTGCTCTATAACCAGAGCCGTGCGCTCTTTGTGCGCTACGCGATGTCTTTTTCAGCGGCAGAAGTGGCGCAGCAAATGTGTTTCTGCTTGATGCGCTTGAACCGTGTGCGCGAAGCCTACGAACTTGCTGAGGAAACCGTCAATTTTTTCCGTACCTCGCCCGCTCATCACCACAATTTGGCGCAGACGTTGATGCATCAGGCCGCCGCCGCCTCGCTTGAAGGTAATATTAGCGCGGCAGAAGACATGTTACAGGAGGCCAGCGATCTGCTGGAAGAGGGAGGTTTGGTGCGTCTTGCTGCCTTTGCACGGCTTAGACGGGCCGAATTGTACTTCGCCGACAAAAAGCTGGAGGCCAGTCTGCACGAGGCACAATATGTCGCAGATGCCTTTGCGGAACAAGAGGACCTGCCACAACTAGCTCGCGTGACGCTCTTACAAGCACGTATTGCCGAGGCTGAACATAATATACCCACTGCACAATACTTGTGTGACTCTGCACTCGATATTGCCAAAAGCCAGGATTTGCTCGAACTCAAGTATTCTTGTAATGATTTACTTGGTCAACTCGCGGAGCAACGCGGCGACTTAGAGGTGGCGACAGCTTCATACGAGCGCGCGATTCAAGGCATAGATGAGGTACAAAGTCGTCTAGTGATGGATGCGCGTACTAGTTTTCTTGAGGATAAAGCTGGCATTTATCAACGCGCTATCATTCTTGCCTTAAAGCGCGATGACAAAAATCAGGCACTGATCTATGTAGAGAAGGCGAAGTCACGCATACTGGGTGATTATCTGCGTAACAACATTGATATCCGCTTACGTGCTGGTGACAAAGCAGGGGAAGCTATTCTTGGAGACTTGGCGCGGTTGCGCGAGGAACAGGCATGGTTTAGCTCGATTGTCTATGAAACTGAGAATGAAGCAAACCTGAGCGATACTGCCATCATGCGCATTCGTACTGTGGGACCAATGAAGGCGCGACAGGAGATGCAGCAACGTGAACGGCATATCGACCATCTTTTAGAACAGATGCAACTGCGCTCAGTTGGCGATCTAGTCGCACGTCCACGCTCGAATTGGACAGACAGTATTGTCACATCGCTCTGGCCCAAACTTGACCCCAAGTCACTCATGCTCGAATACTACATGACTGACAGAGACATTTACATCTTCCAACTGACACGTAATGGTGTCGATGTGCAGGTCATACAGAATGCTGTTCCCAAACTGGATCGCTTATTGAGCTTATGGCGTGCTAATCTTGACCTTGCAAGTCAAGCGGCTGGCAATGCGGACCGTGCTCAAGCCTTCTTTGGGCTACAAGAGAACAGCCTTGGCCTCCTACAACGTTTATATGATCTGCTTCTGCGTCCAGTATCAGATGCACTTTACGCCTGTGAGCATGTAATCGTTGTCCCCTATGGTGTACTACATTATTTGCCTTTCCATTGCCTCTTCGATGGTGTGCAATTTGTTGTTGAGCATCTCGACATATCCTATTTGCCTTCAGCTGCCCTGCTTGATATTTGTCGTCAGCGTGGACAGCGCATTGAGGCTAGCGAGGTACATCTTGAAGACTCACTGGTCATGGGTCTTTCTGATCATGGACGCCTGGCCTATGCCTCTCGTGAAGCGGAGGTGGTGGCGAAACAGCTAGGCGCACCGTGTGCCCTAGACGAGCAGGCTACAACAGCGTTGTTAGAACGGAGCGGAGCACGCAGCCCCATCGTGCACATCGCCGCGCATGGCCTGTTTCGCCTTGACGCCCCTAATTTCTCGCATGTCAAACTCGCTGATCGCCAGCTTAGTGCAAGCGAAGTGTTTAATCTTGACCTCTCGGCCTGTTCGCTCGTTACGCTCAGTGCTTGTGAGACAGGACGTGCTGTTGTACGCGGCGTCGATGAGGTCATCGGGCTTGGACGCGGTTTTCTCTACGCTGGTGCCGCTTCTCTCTTGCCTACACTTTGGAAAGTGGACGATGCCAGCAGTGCTGAACTGATGGAGATGTTTTATCAAGTTCTTTTACATGGTTATTCAAAAGCCTCAGCACTTGCACAAGCGCAACGGGCATTTCTTGCCCGTGCACGAACCTCTGTACGTCCCTATCGCGTGCATCCCTATTTCTGGGCTGCGTTCCATTTGATCGGTGACTTCGGCCCGTTGTTTCGCGTATGATGCGTGACATGAATAATGGTAGGGACCGATGTATCGCGTCCTGAGGGTGGGGCAACGTGCGGCAACGTTTCTTTCTCCTCAACGTGTTCCTCCAAGCCTCACCTAGGACGCGATAATGCTCTTTAACCAAAGAAACCGGATGCTGTAGGGGCGCAATTGATTGCGCCCGACCGCATCGTCGGTTGTTGGGCGCAATCAATTGTGCCCCTACAACCGACATCTTCATAGGAATTTGTGAAACGGCATAATCGGTCCCTACGAAAATGGCGTATAATCAAACCCATACGGATCATCATCACTTTACTGCAACGAGTATAAGCTAAAAGGTTTCTTTCCATCTATGTTGATAGTTCAATCAAAAAATAGCAACACATCTCATACTTCACCAGGACATTCTATTGTTTTATCCTCTCTATTTTTGGTAGGCATGCTAGCTACGTGGTTGATCGTAGATGCAGTACTTCCTCTACTCGATCTCTACTTCGTGTCTGCACAACTTGTTCCGCTTAGTCAGCTTTTCCTTTTGCCTAGCCACATATTGTTTTCAGGACGCAGGCTTACTCCTTTCCTATTCCAAACTTTTGGCGATATCTCGCATATTACGCCCTTGGCGACATGGAGCGAGGTTGCTTTATTGCTTGGTGCTTTCTCACTTCTCTTCCTGTGCTATCTGTTTGCCTTGCGTGCTCTTCCCAAATTAATTGATTTACGCTATATCGTTATATCGACATTGCTGCTGGGTCTAATCTGTGTCCTTTTTCCGGTTGTGACTTCACCAGACTTGTTTTCCTATATCATCTATGCGCGCATGGAGGTGCTATATCATCTCAATCCTTTGACGACAACACCGCTAGCCATATCAAAAGATATAGTCTATAACTATCTCTACTGGAAAGACCAACCCTCCGCCTATGGCCCAACGTGGATTATGCTCAGTAGTTTGCTACAAGAATGTATCGTTCTTATCTTTGGCGGAAAAAATATTTCAGCGATGGTTCTATCGCTTCGTCTTCTAGGTCTGCTTGCGCATCTCTGCTCGACTCTCTTGGTATGGTCTCTTGGTGGACACCTACAACGCCTAAATGGAATTCACAAACCTTGTATGCGTCTATTTGCCACGCTTGCATTTGCCTGGAATCCACTGTTGCTTTTTGAAGCATGCGTCAATGCTCATAATGACACCGTTATGCTTTTACTTATTCTGCTCGGTCTTTGGGTGTTGATACGCTCTACTTCATTGCTCTCCTATATATGGGTCGCATTGCTCTTTGCGCTTGCAACATGCCTGAAAGCTAATGTTGCATTGCTGTTGCCGGGGTTACTACTCTTCTTATGGCTACAGCCACGCCGACTACAAGCATTATGTAGCGTCGTTTTTGTGTACGTTGGAACGATTATTGTCCTGTACGCTCCGTTCTGGGATTCCGGTGCTATGTTAAAAGTGCTTGCGGTAAATCCTGGTACGTTCCGTAATGAGAATACACTTGTTGACTTTATTGGACAACTTTATAATGCGATACAACGTTCTCTTAAACCTGTATCTATACCAGATATTGGCTCACGAGCTGAACGTATAACACATACGCTTAGTGTAGGAATGTTTGGGCTTGCCTATGCTCTTTTGTGTTTGCAAGCGTTTGTACAACATCGTCTTTCTACACCTCTACACCTTATCCGATGGATGGCGATGGCTTGGTTTCTCTACTGCTTGCTTGGTGCACCGTGGTTTTGGCCGTGGTACGCTGTTACTTTCTTTGGTCTGTTTGCTCTTGTAGAAGCAAGTGCTACAGAGCGAGTATCAGTATGGGATAGTAGAGGTATTGCTTTTGCAGTACGCATATTTGCCTTTACTTTGTTGAGTTCCTACTGCTTTGTCGCGTGGGGTCTCTATAACTCTTTCGTCCCTCTGTTACAAGGGTTCCGTTGGGCTTATCTACGTGGGTTATGGATATGGTTAGCTGTCCTCTTGCTGATTCTGTTCTCGTTTCGTCGTAACATACTGATAGATGTTATTCATGCTTGGAACGAACGCAGAAAACAGGGGAAAGCACTATGAAATATCTTGCTCCTGACTATATTTATACACCACAAGGTATAGAGCGGAGTATGCTGATCGCAATTACAGATGAGGGACGAATTGCTACAATTGAGAAGCAAGATAGTGAAGCCTCGCGTGCTCTTGTAGGTGCCATCACACGACTACCAAATATGCTTGTGCTTCCTGGTTTTGTGAATGTACACAGTCATGTCTTTCAGCGTGCATTACGGGGACATACGCACCGTCCATTGTCAGCGTATGATAGTTTCTGGACATGGCGACGTGCGATGTACGAAGAAGCACAGCGACTCACACCCGACAGCTTGTACGAGAGTGCGTTGCGTACCTATCGGGAGATGTTGATGGCAGGATATACCACTGTTGGTGAATTTCACTACGTGCATCACCAGCCTAGTGGACAGCCCTATGACAATCCCAATGCTATGTCCGAAGCTGTGCTAGCAGCTGCGAAAGAAGCAGGTATACGTATTGTCTTACTCATGACTGCATATGCACAAAGTGGATTTCACCAGCCGCCGGAAGAGGGACAACGCCGTTTCTGTGATCGCTCGGTGGATGCCTATCTACAACGCGTCGAGGATTTGCGTGGAAAAGGTGTCGCTATAGGAGTTGCGCCACACTCTGTACGTGCTGTGCCGGAGAATTGGTTTCGCTCTATCGCTGACTATAGCCGCATACATAATATACCTCTTCACGTGCATGCTGACGAACAAAAGGCCGAGATTGAACAGTGTCAAGCGGTACACGGATGTACACCGATTGAACTTCTAGAACGTTTCGGTGCGTTGGGGTCACATACCACGATTATTCATGCTACACACGCGAACGAAACTGAACTTGCTCTATTAGCACAATACGGTTGTACTGTCTGCGTTTGTCCCACAACCGAAGGTGATCTTGGTGATGGTATTGCACCCTATGATATGTTCATACAGAAAGATATTCCACTTGCTATTGGTTCAGACAGCAATACACGTCTCGACCCTATCGAGGAGTTACGTTGGGCAGAATATAGCGCACGTATGCGTTATCAACGTCGCCGTGTTCTTGTCCGCGAACAACTGGCTTCACCTGGCCCACTTCTACTTGATATTGGTACACGGAGTGGCGCGGTAGCTCTTGGACAAGAGACAGGTACACTTGCTCCTGCAATGCTTGCCGATTTCGTTACTATTGACCTCACTCATCCCTCGTTATATGGCTGGACCGAGAAAGATGTGCTGGATACAATCTTTTTTGGTGCCGCATCTGATGTGTTAAAAAACATAGAGCTTTAAAGCCAGAGAATGATGCTATGACGCATACTAGTACGAAATGATACTATTTTTGATTGCTATGACCTCTTGTCAGAATTACGAAAAGGTGATAACCTCGACATGCACTAAATTAGACAAGAAATAGCAGAAATACAAGGAGAAAATATCTCATGGCACAGACCGCGAACGATGGCAATAAAGCAACACAAAAATTATATCGTCCTGGACAACGCCAACAGGAGCGTCTACAACGTATCGCGCGTCGAAGAAGGCGTCAAAGAATTATTTTGAGCAGTATTGTAGCTGTGATACTTATCGCATTGGGCATTGTTGGTATTACACAATATCAAGCATATACAACGCGTCAGCAGACGTTAGCAACGGCAGCGACTGGCACAAGTACGACAAAAGCACAACTCAGGTCCACTACACAGGCGAACGCGACAGTTACTGCTGGTGTACAAGCGTCCGCAACTACCTCTGCTCAAGCGGTTGCAACTGTGTATGGGAGCACTCCAATCCCCTCGTCTGGTCCCTTGACTCCTCCTGTGATAACGAAAGCTCCCACGAAGTTGGCGGATGGTCTACAAATCATAGATATCAAGACAGGTTCTGGCACTGCTGCGAAAGCAGGAAGTACCGTTACTGTCGAATACACGGGCTGGCTACAAAGTACAGGCAAGAAGTTTGATAGTAGCTTTGACCGTGGTGCTCAGACATTTGATGTGACTCCGCTTGGTCAAGCACAGGTTATTCCAGGTTGGAACGAGGGGTTAGTTGGTATGAAAGCTGGCGGCACACGCCGTCTCATCATTCCTCCCACATTAGGCTATGGTGCACAAGCGAATGGTCCTATCCCCGCGAACTCCACACTTATCTTTGACGTAACGGTTATTGCCGTGAAATAGAATTTTAGCTATGACAACGTAAGAGACGACGATAGCTGCAAAGCAGCAATAGTGGGGGGGTAAGGTGTGATAGCGATTTTTT
>CAXUIS010000036.1:0-20167 GCA_964250915.1 uncultured Ktedonobacteraceae bacterium | reverse complement strand
AAACTCAAATTTTCACACGCAAACCGAAACACCCGCCCACACGGCCATTGCAGCTATCGTCGTCTCTTACGTTGTCATAGCTATTTTTTTCCGACCTTTAAGCAAGACATAATCGTTGCTGATACTGTCGAGATGGCCGTCTGCATGGAGCGATACGTCAAAGTATCTTTGTGTATGCTCATCGCTACTGAGTACAAATTGTTCCAATGACGCTTTTTCGTCTTGAGGCATTTGTGAGCGTTTTGTCCAATCGTCGTACTGAAGCGGTCTACGGAAAATCTCTTCGTACTCAACGTGCAAGCCTGCTTCTGTGAAAAAATGGTGCCATTCCTCAAGTGTCCATGAGCGACCATGTGAACCATCACGTCGTTTCTCTATAGTATTTAAGAATACGTCAAGCTTTGGATCACTTGGCGAAATACTGTCGATAAGCAGGAACACCCCTTGAGGTTTGAGGACACGTGCGATTTCTTTCACCGCCTGCATGACATTCGGAAAATGATGTGGAGCGATACGACAGGTCACACGGTCAAAGCTGGCATCAGCAAAAGGAAGCTGTTCAGCGTCCGCGACTTCATAATCAGCGTTGATGACGCCCTGACTTGAGAGATAGGTACGCGCTTGTTCGAGCATGGGCGGTGTCAGGTCTGATATGGTGATATGTGCGACGTGCGGTGCGACTGCAAGGGCGGTATGACCACCACCTGTTGCAACATCAAGTGCTTGCTGGTCAGGCTGCCATTCGCCGATTTCTATCAGTCGCGTCAAGTCGTCACCTGCACGGTGCGAGAAGCTGGCAACATAACTTTCTGCGGTACGACTAAAATATGCCTGCACTTGTGCTTTTTTGTCCTGGCTGTTCTGTGTCATGAAAGAATTCCTTTCTGTAGAAGAAAAATGTTACGCATTGTCCTGCAACTGTTTCTGTATGAAAGAAGTTGGGCCTGAATAGCCCAAATCGGTGGAAGCGCGACTCGCGGCCTCACATACAAGTGGAATGAAAAGTTGACGTTGTTTTGCTGAAAGACGTATCGAAGGAGCGGTCAATGCAATCGCACCAACAATTCTAGCTTGTGCATTCAATAGAGGTGCGGCAATAGCAGCGACTCCAGAGGCGCGCTCAGCATCACTCGTTGCCCAACCATTCTGCTGTATTTGCTCTAACTGCTTTACTAATGTTGATCTGTCAATAGTCTGAGAGTCGGTAAAGCGTATCGCACTACTATCTATAAGCCTGTCGCGTTCGGCTGATGGAAGCCATGCAAGCAATACCTTACCAGCTGCTCCTAGATGCAGTGGAAGTGGTGCGCCAATTGCCGCGAATGGACGTAAGCTATGCGAACTACGTACCGTTTCAAGCACGATACGAACTTCTCCGTGCCGAACGTGCAGTTCTGCATTCTCGCTCGTTTGCTCGTTGAGCCAGCGCAGATGCGGAAGTGTTTGTCCACGCAGGTCGATACCCTCTGCTACCAGTGCGCCTAGATGCATAAGGGTGATACCAAGTCGGAATTGTTGACCGTCTTTTTCTAGCATCCCCTGTTCGCTCATCGCCTGACACAAGCGATAAACTGTAGGCAGTGGAAGATGTGTACGCTTGGAAATGTCTTGCGGTGACAAAGTTGTACTACCCTGCGTAAACGCATGGAGAATCGCCATGATCTTGTCAAGCACACCAACATCTGTTTTGCGTTCATCTGTCATACGCTTTACTTTCCTCAACTATCTGTATTCCATATATTGGAATAAAATCTATTATATGGAAATTATGTATGATAGATAAGCGTTTGTCAAGGTACTAACATCATGATGTAAAATAGAGAAAAGATATTGGAAAGCTTGTTGCAGAGTAGGATCGTATGCCGAAACTTGAAGGTTCTGTAGAAAATATCGTTTTTCGTAACGAGGATAATCAGTACACAGTGGCCCGCTTTCGCATGAATGACGCAGGCCGTCTGTTTCGAGATGATTTGACGACCATTGTAGGTATTCTTCCTGGCATTCATGTGGGTGAGTTATTGTCGGTTGAAGGTGAATGGGAGAATGATCCCAAATATGGGCGTCAATTGCATGTCGCTACCTATGTGCAACGTCTGCCTGCCTCTACCGAGGGTATGACACGCTATCTTAGCTCTGGCCTGATTAAGGGAATTGGTCCAAAAAAGGCAAAGTTGATTGTTGACCACTTTGGTGAGCAGACGCTGGCAATTATTGAGCAACAACCCGAACGCTTGAGCGAGGTCAAGGGGATTGGAACGAAAGACCGTGACGAGATTAGTAAGGCGTGGTCGGAGCAGAGCGAGATAAAAGAATTACATTTGTTTTTGCAGACGCATGAGGTATCCATTAACGTTGCCACACGGGTCTACAAGCAGTATGGCAAAGAGTCGATTAAAGTCATCCGCGAGAATCCGTATCAGTTGGAACGAGATGTACAGGGTATTGGCTTTCGTACCGCCGACGAAATTGCGGTAAAACTTGGCTTGCCGTTTGATAGCGTGCCTCGGTTGGCGACTGGCATCAAATACGTCCTGGCGCAGGCTGCAAATGATGATGGGCATTGCTTTCTATTCGAGAATGATTTGCTGCGTCGTGCTTCCGACATTCTAAAAGTTCCACAAGATGCCCTGCCTGCTGGTATCGCACAATTGAGGAATGACGGTGAGATATTTGTCGAGCCGCCTACACCCTCTTTGCCTGCTATCAATACATCTCAAGCCCAACCCGTGCATGATGATTTTCTCAGTGATATGGAGTTTGAGGAACAAGAGCCGCAACCGCATATTTATTTCGGCCCTTTCTGGCATGCTGAAAACGGATGTGTGCGTATTTTGCGTCAATTGACTCGTGAGGCAAGCGTCTTACCGCTGACAACACAAAGGCAATGGGACACCGTGTTTACGTTGCTCAAGCAGAAACGCAACATGCATTTGACAGAGCGACAACGCGAGGCTGTGCAGATGGCATATGCGCAAAAGGTTAGTATTCTTACGGGTGGGCCGGGAACAGGCAAGTCAACCTCTATCCGTGCGTTGCTGATGTTGCTACGACAACGCAAGATAGAGGTGGCAATGGCTGCTCCAACGGGTAGAGCGGCAAAGCGATTAGCTGAGGCGACAGGTTTTGAGGCAAAGACCCTCCACCGTTTGCTTGAATATGCTCCACATGACAACACGTATCAACGCAACGAAGCAAATCCACTGCCGTATCAGTTTATAATCGTCGATGAGTTCTCGATGGTTGATATCCTGCTCTTTTATAACCTCTTGAAGGCGTTGCCAAAGGATGCACACTTGCTGCTTGTAGGTGACGCGGACCAATTGCCTTCAGTTGGACCAGGCAATGTGTTGCGTGACCTGTTACGTAGTGATGCTATTCCAACAGTACGTTTGACAGAACTTTTTCGGCAGGCGCAACAAAGCAGGATTATCGTCAATGCCCACCGCATTAACGCCGGACAGATGCCAAATACAAAAATCGAAACGACCAGTGACTTCTTTTTCATGGCAGAAGAGGACCCGGTACGAGCACAAAAGTTAATTCTTGACCTTGTGCAGCGTCGCCTACCTGCACGCTATCATTTCAATCCAATGACTGACATTCAAGTGCTTGCTCCAATGTATAAAGGTCCCGTTGGTGTAATGAGCCTCAACGAGGAGTTACAGGCGCGTCTCAATCCTTCTGCAATCGCGCAAGTAGAGTGGGGTGGAAACACGTTGCGTATAGGCGACAAGGTGATGCAGATACGTAACAACTATGACAAAGGCGTGTTTAATGGCGACGTGGGGTGGATACGGGCCATTAATAGAGAGAACGCAACGGTCAAGGTCGAATTTGTGGAGGAGGCTGGTCCTTTGTATGTCAGCTATGAGTTCCATGAATTGGATGAGCTGACGCTTGCGTATGCAACCACGATTCATAAAAGTCAGGGGAGCGAATACCCTGCGATTATTGTGCCGCTTGTCGTACAGCATCGAATGTTGTTACAGCGCAACCTGTTGTATACAGCGATTACACGTGCGAAACGCTTTTGTGTGCTTGTTGGACAGCCATATGCACTAGAGATGGCGGTTCATAATGATCGGGTTGCACTGCGTAACACTGGTCTAGCTGAGCGGCTACTTGTATTAAGCAAGGGTAAGAACAAAACGCTAGTTTGATAATGCATAAGAATATATTTCCCTGCTGCATGATATGTTCAGACATAGCTTGTTTAATTCCGACCTGTGGGGTAGAATATAAAACAGACATATCTTGTTGTACTTGGTACAGACTAAGAAGCAGTACAACAAGAACAACATTGATCATATTTGCCAGAAATGCTCGCCTTTGGAGGAGCATTAAGGTAAGCAACAATATCTAACGTGAGAGGAATGTAGCAATGTCTGGAACAGAAACAACGACATCGAGTTCAGCATCAGGGTATGCACATCCAGAGGCACTGGTAGAGACTTCGTGGGTTGAGGAGCATCTTCATGATGCCAATGTACGTTTGATTGAGGCCGATGAGGACGTACTTTTGTATGAAGTTGGTCATATTCCAGGTGCGGTAAAGCTTGACTGGCATGTGGATGTACAGGACCGTACAAACAGAGATTTCATCAACCAGCAAGAGTTTGAGCAACTCATGAGTCATTATGGAGTGAGCAACGATACAACAATTGTGCTCTATGGTGACAGAAACAACTGGTATGCGGCGTACGCGTTCTGGCTGTTCAACATGTATGGACACAAAAGCCTCAAGATTATGAATGGTGGACGTGCTAAGTGGGAAGCTGAAAAGCGTGAGTATACCAAAGAAGTACCACATTTCGAGCAAACCAACTATCATGCACAGCCCATTGATGAGTCTATCCGTGCTTTTCGTGATGATGTGTTGAGCGGCTTAAAGAATCCTTCACGCCGCTTGATTGATGTGCGCTCACCACAGGAGTACACTGGCGAGTTGTTGCACATGGTGAACTATCCACAAGAAGGCGCACAGCGCGGTGGACATATCCCAGGTGCGAAGAATATTCCTTGGGCAACAGCTGCTAACGCTGATGGTACATTTAAGTCGGCGGAAGAATTGCGTCAGATTTACGGTGGCAAGGATATTACTCCTGACAAGGAAGTGATTTCGTACTGCCGCATTGGTGAGCGTTCTGCCCACACATGGTTTGTATTAACCGAACTGCTCGGTTTCCCTCGTGTACGTAACTACGATGGTTCCTGGACTGAGTGGGGCAACGTTGTTCGCGCTCCTATCGAAAAGTAGTGGTAGGCGAGTTGGCTTTTAGGGCTGACTTGTGACATGACAGGGCTTGTCCCCATACGCGTTAACTTAAGCCAAAAGAGAGCTTTGATAAGGCAAGGGCACCCGCAAGGGGATGCCCCTCCCATACAACCCAATGCTGTAGGAAGCTACTTCGTCTATGGGAGGGGCATCCCCTTGCGGGTGCCCTGGTCCCCATTCAGTCCTTGCGTTAACGCGTATGGGGCTTGCCCCTGTCATGCGAACTTCTGACAATCCCTTATAAGGGAGGAATAAATAAAATATGAATCGACAAGAAGCTATTGATTTTTTGATGGATCATTATGAGAATCCACGCAACAACGGTCCGTTAGAGCATGCGGACGTGAGTTTGAGCGGCGGCAACCCCGGCTGTGCCGACGTGATTACGATGCATGCCCGCTTTGGGAAAGATGGCAAGGTAGAAGAGGTTAGCTGGGAAGGCGAGGGTTGCACAATCAGTCGTGCGGCGGCTTCTTACGTGACGGAGATGGTTGAGGGTATGACGGCGGAAGAAATTGAGAATACAAGCTTCGAGGACCTTGTGGAGCAACTCGGACGCGAACTTGTCATGACACGCCCAACCTGCGCGACACTTGCACTTGGTACGCTGAAAAAGGGTGTGCATGAGTACGATATGCACAAACGTGCGGACGATGCGGTATATCCTACAAAAAATACGGTATCTGAATAATTTGATGTTTAAACTAAATGTGCCCAAACAGTAACTCCTATTGTAGAGAGTTATTGTTTGGGCATGTTTGACACTTAATCATCCTCTTGTTTCTCTATAGGCTCGATTATCTCAAGAGGCATGTATGTGCGCTTTTCAGAAGGAATGGATAACCTTCGATAGATGTCAGATACACGGTTGGTTATGTTCAGGCTAGCCAGTGGAAAACTTTCTTCGTGTCCATACTCCTGATATCCCCATCCCGAAAGAGTGCGAGTAATGACCTCAACATGTTGCACGTACTGGCTGATGAACACGATTTCTTGAATGCTTTGTTTGGCCTGATAATGCAGCAACTTGTAGGTGCGATCTCTTGCTTCGGTGCTTTTAGAAAGCACCTCAACGACGACACATGGCGAGTTTAAGAAAAAGGCATCACCTTGATCGGCTGTATCGCAGGTCACTACGACATCTGGCATCACTGTAACCTCAGAGGTAAGTCGTACAACGCGATCTACCATGTAGGCTCGGCATGTCGTATCCTCGCCTAGCGCATCATCTAAAACACGCCACATGTTTGCAGATATCTCTGCACGATTCGCGCTACTGCCCGCTAGTGCGTAGATATCGCCATGATCGTACTCAAGTCGTTGCTCGTTATTCTGCAACAATAGCACGTACTGCTCGAAGCTATAGCGCAGTTTTTCTGGATCGGCTGGCAAACAAGCCACCTGCCTCTCAAAGAATATTCTCGTTTGGAGTCTCTACCAAGTAGTATATCATTAAGGACGCTTCGGCGTTAAGCAGGGAAAATTTCTTCTACAAACTATACATAACTCGCCATTCGGCAAGCAGAGTTAAAGCTTTTCTATGCAATTCCTGATGTGTCGTATCATTGAGCCAGCGACTGACACCGGAAGGATGTGGCAAGGGCAGAAGTAACATGCCATCGCGCTCTTTATAGGTGCCGATGACATCTTCAAGGCGTATTTTGCCGAAAAAGGCTTCAATTGCCATTGTACCTACGAGAAGTACAATCTTTGGGTTAATAAGTTGAAACTCGGCTTCAAGGTAAGGACGGCATAGAGCAATTTCTGGTGGGGATGGTCGTCGGTCTCCGTCACCACGTGGATTTTTGCCAGGATCACAGCGTGTAAGTGAACTGAGATAGGTATGTTCATGTAGATAACCAGCAGGGAAACCTGCTTGCTCAAGCCACTTTTGTAGGACTCGTCCACCAGGACCACTAAAAGGTTTGTTATTTGTTATAGAGCGATGACCCGGAGCTTGCCCAATAACCAGGATGCGATCCGTTGCACGTCCACTGACGATGGGGTGAGCAATGGGGATGTAGCCATGTTCCTGGCAGAGGCGACAGGAGCGGATACGTTCTTGAAGTAGTGTTACTGCTTGCTCTCTGTCGCCTGGCGTTTTGTTAGTCAGGAACTTTTTCATATTGTGTCGTGTTGTCCAAGCTCGGTTCTTTATAGGTAGAGGTGAAGTGACGATACTGACCACGATAGTAGCCGAGCGGTTCTGTCTCTTCTGGATGTGCTTCACGAAGAACAAACGTGCTTTGTGACCGCTTTGCATCTTCCGAAAACTCTATGTCGCTTGGTGTGCCGATAGCTTCGACTTGCCCAAGAAAGATAATGTGGTCTCCCCCTGGATATTCCGCTACCACGCGAGCATCGACAAACGCGAGTGCTCCTGTGAGAATAGGTGCACCAGTAGCGGCAGTCTCATATTCCGCGTGACAAAAATTCTCATAGCGTTCTATTGAAGGAGTAGCGAAGCAGCGTGAGAGATATTCTTGTTCATTTGTTAATATATTGACCGCAAAATTTTTGCTCTCGCGGATAAGTGGTAGTGTGTTACTATTTAAATCTACACACACGAGTACTAATGGTGGATCGAGTGAAACAGAGCAGAATGCATTGACTGTTAAGCCGCTAATAGTGCCTTTATGATTAGTGGTAACAACCGTTACCCCTGTTGCGAATTGCCCCATAACTTGTCGAAAGAAATCTTTTTCAATTGCCATGCGAATATGTATCCTTTATGATAAACCTGTCTTGTTATGTAGTATCGTCTTCGTTATGTGTCTTGTCAACTGTTCATAAGGACAGTGGTACGTAGAAGCCGTTTGACATCAATCTGTATGCCCCCTATACTACAGAGCATAATAATAGTGTTTCATTGGGTGATCGAGCAGCCACACCTCGATAGAATAGGGAAGTTGGTGCAAATCCAACGCAGTCGCGCTACTGTAATTGACTGTTCGTTACAACGTTCAAGTTATGAGCCAGGAGACCTGCCCGATGAGTAGTCGTATTCCTTCGCGTTAAAGGAAGAGAGACTCATGAAAACAGAAAAACGGCGTTTTTTTTCAGTGCAACTCATGATGCTGCTTTTAAGTGGTATTCTTCTTGTAGTCATGCTTGTCGCGGTCAGTTTTGGCTCGACTCCAATTCCTCTTGGTGTGATTGTGCAGGTGCTCCTCAATGGAACAAAGCTTTTCCACTTTACGCGTTCCTGGGACTCATCAGTAGAAGTGATTATCTGGCAATTGCGTCTACCTATCGTTGTAGGGGCGGCACTCGTAGGGGCGGCACTCTCTGTGGCGGGCACACTTTTTCAGGGCGTATTGCGCAATCCTCTCGCAGACCCATTTCTTATAGGCACATCGTCGGGTGCAGCTTTGGGTGCTTCCATCGCATTTGTGTTGCCGTTTGACACGTTCTATGGCGGCTCCTTCTTTTCACTCACGCCAATACTCGCTTTTGTTGGCGCGATTATGACCGTTTTGCTGGTCTACGCAATTGCACGTACTGATGGACGTACTCCTGTGGTAACGCTATTGCTGGCAGGCGTGGTTGTGAATGCTGTATTAATCGCCTTTCAAACACTGGTTCTGACGCTTGCGCCGCATTCGCAGTTCACGGTTCAGTCGTTGTTCAATTGGCTTTCAGGTGGCATAGAGGTTGTAAGTTGGCCTCCCGTAGTAATTGTGGGCGGAATCACTGTCGTTGGTATACTATTTTCACTAAGTCTTGCAGGTGTCCTTGACGTGTTTGCGCTTGGTGAGGAGAGCGCGTCGCATTTAGGATTGCATGTCGAGTGGTATAAATTTAGTGTAGTGATTGTAGCTTCGCTGTTGACGGCTGCGGCCGTCTCCATTAGCGGCTTAATCGGCTTTGTTGGTCTGGTGACGCCGCATGTGATGCGTCTTCTGCTGGGACCAAAGCATCGTTTTCTAATACCAACAACCGCCCTAGGTGGTGCTATTTTTCTCACACTCGCCGACCTGTTGGCGCGCGTGCTCATTCCTGGTACGATACTGCCTGTTGGCATCTTTACTGCGTTAGTCGGAGCACCGTTTTTCTTATTTCTGTTACGGCGTAGTAAGCGAGACTATACATGGTAACGCTGCGAATGTTCTCTCAGGAAGAGCAGGATATGCCCTTACTTTTAGATGTACAGCACATCACCTTTGGCTATGGGGATAAACAACCGATTCTTTATGATGTATCGTTACATGTGCGCAAAGGTGAGATGGTGGGACTACTTGGTCCAAACGGCTCCGGCAAAACAACACTGCTGCGTTTGATAAGTGGTTTGTTTTCACCTCAGCAGGGCAAAGTATTGCTAGCGGGGCGAACGCTGCAACAGTGGGGACGCCGAGGTGCGGCGCAACGTATCGCGGTTGTGCCACAGGAGTTACACATTCCCTTTGCGTTTACAGTGGAGCATATGGTGAGTCTTGGACGCACGCCATTTGTAAAACCACTTTTGGGAGAAAGAACAGCGCACGATCAGGCAATTGTCGAGGATGCACTACAGGCTACAGGTGTAGCACCCTTTGCTGATCGTATTTTCAATGAGTTAAGTGGTGGTGAGCGTCAACGTGTGATGATTGCAATGGCACTCGCACAAGAGCCATCACTATTATTGCTCGATGAACCCACCTCACACCTCGACATTAAGTATCAGGTTGAAACACTCGAACTCGTACAACGTTTGAATACAGAACGGAGTGTTACCGTTATCGCAGCAATGCATGATCTCAATCTAGCCTCGCGTTATTTTCCACGTCTGCTGCTCTTTCAACGTGGTGTTGTCGCTGATGCCGGTCCTGCGGAAGTCTTAGAGCCAGAGTTGCTTAGTCGTGTCTATGGGGTCGATGTGCGTGTAGGTATTCTGCGGGGTGCAAAGTACTTGAGCGTTTTGCCTCCTGATAATGCAGAAGAAAATGTCTCAGAGCAGCCGCAACGAGCCGTGGTACATTTGATTGCAGGCGGAGGTTCGGGCGAGGTGCTGATGCGTGCATTAGCCGATGAACATGTTTCATTTAGTATTGGTCCACTCAATATTGGTGATAGTGACTATACATTAGCCCTGCGTCTTGCCGATCATGTGATTGTGGAACAGCCATACGCACCTATATCGCAGACTTCGCTGGAACAGATGCGTAGCAGTCTTACACAAGTCTCTTTACTGATTATCTGTCCAACACCTGTTGGTCCTGGTAATGTTGCACTCCTGCGAGAGGCGGTCGTTGCAGCGAAACGTGGACTACCCGTAATGTTGTTAACATCTCCTGCTACAACAGTATGTGCTTCTGATACTGTGATAGAGACGAATGATAATGATTTACAGCGTACAGGAATGGCAGTGCGCGATTATACTGGTGGCGAAGCTGTGAAGCTGATTGGCGAACTGTTACAACAAGGTGCTATCGTTATCCGTTCCGTAAGTGATGCTGTAGAATCTATTAGAAATCATATTTCTCAGCGGTAAAGAGAGGCTTTCAGGAATGAGATGAACGTGCTATAATCGGTAAAATTTGCTACACAAAAAGGTGAAGAATGGAACCGTTGCTCAAGCACCCAACGATGGTGATACATCAAGAGGAACCTTTGAACGTAGGTGCACCACTTCCCGCACTACGCCAAGCATATGTTACACCGCAAGAATATTTTTTTGTACGTAATCACGGCACTATTCCTGTTGTAGATGTCGCCACTTATCGTCTTTCTGTTACGGGCATGGTCGAGCGACCTCTGGAGCTATTGTTAGATGCTTTGAAAGCAATGCCATCTACGACAGAGGTTGCTTTGCTGCAATGTGCTGGAATTCGACGCACCGAAATGGCACTAGTTAAGCCTATTCCTGGAGAGTTACCCTGGAGTGCTGAACCTCTTGGGAATGCAAAATGGCGTGGGGTACCATTGCGTACCGTCCTCGATAAAGCAGGCGTGCAAGATGGAGCGTATCATATCGCATTTAAGGGATTGGATGAGGTATGGCGGTACGGAGAGCAGGTAGGTTTTGGTGGTTCTATTCCGTTAGAGAAAGTCGATGATGTGTTGCTGGCCTATGAAATGAATGATGAGATTTTGCCTGCCGTCCACGGTTTTCCACTACGTGTCATTGTACCAGGATATCTCGGGGCGCGTAGTGTAAAGTGGCTAAGTAACATAACTGTACAAGAGTCGCCTTCGGCCAACTATTTCCAGGCACACGCGTACAAAATTTTTCCCCCACATATTAGTTCCCAGAACGTTGATTGGAATAATGGCGAAATGCTAGGTGAACTTCCACTCAACGCTGTTATCTGTCAGCCAATAGAAGGTGCCATCTGTCGGACTGGACAAATAGTGGTACAAGGCTATGCTGTCAGCCAACATGAAGTTCCTATAGAGCGTATCGAACTTTCGTATGACAACGGTGCAAATTGGATAGGTGCCACACTTCTTGAACAGCAGGCGTGGTCATGGTGCTTTTGGGAAATACAGCTTGAACTTTCGGTGGGTCCGCATCAACTGATTGTGCGAGCATGGGATGTGTTACAACACACTCAACCAGAAGTGATTGAGCAGATATGGAACTTCAAAGGGTATATGAATAACGCGTGGCATCGTATACATATTGTGGTACAAGACGAATGAAGCATTTGAAGTGCGACATGAGGATAAGAATTATGAATATCGACGAAAAGGCATCTGTTACCTTGCGTCTCCCCTCGACTCTGAGTACTTATAGTGGTGGGAAAAGTCAAATTGTTCTTCGTGCAAATACTGTAGCTGAACTTTTGGCAGCTTTGAAAGAGCAGCATCTTTCCGTATGGGAGCGCTTGTGTACAGAGCAGGGATATCTTCGTGAGCATGTTAAAATATTTGTGAGCAATGAAGTCATTAGTGGTCTGAATGGCATGGATACGCCTTTGAAATCTGGACAAGAGGTGATTGTCCTTCCAACAAGCAATCACTTCTAGTTGAAATATTCTAGCTATAAGCTTGCATTTTTACTGCCATTCATGCATAATACCTCTAAGATTACTGTTGAGGAGGCTGGAGCTTATGTTGGCAATGGCACGAAGCTGTGCAATTATTGGCTTGGATGGAGCATTGGTGGAGGTGGAGGTTGATATAGCAAATGGACTTGCGGCATTTGTAATTGTTGGACTGCCCGATACCGCCGTGAATGAGGCGAAAGAACGTGTGAAGGCCGCGATAAAAAATAGTGGCTGTCTTTTCCCCTACAAACACATTACGGTCAATCTCGCTCCTGCAGATTTGCGGAAAGAAGGTCCAGCATACGATCTTCCTATTGCGGCAGGAATACTTTTTGCATCGGGGCAAATCAATCCGAGCGAAGAATTAACAAACGCTCTTTTCCTCGGTGAACTCTCACTCGATGGCGCACTGCGGCATACAAATGGTATTTTACCAATGGTGGCGTTGGCACGAGAAAAGCATGTCAAAGCTGTGTTTGTGCCTGCTGTTGACGCAATCGAGGCCACACTTATAGAAGGCGTCACGGTCTACCCGGTTGAGGCGTTGGGGCAACTTGTGGCACATCTCAACGGCATCAAGCAGATAGAGCCATACATACGAGACCCACATATTTTAGACAATGCAAAAGAGGCGTCGTATCTGCAAGACATGTCGTCGGTGCGTGGACAAGAGCATGTCAAACGTGCATTGGAGGTAGCTGCAAGCGGTGGACACAATATCTTGATGAGTGGTCCTCCCGGTTCAGGCAAAACGTTATTAGCACGCACCACACCTTCAATTCTACCACGTATGCTCATTCAAGAAGCATTAGATGTGACAAAGATTTATAGCGTGAGCGGTATGTTGCCCTCAGATGTGCCATTGATTCTACAACGCCCGTTTCGTTCACCTCACCATACCACGAGTCATGCAGGTTTAGTAGGAGGTGGACGTATTCCACGTCCTGGCGAGATTAGCTTAGCGCATCGTGGTGTGCTCTTCCTTGACGAACTTCCAGAGTTTGGGCAAAATGTGTTAGAGGTGCTACGTCAGCCGCTCGAAGACAAAGTCGTGACGATTTCGCGTGCGCAAGGCACTATCACCTATCCCGCAAATTTTATGCTTGTTGCTTCTATGAATCCTTGTCCGTGCGGCTATTACGGCGACCCAGTACGCGAATGTACCTGCTCCGTGACAGCCATCACACGCTATCAGAAGCGGATCAGCGGTCCTTTGCTTGACCGTATCGATATTCACGTCGAGGTGCCGCGCGTCGATTATGAGAAGCTCGCTGACAAACGCAAAGTGGAAGACTCAGCGACCATTCGCGCACGAGTGCAGGGGGCACGAGAACGTCAATTACTTCGTTTCACAGGAACGAAGTTGACCTGTAATGCCGAGATGGGACCCGCAGAGGTGCGCGACTTTTGTCAGGTGGATTCCTCGGCCGAAAAGCTGCTGAAGGCAGCAATGCAACAATTGCATCTGTCGGCACGAGCCTTTCATCGTGTACTTAAGTTAGCGAGAAGTATTGCCGATTTAGCCGAGAGCGAGACGATAGCGGCTAATCACATTGCTGAAGCGATCCAGTACAGGCCGAGAATGGGAACGTAAGCTGAAGAGGTGAACCGTGCATTACTAGACTTCTTCAAGTAGCGATCAATGGAAATGATTGCTATAACTCTCGTTTTCTATCACGTAGATGTTGCGGCACACTCACCACGATGATACCGGGACGGAACAACAACGCCGCCTTCAAGCGGAACGCGGTCTGGTTGTGCAGGAAATACTCCCACCAGTGTAGAACCACGAATTCGGGTAGAATGACGGTGAGCGTGTCGTCTGGATGACGTTGGTGAACTGTATCTATGTAGGCAAGGATCGGACGGATCAGTGCACGATAGGGGGACTCGATGGTGAGCAAATGTGTCTCCTCCATGTCCGAGAAATGCTTCTGCCACGTCTCCCACTCTGCTTGTACACTTCGTGTCTCGTTCTCGCTTGTACTCACATGCACAGCGGTCACATGAGGTGAAATGGAACGAGCATACGCAAGACTTTGCTTTGCAGCACGGTCCAGTTTATCAATCGGCACGACAATGCGATGATGAATGTCACTGGGATTAATGGGAATATCGGAGATACGCTCACGCGCCACATGTATGTAATGCTTGTTAATACTCAGAAACATGAACACCAGAAGAGGAATGAGTACCACGACCACCCATGCCCCCTCAACAAACTTGGTGACAGAGATTACGACGGCAACCACAAGCGTTGCAAATGCACCCGTACCATTAATAATGAGACTGCGTAACCACGTCTTGTTTTCTCGTCGTAACCGCCACCAATGCATCACCATCCCGCTCTGTGAAAGAGTGAATGACATAAAGACGCCCACCGCGAACAGATTGATGAGCGCATCTGTACTGCCTTTAAAGACAATCAGTAAGACGCTTGCCAGAAGAGCCAGGACGAGAATGCCAACGGTAAACGCCAAGCGGTCGCCTCGAAACGCGAACTGGCTGGGCAGAAAACGATCACGTGCCAGCAGTGAGGCCAGGCGAGGAAAGTCCGAGTAACTGGTCTCAGCCGAAAGCGTGAGGATACCGAGTGTGGCAAAGGTGAACACCGGATACATGAAACTGAGCGGCCCCGAAAAGACGAGTCTGGAAATTTGGTCAATGACGGTGGGGTTGCCGCTTGCATGTGCCTCTACCGCATAGGTCATGACGAGAAGGGTGATCCCGAGGAAGAGCGTGCCAAGAATGATTGCCATCCATGTCAGAGTCGTTGAGGCGTTGCGCGTCTCTGGCTTCTGGAACGCGGGTACCCCATTGGAGATGGCTTCAACGCCTGTCATCGCGGAACAGCCAGTGGCAAAGGCGCGTAAAATGAGGAAGAGCGACAATGGTTCGTTTGCCTTGACATACGCAAACGTGCCAATCAATGGTTGATGTTTGAAGACATACGCTTTGACAAGACCCACCACGATCAGGAGCACGGCAGTGACAACGAAAAAGTAGGTCGGAATGGCAAAAATTGATCCTGACTCACGGACACCTCGCAGGTTAATAATCGTGATGAGCACCACGAGAGCCACGTCAATAGGGACAATATAGGGTCCTAATGCTGGGAAAAGCGAGGCGAGGTTGAGGACACCAGCAGCGACGCTCACAGAGACATTGAGGACATAATCAATGAGTAGAGCTGCCGCCGCAACAAGCCCTGGAACGGTGCCGAGGTTTTCCTTTGCAACAATATAGGAGCCACCTCCATTTGGATAGGCAGGAATGGTTTGACGGTAGGAGATCGCCACGATAGCCAGGAGTGCTATGATGACGAGACTAATTGGCAGGGTCATCCACAGACGAGATGAGCCAGCTAACACCAGGTTAATTAAAATGGCTTCGGTTGCATACGCGACTGACGAGATGGCGTCAGAGGAAAGAACCGCTAATGCTTTGAACTTGGTCAATCGCTCTTGCCCTGCCATCATGTTAGAAATGGGTGCGCCAATTAAGACGTGTTTTATGCGATAGATGGCCTTGCTGATACCGCCTTCTGGAACATTGACTTCCTCGGTTGCTTCAAGCGTGCCATTACTCACACGTCGAAGAACAGGATGACTTGTCCTCACCTCTGAAATCCGCAACTGTATGTTGGCAGACTGCTTTTGTAAACTCTGTTGATACGTCTCGGCAGGCAAAGGTAAGTTCACATCAAAATTATCCTGTCCAGGGGTTGGTGAAATATCAGCATGGTCACTTGGACCCAGAAGTGGAACGACGCGTGGTTGCTTCTCTGGCGGGTTTGTAGACTCCGTTTGCATACTCTATCCTCATCGCTAACCGTACTACTTTAGACTTCTCTTTATAGATAGTATAGGCCAGCAGATATAAAAAAAAAGTACATATATGTTCTCTATACCTCATAAAGTTCTCAGGATTTTATGAGGTATACAACCTCAAAAAGAGAGAGTTGGTGAATAGTCAGAAATAGGTGTATTCTTTCTTCGGTGTACTTGCTCAATACGTCCAACACATTGTTCGATAATTCGGGAGTTTACAGAAAGTGGCGGAAGCACCTCAACCATATTCTCTAAGTATGAGATTATAATGTATACATTTAAGAGTTTGTTAACGTGGTACTAGAGGGTATATGGATGAGGAGATGCATATTTATACAGCAGGGCTAAATGTTAGTTGCTTGGAGGCGAAAGAAGTCTCTTTTATTTCTCAAAGAGGAGCCGCAAGAGATGAACCGTCACAAATTTTCTTTTACTTTTGTTTCCCTTCTCCTACTTGGGTCTGTGCTACTCACAGCAGCAAAGCTACCATCGGCTCGTGTGTCCACGTACCTAGCCAGTGCAAGTACGCCAACACCAGCCAAGGGAGGATACGCGCAAGGACTTGATGCGTCAATAATTGGTTGGGATGGTGACGGAGATGCCGCTATTGCCCACCGTAACGGAAGCTTTGATATTCGAGATGGCAGGAATATAACGGCGAGTTTCGGGATATATCAGGCACCAACTCCCCTGCTATGGTATAACGATATGGGTTATCTACCCTCGCTCGTTACTCAATTTGAACGCGATACTAGTACAATCAAGATAAACAGCTTCGGCGACAAGGTTGTCTTTTCTGGAAGAGCCTATGTTGTTGTCTACTCTCGTGTCTCAATTTACAACCATGACTCGGTTTCACATACAGAAGACCCAGCCCCATCACCAAACTTACTTGCCTTGAATGCGGCACCCAATACGGTTCAGGCAGGTCAGACGGTCAATCATGACTATGTTATTGCCATAGATCGCTTCGGTGGATCATATAGCTGGCCTTCGGATGCAGAACTAAGAGGTGCTGGAGGATGGCAGGCACACTACTCTCATATGCAGACGTACTGGAATACGAAGTTGTCAGGCATTGTACAGATTAATCGACTCCCCGATTCCAGATTGATAAACGCTTACAAAGCAGGCTATATCTACACCAATATCGTGAAAGATGGGAATAACTTGAATGTTGGCGAAAACGGATACGGTCAATTGTTTGATCACGATACTATAGGTATACTGGTGGACCTGTTGGAACTAGGGGATTTCTCTAACTCACATGCATACCTTGATACGTTGTTCTGGAATCAATATAGGGACGCTGAATACAAGTACAGTTGGCCGTGGGCTGTTTATCTTTTTAAAACGGGTGATACAGCATTCGTAAGCTCTCATTTTGCGAAGATACAACAAAGCGCACACTCAATTCAAACGGATAGTACAGGACCTGGAGGAATTATAGGGCGAACAAATGATGTTGACGCCAATGGCTACTGGACGGTAGATGACGAGTCTGCTCTGCTTGGACTCCTCACGTATCGCTACATTGCTCAAAGATTAGGAAATCCAACTGAAGTTGCTTGGGCAAACAAAGAGTACACGACCTTACTCAACGCGGTCAATACGCAGCTTTCCAAGCTTATCAGACAATATAATTTGAACTATATTCCATGTGCTCTGGATCAACCGAATGATAAGAACAGA
This sequence comes from uncultured Ktedonobacteraceae bacterium, assembly GCA_964250915.1. Classification (GTDB taxonomy): domain Bacteria; phylum Chloroflexota; class Ktedonobacteria; order Ktedonobacterales; family Ktedonobacteraceae; genus JBBQVS01. The sequence goes on along the minus strand of CAXUIS010000036.1, from coordinate 2,402 downwards.
TGCGCTATTCCTAATGACGCGAACTGGGCTTCTATGTTTCTCTTCGGTCGCTGGTCCTGGGATGGCTATCTCTTTAATGGCAGTCAATCCGGCCCACTCCTTGACCTGATTGACAAAACCTATGACTACGGCTTTAATCGTTTACTCGGAACTCTGCCTGCACACACCTACGGCGGTTATCCAGGATACAGTACTGGCTATAATGCAGGCTATGGAGCAGCAGGTCTGCGCGGAGAGAAGTATCGCTCGGAAAGCATTTACGATTATCAATTCATGATTACGAACACTATGAGCGGGCCTTTTTCATGGTGGGAAAACGTTCTGGGCGTAGGTCCTACCGCGTGGATACCAGGAAATCATGACCAAGGAGGAACAGGCTCTAGTCCTCATATGTGGGGACAGGCGAATGCAACAAAAGCATTGTTGGAGTCAATAGTAGCCGAAAAGGTCGATGGACAGGTTATTATTGGGCGTGGGATCCCTAATGAGTGGGTAGCGAATGGACCCATCATCAATGTAACAAACTTCCCCATTCATGAGAACAAAAGGTTGAACTTTACTATTGACGTTTCTGGAAACGCCATTACCTTAACACTTTCAGGAAATGCAGCAAGTAACAGCATTCTTTTCAACTTGCCCATTTTTAGCCACAATATTCGCTCAACGACGAGTGGAATAATCGATAACAACCAGGGAGTAGTAACGCTCTCTCCCTCAACAAAGCACGTAACTGTTACACTCATCAAACATCCATAAGCTTTGCTGAGGGAGTAATCGAGCTGAGAAACATAAAGTATATTTTTACACACATTTTATTTCGCAGAAGAGCGTGATGATGTGTTGGCATGTAATGCTATTTTCAGGAGAGAAAGTATGCAAAATACAATCGTATTGGAAGAGCACTTTTCGATACTAGAAACAGTGCAGGACTCTGCATCGTTTTGTCCATCCGAGTACTGGCCTGAACTCAAAGGGCGTCTCCTGAAGGCAACGGACCGCAGACTTCGGGAGATGGACAAGCACGATGTAGAGATGATGGTCATGTCGCTCAACGCTCCTGCGATTCAGTCCATTCCTCAACCTGCAAAGGCACTTGAGATTGCACGCCGTGCGAACGATACGCTCGCAGAGGAGATTGCAGGGCACCCAGAACGCTTTCGAGCCTTTGCCGCCTTGCCGATGCAAGACCCGGCGATGGCGGCTGTCGAGTTGGAGCACTGCATACAAGATTTGGGGTTTGTTGGTGCGCTCGTTAACGGGTTCAGCGAACGTGAGGGTGTTGACGGCCCGGTCTTCTACGATTTACCGGAGTATCGGCCCTTCTGGAAGACCGTTGAAAGGCTTGATCTGCCTTTCTACCTGCATCCTCGTAACCCTCTCGATCAAGACGCCCGTCTCTACGGAGGGCACCCGTGGCTGAAGGGTCCGACGTGGGCTTTTGCTCAAGAGACTGCCGTACATGCACTACGCTTGATGGCCTCGGGACTCTTCGATGAATATCCGCAGCTGAACATCATTCTGGGACATTTGGGCGAGGGGTTGCCGTACTCCATGTGGCGTGTGGATCACCATAATGGCTGGATGAAGATGCATCCATATCCCGCTAAGGAGAGCTTTGGATACTACTTCGAGCACAACTTCTTCCTGACAACCTCCGGCAACTTCAACACGCAGTCTCTTCTGGACGCACTGCTGGTCATCGGCACTAACCGCTTGCTGTTCTCTGTTGACTGGCCTTTTGAAGATGTTTCGGACGCAACAGAGTGGTTTGAAGGTGTTCGGCTTAGCCATGCAGATAAGCAAAAGATAGGTCGCGAGAACGCTCTCCAACTGCTGAAGATTGTCCCTAAGTAGATGTATTGCCTTTCTTTCTCCACAATACAGAAACTTTTTCTCTGCTTTTTGAGTGGAATGACGAGAGAAGCATTTTACACACACCACTTATCGAAAGAGGAACACAAATATGAGAACCATCGCTATCGAGGAACATTTTTTGTCCCATGCCTTCCAAGAAAGGATGAACAACATCTTAGGAAACTTCGCCACAAGAAGCGAACTCCAGACAAAGTTGAGTGATCTTGGCTCAATTCGCTTACGAGATATGGATGCTCACGGCATTGATTTTCAAGTCATCTCGCAGAGTGCGTCAGGCACGACATCCCTCCCAGCTCAGGAAAGCGTCGGACTCGTGCGGGCTGCCAATGATCAATTAGCAGAAGCTATTGCAGCCCATCCTGATCGTTTCGCAGGCTTTGCAACCTTGCCGATGGGCGATCCTACAGCAGCCGTCGTCGAACTGGAACGCGCTATTGCCTCTCTTGGCTTTCAAGGTGCCATCATCAATGGCACCACCAATGGCCTCTTTCTGGATGATCCTTCCTTCTTCCCCATCTTGGAGCGAG
>CAXUIS010000035.1:8004-27566 GCA_964250915.1 uncultured Ktedonobacteraceae bacterium | reverse complement strand
GCCGCTAATAGTTGCTCATCGTCAAGTAGTCCCTCGGCAAAACTTGCGGCCCATAGGCCAACCGATGAGAGCATCGCGCGTTGCATATGTGTGTAGCCCGGCATTGGAACTTGTGCGTGCTGTTCCGCAAAAGTGAGGAGTGCATCCCCAAACTGACAGAGCTTTAACGCGACGGCATGTAACTGCTCTTTGCCATACAGACGCAGATCAACCAGGACCTGATCGTTACGCGAGCGAGCCATATGTATTTTCTTGCCAGCCGCTCCCGTTGTCGCGGCTAAAGAATTTTCGACACTGGTATGTACATCTTCATCAAAGGGACGAATGATAAACTCGTGCTGCGCCTCTAGCTCCAAAATGTCTTGTAGAGCTTTTTTCAGCATGGAATGTTCGGTTTCCGTGAGAATGCCGATATGTGCGAGCATGGCGATGTGGGCAAGCGATCCCCATACGTCATGTCGCACAAGGCGAGCGTCGAGGAGACTGTTCTGAGCCGCCTCGAAACGCTCGATCTGCTCATTCAAACGGTAGCCTTTTTGCCACAGTTTGGTCATGAGTGTTACATTCCTTCCTGTGTGAGATCCGCCGCTTTGTTGCGTCGTGCAATCAGTTCGTAAGGTAGGCCGCGCACGTGTGCGGCTGGTGCGCATTCCTCACCCTGTCCGACATCGACGCTAATCGCGGTGATGCTTTTCGCGTGATACTTTTCCTCGGACAGCTTGACGCAGAGAGTTGAGTCGATACCGCCAGAATAGGCGATGGCAATGTGATTGCTTTGAGGAACATCGACGGAATGAACTTTTTGCAACGCGAGGTCGAGTGCGTTGCTTGGAGATACTGGAGTTGTCGAATTGTTTGTCGTGTGAGTCGCCATTGTGTTTGTACTCCTTCAACGAAATGAACAGAGGAAGGAGGCGGGCAACAAAAAACTCCCGACCCTTCCTGAACATTGAAGGGACGAGAGCGCAAGCGGCTTGTTAGCCCTGAACACACCCGTGGTGCCACCCTACTTGCCTTCGCAACTCGAATGAGCGTTCACATCGCCTGTGAACCACCGCCGCTACAACATAGGAGCGTGGGTGAGAAGACCACTTTTCTTGGTGCTTTGCTGTATGGGAACCACCCATCTGCCCTACTTGCTGTCATCGAGGATGAGAGCTTTCTTCGGGTAGCCGCTTCCGAAGGCGTTCTGCATGTGCATACTCATTCCGAACTTTCACCGACTTCGGATCGCTGTCGAGAGCCTTCCGCATACTTTTTTCGTTCAACGCGGGTCAGTCTTTATCATCGCTTGTACGATGCAATAAGCATAACAGGTTGTTTATTGGTTTGTCAACCTCACAACGAATATAAAAAATGAAACCTTGTATGTTCCTATTCCGTGATTATAGGGATACATGTTTAAATATATGGTACATGACATTCAGTTAAAATACAATTGTTCAGCTTATTAATGTGAAGGAGATACATAATGGCTTCTGTTCTTGATAGAGTTACCTCACATGTAAACGACAACAAACACATCTATAATCATCCTGCGAACATTACAACACTTGTCCTGTGGGCTATTGCCTTAGGTTCGCATGCTGTCCTTATACCTTTGTTTGTACGTCAAGTTCTCTTGAATAAAGATAAATCATCTTTGTTCGGTTAGTCATAAAAAGAGTCTCATAAAGTGGTGTCGGTTAAACCGATTCCACCACTTTATGAGACTCTTTTTATTTTTGCTTGTCTCTGTAACCTCCGCCACGCTACAATCTGTAACAAGAAGTATTAGTGTCAAAAGCACACTAAAACCTTGTCCTGGGATAAAAACAGCTTACTTCTTTGTTCTTATAACTAGAGATATGTTTATAACAAAGACACTCTAAAGATAGGATGATATACAACAATGCCAAATACGAACAGTGTTGCGCCCAAGAATGTGCTCTCGAATAAACTCGGCAACCGAGTGACGATTGCGCTCTGGATTATCGCGCTCTCGTCACATGCTTTACTGTTGCCAAAGTTTATTCATGATTTTTCTGATAGGAAACATCAAGGGCTAAGGTAAGGCAACGCGCACCACCGCCAGCTTTAAGAAATTCTGTTACAGGGGATACGCATACGTCGTATCCCCATTTTTGTAGGATGCGACCCACACGCGGCGGACAATGTGGCATCACAATTGTTTTGCCGACGACAACCGAGTTGGCGCAGAAGGTTAATGCCTCATCAAGTTCAAGTACAAGTGGTTCAGGTACGAGTCGTTCAAGTTCTGTAAAACTCTTGCGGTCCCACACATCTGGTGCGACAATTGCATGGCGATCATCAAGTGGGCAAAAGCTAATATCCAGGTGATAGAGTCGTGGATCAACGAGTTTAACCGAGTAGTACTCGACGCCTAATTTTTTCGCAAGTACTGCATGCGATGCACGATCAGAGCGGAAACCGTAACCTGCGACAAGCGTGTTGCGTACGATAAATGCATCGCCACATCCCTCGAAGAACAAATTGGGGTCCTCGGAAAAGTCCGAGACCGCGAAGTCGTGCCCACGAAACCATGCGTTGTTGTACGGCACTTCTGGCTGGCGTTCTGGACACGTAAACCTGCTAGGAATAAACGTTTTTCCGTTTACGAGTCCAGCATTGGCGGTAAAGACAAGATCGGGCAAGCCATCAACTGCCTCCATCGTGTGTACCGCTGCACCCGCTTGCCTTAAATTTGCTACGAGGTCATGCCATTGCCTTTGCGCAAGGTCTCGATCAGGGGCAACATCTGTATGCATCCAGGGATTGATTTCATAGAATACGCCAAAGTAGTCTGGTGGACACATCAAATAGCTACGTCCCCACGCAAGTTCGTCTGCTTTGTTTTGCTCTTTATCGTTCACAGTTTTAAAAACTCCTCATAATAGTGCTGTTGAATAGAAAAATACCTCTGCAATCAACACAACGTAGTGCCTTTGTCCGTTTAGGGATCATATTGCAGAAACGTCTGTTTGTGAGGGGTAGTAACAAAAAGGTCATCAAGATATCTAGGAAACGGTAGGGGCAGCAATTCATTGCGCCCAATGATGTGTAGGGGGGGTCACTTTGGGAAGAGAATCGTTGCTAAAGCGTGGCCCCTTCACCACCTCCATCATTGGGCGCAATGAATTGCTGCCCCTACCGCTTCTGTTAGGTTTTGTAGCTATTTCTACCCCGTGTTCCTCACTCCTGCCGCTATGCCGTTAATCGTGAGCAGAACTGCGTGTGTCAACTCGACTCGTTCTTGTTCCTCATCACTTGCATGCTCTTCTTGCTCTGGCGGAAGGGCGAGCGGGCCGCCAAGATCGCGTAGACGCTGTAGGAGCATGATTTGGAAGTAGCTCAATGGGTCAACGTAGGGATTGCGCCGCCGAATGGACTCTTGCAAGACAGGTGTGTGGTCAAGGAGCGCGTGACTCTTCACGATACTCAGGATTGCTCGCTCGGTACGCTCGTATTCTTGCTGAATCGCTGATGCCATATGCTGTCGCAACTTGACATCCTCAACAAGCATAGCATAATGGTGCGCGATATGCATGTCTGCTTTTGAGAGCGTCATCTGCATATTGTCCAGAAATGCGCGAAGAAAAGGCCATTTCTGATACATCTCTTGTAGTTGTGCAAGGTGCACAGATGGATTCTCTGCTATATACGACTCTAACGCGCTTCCAACTCCGTACCAGCTTGGTAAGACGTAGCGGCTTTGCATCCAAGAGAAGACCCATGGAATGGCGCGTAACTCTTCGATGCTATGACCTGTTGTGCGACGGGCTGGTCGAGATCCGATGTTGAGCCAACCTAATTCAAGAATAGGTGTTGCCTGCTCAAAAAAATGCACGAAATCAGGGTCTTCATAAATGAACTTACGATACTGGGTATACGCTTTCTCCGAAAGAATATTGAGCGTTTGTATCCAAGATTCTGGTGTAGTCATTTGAGCAGTCATGAGCAATGTTTCGGGAATGCTTGATTGCACCACGCCAGCAACGACCAGTTCCATATTGCGGATAGCTATCTCGTGGAGTCCGTATTTGAACGAGAGCATTTCGCCTTGCTCTGTAATACGTATCCGTCCATTGATTGTTTGAGGTGGCTGACCAAGAATGGCCTCGTAGATAGGACCGCCGCCGCGCCCAATGGCACCACCACGACCATGAAACATCGTGATGCCAATGCCAAACTGTCTTCCTAATGCTGCCACACGCTCCTGTGCTTTGTACAACTCCCAACCGGAAGTCAGGATGCCACCATCTTTGCTACTATCGGAATAGCCAAGCATCACCTGTTGCTGATTATGACACTGGTGAAGATAGCGTTGATAATCTGGATGCGTGAAGGCACGTTCCAACATCGAGGTGCAGGAGCGTAAATCACTGATGGTCTCAAACAATGGCACAATTGGTAAATTGTCGATTCCCGCTTCTTTACAGAAGAATTGCACCTCTAGCAGGTCGCTCAAGCTCGTTGCCATGCTGATGATATAGCATGTAACCGCCTTTTCTCCAAATATTTCTCTTGCTTGCCGAATGGCGTGAAACGTATTGAGAATGTGGCGTGTCTCTTTACTTAGGAGAAGATCGGAGCGTGTGAGTAAGCGTGGATCACGTAACAGGTATTCAAGTATTTCAACGCGCTCATCCTCATTGAGTTTCGTATAGTCTTCTGAGCGCAACCTTGTCACCTGTAATAATTCGGCTAGTGCTGTGGCATGACGGTGGCTATGTTGTCTCGTATCGAGGGCAACAAAGTGGAAACCGAAGATTTCGACCTGTCGTATTAACTTCGTAAGTTGTCCGTACGCGAGATCGTCTTCATGGTCGTGAAGCAGGCTTGTCTGCACAAGACGTAAATCAGCAAGCAACTCTTCGGCGTTTGCATACGCAACTGTGAGGTCCTGGGAGACCGCAAGGGTCTCCCCTACATTTTGAGATGATGGAGAGATGTAGGGGAGACCCTTGCGGTCTCCCTGTGTCCCACCCACAGGCGTAGCGGACTTTGTGGCTTCCAGGCGGTTCCACATAAAGGAGAATTTGTGACGATACGGCTCTAACGCCATAGGAGGTCCGAAGACTTGCTCATACTCTGGCAAGCGTTGCGCATCCTGTTGCAGCGAATGTCGAAGTTCATCTGTGATTTGTAAGTGGTTCAGCGACTGCGAATACTCTTGCGCGAGATTCTTGATCGTGGCGCGATAGTGTTCGATGATGTAGCCACGTTGCAGTGTCAGAGCGTCTAGCAACGTCTCTGGCCCGACAAACGGGTTGCCATCTTGGTCGCCACCAATCCAGGACCCCATGTGCAGAAATGAGGGTACTTGTACAGAGGGATAGACTTTATGAAGTGTCTCCTCAAATTCCTCATACAAGTCCGGTAGGGCATCATACAATACCTCATCCAGGTAATAGATACCCATTTTGATTTCGTCAACAGGGGTTGGTCGCACATGTCGGACAGCATCGGTACGCCACAAGAGTGCGACGATGCTTTCCAGTTCGCGTTGCCACAGTGCTTCTTGGCGTGGCGTCATTTTCTTAAAATCGCGCTCTTCCAGCAATTCGGTGATACGGCGCGTTTTGGTAATCAAGCTACGTCTCGTGGCCTCAGTGGGATGCGCGGTAAAGACAAGATCAATAGAAAGAGTAGCGAGCAGGTGTTGTACCGCAGGTTCATCAAGAGCGTTTTGCTGAAGAAATTCAGTCAAGCCAGAGATTGAGCCGCGTGGTGGTGTATATGTTGCCTGTAACTCATGCACACGAAGGCGACGAATGCGATGATATTGTTCTGCTGTGTTGACGAGATGAAAATAGACGGTAAAGGCACGAATAACGCCAATAGCAGTATCCAAGCTACATTGTTGTACGACGCGTGTAATCTCCTGGTCGAGCGTGTCTATCTCGTCTTTCAGATATGCATTCGCGCTATCGTTGCTCAACTTGAGACTCTCATCACGAAGACGTTTGCAAGCATGACGAAGTTGTTCAACTGTGTCGAACATTGTGTCGCCACCATGCCGCCGAATTGCCTGACCCAGTGCATCGCCTAGCGTGTGAATGTCGTGCCGTAGTGGAGCATCCTTTTCAGCACGGTCATGCCGTTCTGCCATAAGAAGTAGTCCTTTTCTCAGAAATAAACAAAGTGCAAGCGACACGCCATTGTGCTTTCATACAAATTGTATCATCCTTCTGGGTCCATATGCATGTATGTTTCATGCAACACATCTTTGAGTTCCATAACATTTCCATCTTGGCTTAAACCATTCGCCTCTAATCTGCGCAGCAGTTTGCGTACACGGTTCATTTGTCTCAATGAGCGATATTGATACGCCTGTAAGAAACCTTGACGCGCTAGTGTGACACCTGTTGAAAGATCGCCAGCATCGCAATATGCCTGACCCTTGCTAATATCTAACATCGCATACCAACGTAGAGGAACAGCATCTCTTCGTAAGGTTTGTGCGGCGAGATCCAAGTACTGTAAAGATTGGAGCGGTTTCCCAAGATCACGATTTGCTTTTCCACGAATTTCGTATATCTCAAATGGTACAAATTCTTTTCGCGCTATATCGGTCGCTTCACCAGAGAATGCAAGCATATCTGTTGCATGTGCAATCGTGCGCTCAAAGTCTGCTTCGTTTCCTGTATCAGCATAAGTGTATGCAAGCAACTGTAAAATATGCCCCTGTACAGCATTTGAAGTTACACTTGCTTGAGTGAGTGCATTCTCCATGTAACTGATAGCTTTCTTCTTTTCGCCTTGCCGACGTAGTGTATCCCCCATTAACGCAAGGTAGGTTGTAGACTGAGAAAGATCATGCATATCTTCCGCAATATGAAAGGCATGTATATAGTGGTAAAGTGCCGTATCATTTTTCAGTGCGTCGAGACTGATTGCTCCAAGTAAGCCATGACAACGAATCGCCAGTTCTTGAATACGAAGCCGGTGATTTGCAAACATGGAGAGATGTAGCATTCTATCCAACTTAGGAAGCAGTTTATTTATCTCCCATGCAGCTTGCTTCGGCTTAGAAGTAAACCATGCTTCCCATGCGAGATTAAGAATACTCTCTGCACTATCTAGTCTACCGATGATACCTTCGCTATCTCCCTCAAAGCTGTTATAGTTATTGCTAGTATCTAGTATAGATGACTTGGATAAGACTTTTTTGTTTTCCAAGCTTTCAAATAATTTATTTTTCTGTTCCATTTTTTCTTTTGTTGTAGCGATAAGCCCTAACTCTTGCGACGTTTTCCTGAAATATTTACAAAGTAGACGACGGGACTCAGCTCCTATTGGCTCTCCGTGTTCGGCCTTCCACAGCGTTTTAACACTCAGCTTTGTTGCTATTGATAACTGCTCTAAGGTGAAATTATACTGCTCACGCATTATGCGTAGCGGATGTACTTCGTCTTTTTTCATGTGAGCGTCCTCTTCTTCCCAATCATCTATATGTTGTTTCCTTACACCGTATCGATGCTCATCTACCACAAAGATACCACAAGTTGACCTATTTTTTCCCACTTTTTGACTCTACATATCAACATGCTCGGATACACTGCAATTATAACATAGTGTGAGTTCATGAAACCTCTGTAGTACATATATGCTAGAAAATGCATTACAGGAAAATCCTGAAAGGAGTAATACATATGAACACGTCCAAACAATCTAGCCAATGTAGAAGTACAGCAACGATGATTGACATGCAAGACACTCAGCCGCTCCCGCTCTTCCCTCATCCTCGCTTTGGGCAAGAGACAGCGCAGGAACGCTATCGACGCCTCAAAACCTTTTCTGATATCACAGGAGTGCGCTTTCTGTTTGTCTACCTGTCCGACGAAAAGCAACGCCTCAAGGCGATGGGCAAGCAAACGGTCCTTGCTTCCGTTTCCACATGGGGAGGGTCGCACTCATGAGCGAATGGTGGAATCAACTGCGGTGGAGCGCAAAGGCTCAGGGCTGGTATGCTAAGACCGATGATGTGTTGCTCTTTGTTCCAGAGACAGTCTACCAGCGACACCTCAAGGTCTATTTGCAAAGTGTTGGTCTGGAACCGAAAACCGATACAGAGAGAGTGCAACTTACTGAGGAGGAACGCAAACGGTTGTATGAAGCCGAGAGCACGTTCCTGGCAAACCTTGAGTACTGGCGCGATATCCACGAAAAAGGCGTTGAGATGTATCCACGAAACAGCACCCAGTCAGTAATGTTGTCGATGCCACATGACGACTCGGCCTATCTTGCACACGTTCAAGCGGTTGTGGGGCAGAGCCGGCGTATCGGCAAGGCATGCGGCAAGGCGAACTTGCCTTTCAGCAGGTGCATCAGGGCAAGGTGTTGACAAGCGGACAGATATACAACCATCTGATGAGAATGTTGCTCAACGTCAGCCATCCGAGCCTGTGGAATGCGGGCTATCTCATGGGTTGGACGAAGGCGTATCATCACAATCCGCCATTGCACCATCCCCTTCCTGATTCTGTGCTTGCTGAACAACCACGACAGCAAGAAATAGCTCATTTGCTGGAATATGTGAAGGCAGGGGAGTTGACGCTACGGGAAGCTGCTAACATCGTTGACGGTCTGATGTTACTGTAGGGGTCTAATTCTATTACACCCCTTTGGCAATCGAGAACGTTTGAGGGGGTATGGAACGTTTTATCAATTCCTCCAACACGGTTCATTGCCCACAAGGTGTAATAGAATTAGACCCCTACATGTTCATTTCGCACATATATTTTCTTGTTTCCAAATAAAAAAACCTCTTTTCGCTTTTAAAAATCTTGGTTTCTTAAGCTTACAGGCATGTATTTGTGCACAATATACAAAAATGCACCTGCAAGCTTCTTTTATTTTGTCCATATGAATTATTGTCGATATAACCATATACTTTGTATAGCAGAGAAGGACAGGGAACGCAATGATTGCGTTGCCTCCTCTTACCCAAAGCCATGTGCGCTTTTTGTGTGGTAACGACGCCGCAAGTGTTGACATTCGTTCGTGTGAAACACAAGAAGGGGATTACTACATGGCTGCTGATGCATCCTCCGAAGTCAAAATGGTGCCAACTCTTGGCCTAACTGGTGTGACGATTAACGCAATGGCGTTGATTGCCCCTGGTGCCTTCCTCTGGACCACCTATCAACTGCAAGCACCGTCAAGTTCTGCATTGAATATGTGGTTCTCCGTCTTTGTCGCAACTGCCATTGCACTTTTGACTGCAATCGCATATGCGGCACTTGCCCAGCGCTATCCTGAAGCGGGCGCAGGTAGTTCGTACTACTTCGCGGAAGCTGCTATTCTGCACAAAGAAGAGCATCGTCACTTCAAATTCGCGCGCTTAGCGAAGTTCATTGTAGGCTGGGCCTCGCACCTCTACTATTGGGTCTATCCAGGTATTATGGTTGCCTTCATGGGCTTGGTTATTACCTATATCATCCAGACATTTAACCCTGCCTTTGGTGCTCCCTGGCAAGAAGTTATCGTCTGCGTACTGTTCGCCGCTCTCGTCGGTGCTATTGCGTACATTGGTGTGTCGGGTGCCACAGTCGCCAACATCATCATCAATGTCATTCAGATTTTGTCCCTCGTAATATTTTCTATTCTTGCTATTGCATACCGCGTTACCCATCCGAACATTCATTATGTTCACCCAAGTGCTTTGAGTGTCATCACTCCTCACGATTTGAGCGGCCTTATCTTCCAGGTGAGTATCGCTATCCTGCTCGTTGTCGGTTTTGAGTCAGCGACCGCACTAGCGGCTGAGACAAAGAATCCTGGTCGCGATATTCCACGTGGTGTGATTCTCTCATTGATTATCCAGGCCGTCATTTTCTACTTTTTTGAGTACTTCGCAGCCAACTTCTTCATCAATAGTGGCTATACAGTTGGGACCGGAAAAGCTCTTGTGAGTGGTCTTGATGCCGCAGCGACAACACCTTCGGCGGCGCCAATCGGTGATATGGCAAAGATCATTGGTGATGCGATGCTCGGCGGTAATGGTGTCGCGTTTGCGATTATCCTGGCGGCAACGGTTGTGATTGCCCTTGTGGGCACTTCGCTCTCTTGTCTCAACACAGGTGTTCGCGTGACCTATGCAATGGGCAAAGATACTGAACTGCCCGCTATCTTTGGCTTCTTGCATGGCCGCTATCGCACACCCCACATCGGCGTTATCGTGCTGACCATCATCTCTGCTGTACTCGGCTCATATGGTGTATTAAACGTCAACAACTTGACGCAGATCACGCTGATCTCTAACATTGGAACGTTCGTCTTGTACGGCATGACCTGTATCATCTGTGTCATCGCCTTCGCGGGCGTGGCAGGACGCAATGTCTTCGGAACAGTGATAGCACCTATTCTAGGGGCTATTCTTAACGTGGGTATGCTTTTCGCCGTTCTCTACTATGCGATCACGGCTGGTGGAGCCTCGCAGGTAAACACAATTATCGCAGGCGTCTTTAGTGTCGCTTGGCTGGTAATTGGCTTTGCCTTCTTGTACATCAAGCAGGCTGTCACTGGTGTACCAGTGCTACATCAAGAGGACCATAAGGAGAAAAACAGCATTTCTGTTAGCGCAGGCGGCGGGAGATAAGCGTTTAGAAACATGTCAGGGGAAACCTAAGCATGACAGGGGCAGAGCACCTGTCACTACTATACTGATAAACATGCCGTGGCTTCGCCACGCGGTCTCGTATATAGTAGTGACAGGTGCTCTGCCCCTGCCATGCTCACATGCCTTTATTGCACCACGTTTTCGTTAGAAACTGGCAGCTACTTGTGTCATAAGTGCATGAAGAAAGCCTTTTTTCTCTCCCTGTTTGGGTTCTGTGTACAATACATGGAGTGGATGAATGCTGCCTATCCGCAGTTGCTGCGCCTCTTGTGGTTGCAAGAAGTGAGCTTTTTCCCCTGTGTATGAAAGCAAAATTTGCTGGCAGTGCAATCTCTGAGTATAGCAACCAATGCTTTCAAGCACATCATGAGTATAGAGTTCGTATTCTTCTATGCACACAGCGTGAATATCTGCTTGCGTATGAAGAACAGCAAGAAAATCCTGTGCTTGCTGAATGTATTCGAGACGTACCTCTTCTGGTCGTTGCTGCTCTACAAGCGGAATGAGTGCAAGCGCAACAAGAGTCGCGTTATGTATTTTTGCCAATTGCAAAACGGAGTGAAGTGCCTTCACATCTACGTCATATGTAAATGGCAAAAGAAAACGTTTTTGTTCCATTACACAATTCCCTTTTCATCTAATAAGCAAGAGAGACAGCAACTTTATCTTACTGCCCTAAGTGTAATAGAAAAACCGTCAAAACTCTCTCAAGCAAAAGAGAGAAACCCTAAAGAAATTCTAAAGAAACGCGAGTTTCCCCTTACCATTGCGAGACAAGATGCGCCACTTTTCCTCCTGATAATGTTTCGTAACGGATACGGTTCGGGCTGATATTTCCTAGCATTGGAACATCTTCAGCCGCGATGAGTATTTCGTGTGGGCGCATTGTTTGCCAGATACGTGTCACAATGTCGGCCTCTTGTGCCTCCGATACTTGCTGAATTGGTCGATAAAGAAATTGAGGGTCCGCATTGGCGTTGGTCGCAAGCATCATCGTCTCCGCTGTCCTCAATGTTTGGATTGCCGACTCATCGTATAGATAGGGTTCATAGTATTCAAAGGGCTGTAGTGGTGGTGCGTTCTTGGGTTCGCCAATGTAGAGGAACGCAAGTGGTTTGCCATTAAGATGCTTTGTGGCAGCCCGCACAACGAGATCATTATGTTTCTCTTTGCCTGTGAGTAGAACCGCAAGGGTTGCATGTGATAACTGCTCAAGGCTACTCAAAGAAACAACATGAATAGGAGTCTTCCCTTGTGCCTCTTGATGTCTGTAGTTGAAGTAGGCAATAGCCATACCAATGATTGTTACTGAGCCGCCAAACAGTGTTGCAAGTGGCTTGGCAACGAGGTTTGTGGACCATGCAACCATGACGAGGAATGTTGTAAGAATGCCTAACCCAAAGTCGAGTGTTCCCCATGCGCGACGAAGCCTGTCGTGCAACGAAACGTGTACAGGAACTTTGTACGTTCCATTCGTACTATGTGCTCCATTTGTGCCGTTTGGAGAAGGGACAGCATCATGCAATTCATCATTCTGTGATATGTCTAGTGGTGCCAGTGTCGCCGTTATTTTCACGCCATCTTCCTCCACTTGTGGCGTGGAAATGGATGGGCGTGTACGACCTGCACGTCGGTCTTTATAACGTACAATGTCTAGTCCCAGACATGTTAGCGTAAATGCTCCTAATAAGCCAAAGGCATACATATCACCAAGAACATTAATATTGCCCAAAACCAGAAGCAGTACCACTATTGGAATACCCGTTGCAAGCATAATGGAGTAGTGCGGAGTGCCACGTATCTTGTTGCGTTTCAATATGAAGGCAGGAAAAAAGCCCAGACGAGATAAGGCCATAAACACATGGTAGGCACCGATGATAGCCGTGTTGCTTGCAAAGACGAGTAAGGCACTTGCGCTAATCGCCACTTCCGTTTTTAAGATGCCATTGCCCCAATGTCCAGCTAGCAACGAGATGAGTTGGCTCTGCTCTATCGGATTCTTCGCCGCCTCTGGCTGTAGCAATGTCGAAAACATAGTAAGCAAGGGGCTGGTGATGCCGATCGTGAGTACCACTAGTAAAAGTGCGATACCCGCGATCTTCTTACGTGGTGTTCGCATCACTGGCGATAACTGGGAAATGCTCTCCAAGCCGGAAAAGGCGAGAAAGGAACCCGCGAACCCAACCAGCAGTTCTTTAGGTCCAAGTGTATTCGATGCGAACGTTTCCGAGAAGAGTTTCAGGAAAGCGGAGAGAGAAAGGTGGGTAAAGACCGTGATGAGAATTGCTATATCGCTTCCAAATGCAATAACCGCACCAACAAAACTAACCTTCGCACTTTCACTTATACCAACCCAGTTGAGAAGGCCAAGCAATATAAGAACTCCAATTGTGAGGAAAAGCAACGGCAACTGGACCGCTCCATAAAGCGGCAAGGTAAAGCTTATCACACCAAGCGAAGGTAGCACAACGCTCAAGTATTGCATTCCCGATAGGCAACTAATAGCAGCTGTAAGGAAATAATCGACAAGGATGAACATACCGCCTAACGCGCCTATCCATTTATTGATAGCGGAAGCCGCTACTGTCACCACACCTCCACCTTGAGGGAAGCGATGCGTAACTTCCGCATATTTAAGCGTAAGCAGGACAAAGACAGACATGGTTAATAATACAAAGAATCCTGCAAGATTCCCAACATTGCCATAGAGGATACCAGGAACATAGTAAACCGATGTTCCAATATCCGCAAAAACCACCGCCCAGCAAAGCAGTGGTCCTAATAACGTTCCGCCATGACTATGCTCGTCTCCCTGTGTCTCTACTGTAGTTCCATGTGTAAGAGCATCTTGTGACACGACAACGTATCCTTTCGCAGAGATGTGTGTGAATTCCTTGCTACACTGTAGCATAGCCTGATACAACAATCAAACTATACCTATTTCTTTGTATATTTTGTAGTTGGTGTTCTATTTTCCGTATGCTATACTGAAGCTATGTATGGATACAGTAGAGAAAAAGAGAAGAGACTGCAATGCCCATGACGTACACACCTGGTACGCACATTGACCATTATGAGATTATTCGTATGCTCGGTCACGGTGGGATGAACCGTGTGTACCTTGCCAAAGATACGCATAATCAGCAAGAAGTCGTTCTCAAAATTCCTAATGATGATATTCTTGGAAATGTCGCCATTTTTGAACGCTACAAGCGTGAGGCCGAAATCGGAAATCGCATCAATCATCCAAATGTACAGCATCTATTCAACGTGAATGAGCAACGAAGCCAGGAGTACCTCGTTGTAGAATATATCAAGGGCTGTACACTACGTGCTGTTTTAGAAGACCATACACCTCACTTTCTACCTCCCCAAGAGGCACTACGTATCACAATGCAGATTTGCGATGCGCTAGCCTACTGTCATGAGCATGGCGTCTTTCACCGCGACATCAAGCCCGAAAATATCATGATTGAAGAAGATGGCAACGTGAAAATCATTGACTTTGGCATCGCGCTACTCGAAGGGGCACGACGCGTAACTTGGCGCGGTCTCTCTGGTACTGTTGGCACGCCTGACTATATGTCGCCCGAACAGCTAAAGGGTGAACGTGGAACCGCCGCCTCCGATATTTATGCCGTTGGTGTGATGCTGTATGAGATGTTGTGTGGGCATACACCCTTTGAAGGCGAAAATGTGTTTGCCGTCATGAACCAGCATGTATCGCAGGACCCACCCTCAATCCTGGACTACAATTCAACAATTCAACCCGAATTGGCAACCGTTGTTATGAAAGCTATTCGCCGTGATCTTGAGAAGCGCTATCACTCGATGCGCGACATGATTCACGATCTACAAAATCTTCATGACGTAAAGCCTGTTCAGTATAGCCCTGAGAAGCCACAGGCAAGTAATTGGGTACAGCAGGCGAAATGGGCAGCTCTTATCATCATCTGTCTCTCTCTTCTCGTGATCGCCCTCGGCATCCTTGCGCAATTCGCACACCATGCCGCCCACTAAGAGTCTCCTCTTGACAATAATCACACGGGTCGCTTGATACTTGTGGACACATTGCACATACTAACTGCTTGTGTGTACTCATAAGAATATGTTATATTTTTCTCCACAGGTGATGATGCTTGTTCAATTTCGAGCTATGCCGCTCTCCAGGACTCAACGCCGCATCTACATGCGCTCCCCGCGCTACATACCCGCGATTGTAAAACTCATGCAACGGTACAACAGACATATGTTTGTACTCTTTGCACATATCCATGAACGTTGATACGGAATTATCAAATCCTCCGGTTCCAATGAAGGGGCCTATTGGATGAGAGCAGACGAGTATGTTTTCTGGAGGACTATTCATGCATTCTCCCTTTACTGATTCCTTGTACCCACTGTACGAAGACCGTTGGGAACACGATGCCTGCGGCACTGGCTTTCTTGCTCAGGTATCGGGTGAGGCCAGCCATCATCTGGTACAAACAGCACTCGAAGCACTAGCACGTCTCACACATCGTGGCGCGCAAGATGCCAACGCAGAGACAAGCGATGGTGCAGGTATCCTCACACAAATTCCTATCACGTTGTTACAAGCAGAGCTACAAAAACATATTCATCCCGATGACCTCGCGGTCGGCATGGTCTTTTTACCATCACAAAAACATGCTCCCGATGCCTACGCAAAGAGCCGCGCCATTATTGAACAAGTTCTCATGGAAGTTCATCTCCCACTTCTCGGCTGGCGTATTCCGCTAATGAACTATGATGTGCTGAGCGCACATACGCGCGCGACGGCTCCTAGCATAGAACAAATTCTGGTGACAAGACCAGAGCATGTTGATGTCGCACACTATGAGCGAGAATTGTACTATGCGCGTCGGCTCATGGAACAACGTCTTCGTGCAGCTTCCATGTCCGAGTGCTACATTGCCTCATTTTCGCACCGCACACTTATCTATAAAGGATTACTTGCACCAAGCGAATTAGCACAGTTTTATCTTGACCTTGCTGACCCACGATACACCAGCGCAATAGCCGTATTCCATCAGCGTTACAGCACAAACACCTTCCCATCCTGGCCTCTTGCGCAACCCCTACGATTTCTTGCACATAATGGCGAGGTCAACACCGTACAAGGCAATCGCAACTGGATGGCTGCAAGCGAAGGCTCTCTGTCCTCGCCTATATGGGGAGAGCGCGTACGCGACCTCGTACCTGTCATACAACCTGGGACCGTGAGCGACTCTGCCCAACTCGATAACGTGCTAGAACTGCTTACCTGTTCGGGCCGTGACCTCTTGCAAGCGATGCAAATGCTGGTTCCGCCTGCATGGGAGCAAGATGAGACACAAGACGAGGCGCAGCGCTCGTGGTGTGCGTATCATGCGGGTTTGATTGAGCCGTGGGATGGTCCTGCCGCTCTTGTCTTCAGTGATGGACGTGTCGTAGGTGCCGCCCTTGACCGCAATGGCCTCCGACCCTCGCGCTATACATTGACCTCACAAGGCTTGCTTATCGTAGCATCCGAAGCAGGCGTTGTCTCGCTCGATGAACACGATGTTGTTGAGAAAGGACGCTTGGGACCTGGGGAGATGATTGCCGTTGATGTCGAGCAACATGTTGTATTGCATAATGCACAAATCAAAACAGCCCTCGCACAGAAACAGCCCTATCAAGAATGGATAGCCAGTGAGCGTTTAACACCGTTGCCTCATGATACCTCGTTACCCCAGGAAGACGTGTTACAAAGTGATACTTTGTTTGCACGACAACAACTCTTTGGTTATACACATGAAGATGTCGAAATGGTCTTACGACCCATGCTAACCGACAACAAAGAGCCTGTATGGAGCATGGGTGATGATGCACCGCTTGCGGCACTATCGCGCCAAGTGCGCTCGTTCGACGATCACTTTCACCAGCGTTTCGCACAGGTCACAAATCCACCCATCGATCCATTACGCGAACGTATTGTGATGTCACTTGGCTCCTATCTTGGTTATCGCCAAAGTCTGCTTACAGAAACGCCGCTTCATGCACGCTTGCTACACATCAACTCACCTCTTCTCACAGAAGCACAACTGACACTTCTGCGAACCAATCCGCACTTTAGTACAACGACATTGGACACAACGTTTGCCGTGAACGAAGGTGCTGACGCATTAGAGGTCGCTCTTGATGCCCTGCAACGACATGCTATAGAGGCTATTGAGCAAGGGACAACACTGCTTGTCTTGAGTGACCGCAACGCATCGTTATCTCACGCCCCTATACCAATGCTCATTGCGGTCGGCAACATTCACCACGCGCTGATTCGGCGCGGCATTCGTGCTATCGTCACGATAGTGTGTGAGACAGGCACAGCATGGGATATTCACCAGATTGCCTTGCTCCTTGGCTATGGTGCTGAGGCAGTAACGCCTTCGCTTGCGCTGGCAAGTGTCCGAGCACTCGCGGGTGAGCGCAAACTAGAGGACCTGACGCAAGATGAAGCCGTGGACCGCTACCTCCATGTGATCGAGGACGGGTTACGCAAGGTCATGGCGCGCATGGGTATCTCGAATATTCGTAATATTATCGGTGCCGGACAGTTCGAGGTGATTGGCCTTGAGCCGAGCTTCATTCATCGTTGCTTTACAGGCTCCGCCTCCCATCCTGGCAACATAAGCCTTTCTCTTGTAGCGTCACAAATCATCGAGCAAGCTCATGCCGTACAGGAGGGGCAAGAAAAAGCCGTTGATACTGGTGGACGCCGCCGCAAGCTGACCGATCTGGGTCGCTATCGTTTCCGACGCGATGCCGAGTACCACGCATATAATCCTCTGATTGTACGTGCGCTACAAAAAGCGGCGTTGAGTGGTAGTAGAGAAGAGTATCAGCAGTTTACGTCGCTTGTCTATAATCGCCCTGCAACCGCGTTGCGCGACTTGCTCGCATTTGTGCCCACGACGCCTATTCCATTAGAAGAAGTGGAGTCAATGGAGTCGATACGTGCGCGCTTCGTGGTATCTGCTATGTCTGTGGGTGCGCTTAGCCCGGAGACGCATCGCACAATAGCCGCCGCTATGAATAGCATTGGTGGTCGCAACAATACGGGTGAGGGTGGCGAAGATCCGGCGTGGTATTCTGAAACGCTTAACGGCTTTCCTGTAAGTAGCAAAATCAAGCAGGTTGCCTCCGCACGCTTTGGTGTGACGCCCGAATACCTTGTCCGTGCCGAAGAGATCGAGATCAAGATGGCGCAAGGCTCGAAACCTGGAGAAGGCGGTCAACTTCCACCGTTTAAGGTGACACCCTTTATCGCCAAGCTACGCCATACTGCTCCTGGTGTTGCGCTCATCTCGCCACCACCACATCACGATATCTACAGCATCGAGGATATCGCGCAGTTGATCTATGACCTCCATCAGGTAAATCCTACAGCGAAGGTCGGTGTCAAACTTGTTGCGAGTATTGGTGTTGGCACTATCGCGGCGGGTGTTGCGAAAGCACACGCTGACTATGTATTGATTAGTGGGCATGATGGTGGTACAGGGGCATCACCACTACAATCAATCAAGCATGCAGGTATGCCGTGGGAGCGTGGTCTGGCCGAAGCGCAGCAGGTACTGGTCCGCAATGGGTTACGCCAACGAGTCAAGGTGCGTGTCGATGGTGGCTTCAAAACTGGGCGTGATGTCATCGTTGGTGCGCTCCTCGGCGCGGAAGAATTTGCCTTTGGCACTGCCGCTCTTGTCTCGCTTGGTTGCGATATGGCGCGGCAATGTCACCTCAACACTTGTCCGACAGGCATTGCAACACAGCGTGAGGACCTGCGCGCCAAATTTTCGGGTCAATCACAACACCTTATCAACTATCTCACGTTGGTAGCTGAAGAGGTACGCGAGTTGATGGCAAGCCTTGGTGTTGCTCGTTTTGACGATCTAGTCGGACATGCTGATTTACTGCAAGCCTCGCCAGAGGCGAATGTCGATATGACACCACTGCTTGCAACCTTGCCAGTACGTTCGGTACCAGGAACACATGCCACCCTGCCACAATCTCCAGTTGCGGAGCAGTTACTGCTTGAGGCAGAAGAGGCGTTGTCTGGTCGGCAAAGCATTCTGGTACAGCATACTATTCGTAACGGGGACCGCTCTATTGGCGCAGGACTTGCGGGTGAAATCGCGCGTCGTTACGGCAATATCGGTCTACCCGGAGTGAGTATTACCTGTACATTCCAGGGATCGGCTGGACAAAGCTTTGGAGCGTTCAACGTGCCCGGCATGCGCCTTATCCTCAATGGAGAGGCGAACGATTACGTTGGTAAGAGCATGACCGGAGGACAAATTATTATCGCACCTTCAAGTAGCACGACCTTCGAGACACACAAGAACACTATCCTGGGCAATACCGTCTTGTATGGTGCAACGGGTGGACAACTGTTCGCGGCTGGACGGGCAGGTGAGCGTTTTGCTGTGCGTAACAGTGGAGCACTTGCGGTTGTCGAGGGTGTTGGAGATCATGCCTGCGAGTACATGACTGGCGGTATGGTGGTTGTACTTGGTGAGACAGGTCGAAACTTTGGTGCTGGCATGTCATCAGGAGTCGCCTACGTCTTCGATCCTGAAAACGCCCTGCCTAGTCGTTACAACAACGATTTGGTAGACCTTGAACGTATCGACGACGAAGGCGAGCGCGAGGCTCTCCGCATCGTTGTGAGTCTTCACGCAAAAAGGACGCGCAGTAAGCACGCTCTTGCTCTCCTCAATTCATGGGAGCAGGTGCAACACGACTTCTGGCGTGTGCAACCGCGTGGTGCTAGCGTCTCGGCACGCGACTTTGTGTATGTAGATGACCATGATGCCGTAGCGATGAGCGCGTTACAATAAAATAGGATAGTGTGTTGAGTGCCGGGGAACAACCAAAACGGGTGGGGGGGCGCCGACCACCA
>CAXUIS010000035.1:0-7994 GCA_964250915.1 uncultured Ktedonobacteraceae bacterium | reverse complement strand
AAAAACATGAGCTCGGCCCCCTCCCCCCAAACCCCCCATCGTTTTTAACCCCCCACTCAACACACTATCCTATTTTATGTCTTCACCTGCTACCAAACCAGCAGCATGTAGCCAGGAGACCATTTCAGGACCTCGTTCCTCATTTTTAAAACGATAATCATGTTTGCGTATCATTTCGGCAAGCTGTACATCGAGTCGTTGTAGACACTCGATCTGTCCTTTACGCAACTGTGAAAGCCAGTCGCCAGGAGTGTCGGACATCTTGAGTTCGCTGGCGAGGTGAAGATGGTGCAGGCAGAGACCCCGTGACTGAGTAAATGTTGTATAAAATACCCTATCGAGTATCGCATGGCGTAGAGTATGTACAAGATGTACCTCGGCCTCCTCTTGTTGACGGCAAGCTGGACAGGGAAGGTGTTGCTGTTCTTGCTTTGTGTCAAAGAAACGTCGTAAGAGGCCACCTGATAGTGTCCCTTCGGCTTCTTGTAACTGGCTCATCGTATCGGACAAGATAGAGCGATAGTTCTGTGCGATCTGAAGCGCGGCTCCCATTTGCACCAGTTGCCAGGTATGTGTATGACAGAAACCCAGTGAACGACGCAATCCTTTTTGTAGATCGACATCTGTGAAAAGTTCATATTTCCATGCATCGAGATAGCGGTAGGTACTCTCGTAAGATAGGCGACATAACGCACAGCCTTCCTGTTTACATGCCTCTAAGAGTACCTGATATTCTCGTGAATATTCCATATTACAACCTTTTTCCTTTTTGTTCGTCTATGAAATAGATAACAACATTTTTCAGGCAATAAACAGTACGTGAGTATAGATACTCTACTACGCTATGTGCTGCTAGTAACTTTGGACTACACATACTTGGACGCTACTACTGATTATTACGCATTGCTCGGTGTTGCGGTTGATGCTCCCACGAGCGATATTAAAGCCGCATTCAAAAAGCTTGCATTACAATATCATCCAGACGTGTATAAAGGTGATGATGCGCATGAACGCATGCGTGTCTTGCTGCAAGCATACCAGACACTAAACGATCCAAATGCACGTAGAGACTATGATCAACATCGTACGGGCCGTGCTATCCATGCATCTTCAAATAGTGTTGCTGATGTATCACTTGCAGCCCGACCTTTTCCGAGAAAAGCTTCTTCGGACGTTTCGCCGTCGGCACGTCGAGACCGTCAACGTCACTATGACTTTCCTGTGTTGCAAGATAAACGCGCGACGCATGTTGATCTAATCGACATCTCCTATGATCTTTCACCTAACGAAGCGCATATCTTACAGTACGAGGGCTTGTTGCGTGGTGTTGCACCAGAAACACACGAACATGTCTACTACTGCCATCGTTGCCACAATCACTGGCGTCCTACACAGAACGGTGTACAAAGTAGTATGCTCCCGCTTTTCTGTCCTAAGTGCCAGGCTAGCGACTGGACGGAATATTTGTTGCTGCGCTGTGTGCACTGTACTGCTGTGTTCGAGAGCGAGCAAATACGTTATGAGGTGGGGCTACACACGTATGGGAAGACTGGTAATCAAGCTGGTCTTTGCCCCCCTTATGAGTTGTTCCCGCTCTGCCCCTACTGTGGTACGGCTCATTGGTGTCCTGCCGAGGATGCGCGTGTCGGAGACTTGCGACAACGACAGGCCAAGCGTGACGCGATGATGCGCATGATATGGATTGGTGTCACTCTGTGTGCCATCATCATTCTCGGCGTTCTCGCGCTAAACGTGTTACGGTAAGCGAGACGGATGCTATGCTATACTATCCTCAACAACGTTTAATAGGGGAGATAGCACAATATGAACTCACACTTAGCTAACGGGATTTACCCACCACTGCCCACCTTCTTTGATACAAATGATGAACTCGATATTCCAACTCTACAACGTCATATACAGAGGTTGGTTGATAGCGGTATCGCAGGCTACGTGCTGATGGGTAGCAATGGTGAGGCCGTTCATTTGACGAACGACGAACGCGTGCGACTCATTCAAGCTGCACGTGAGGAAATAGGAAATGTATCACAAGCTATGCCTCTTATTGTTGGTTGTGGTGACTCATCAACCCGAAGCACCATCGCTAATTGTCGTGCTGCTGCTGAGTATGGGGCTGATATCGCGCTCGTCCTTCCCCCCTTTTACTATAGAGGCAATATGAACACGCAGGCATTGATCGCACACTATCGCGCTGTTGCTGATGCAAGTCCCGTACCGATTTTGATATACAACATGCCAGCAAACACCGCCGGACTTGATCTCGATGCTAGCACCATTTGTATACTTGCTGAACATGCGAATATCATTGGTGTCAAAGATAGCGCGGGCAATATCGCCAAACTAGCGCAAATCGTTACCTCTGTACCTGAAACCTTTAAAGTCTTTGCTGGCAGTGCTAGCTATCTATTGCCCGCCCTCTCTATAGGAGCGGCTGGAGCAGTAAGCGCGCTGGCGAATGTCTTTCCACAGAAGGTACATAATGTGCAAACACTCTTCGAGGCGGGTCAACTACATGAGGCGCGCACGCTGCAAGCGCGACTCATTCCTGCCAATAATGGTGTGACGACGGTCTATGGTGTGCCAGGACTGAAGGCTGCTCTTGAACTCACCGCTGGCTATGGGGGTTTACCACGTATGCCTTTATTGCCACTAACTACGCAAGAGCGTGAAACATTATTGAACATGCTGAACATTGTTCAGGATACCCTGTAGGGATCATGTCCTTGAACGAAAGAGCATGTCCGCATGTCGTACATTTCAAAGACGTATCTCCATAAGCACGAATAGAGTAAACGTTAAGCAGCAGTTACGGTAAAGTCTATATGATCGCTAAGAACTTTGTTTGGGTCTACACAGGAAGGCGTATTCTCCCAGTAAATCTCGACATAGCCAGGGCCAGCATTTCTCGTGGCTGCATATGAGTAAGCCGAGGTGGTACTGGTTGTGTTAAGGGCAAAGGGATAACTGGCGAATTGTGTTGCATTAATGAACCAGAGAAGACAAATCGCTCCTGTATGACCGTTCGGGTGTACATCAAACGTGATATATATTTTTTGTCCAACTGTGAATGTGGATGTCGGAGTCGTTGGTTGTGCTGTTACAACATTTATTGCAGTCGCTGTTTGTGCGTTCGCAATGTATTGTTGTCCTGGATACGTTGTTGTTGGTGAAACTGTAGGTGTTGTTGCCGTTGAACTCAAGTCTATCATCGGTGTGTTTTGTGCAACCACCGAAGACCTCTTTGCCAAACGGGTAGATGAGGAACCGTCAGGCGGTGGTAGTGTTTGTGCTATAACATAGACAAAGAGCAAAAGTAGACAGCCTAAAACAGTGCAGAGACCAGCGAGACCAAAACCCATACCTGCTGAGCGATTGCCTGCTTTAGGTAAAGGAGATAGGATTGCGAATGGCTGAGCATCTTGTATATGGGTAGCTGCTTGAGCGTCTTCCAGCCTAGATGTCAAAGGAGTTTGTGGAGAAGGTAGTACCGTCGCAAATGGTGTTTCCTGCACACTTTTGGCTTGTGGCACCCAGTTATATTGTGCAGGAGCGACATCAACTGCTGTCCCGATAACACTGGAATTATTCTGCTGTCCCTGGTAGGCTGAAGCCTGCACAAACGCAAATGGCCGTTCTCCTTGTTCCTTGAAGCTGCCTGATGCGACCGCAGTGCCGCAGCGTGGACAGCTTGTTTTTGCGGGCGAGAGTGGCATATCACAACGTGAGCATCTCATCACAAACATCCCCTATGTGTGCTACTTAAATCTATTTAGCTTTATTCGTTCCCCTAATAGCTACGACGAGTCATGTATTGAATAGTAAAGAAACGTCATTTCTATAGGAAATTCGTCCCCCTTTACGCGAATTACTTGGATATTCGATGAATGTGATGAGGATAAGGGCACTCCCTTGCGGGTGCCTTGGCCTTCTTTGGGAGATAGCGTGGCTACCTCTTGACACCACAACGTGGCACACTTACAATACAAAAATAGAAATATGTATGGTAATGGAACCATGCTATAGTGGAAGAGGAAGTAGGAAGTGACGCAGAGCACCAAAGTAGAGCAGATGCTGTCGCAGCACGTTGCACGTCTGCAGGTATGTCTTCAACAAGCCTCTGGCACGAGTTATGGCCCGGAAGAGGGAAGTGATGCTTCATTGCTCCTTAATGCCTTAATTGGTGACGAGCTGGCAAGCAGTTCTTTACTAGCAACACGTCTTGAGCAATCAGGCCGTTGGCTTGCGGAGCAAGGTGGGAAACTCGATGTCCGTCTAAGTGGCTTTCAACGCTACGTTGATGCGCTGGCAAACGAGCTGCAAGCTCTTTTTGCTGAAAACCTTCCTCTTCTGTTAGAAGCCACAAAACGCCTCTATGCATTACAATCCGAGAGTATACTTGCACTGACGACTGGCTATCAAATTGTGTCTGATCGCTTCTCCTTGGAGCGGGCGCAGGCTTCTCAGCAGTTAGAATATCGTCTCCTGGCACTACAGCGTATTAACGGATTTAGCAATTCCTCAATGGACTTGGACCAAACGCTCGATGTCACAGCGCAGGTGGTTGCTGAAGAACTGCATGTTGATCTTTGCTCCATCTTCTTTTACGATGATCTGCAACGTATGCTAACGCTACGTGCTACCAATGGTCCACGACCACTTGGTGGTATGCACTTTACGCTGCGTCTCGGTGAAGGCTATAGTGGATGGGTTGCCGACAAGGGACGACCTTTGCTTGAACATGATGCTCATGCAAACCCTAACTTTGCAAATGAGGCAAATGCGTATAGCGATAATTATCATGGACTGATGACACTCCCAATTATCTTCTTTGGTAATTCTGAACGGCTGATCGGTGTTATCAGTGTGCAGTCAACAGCCGCACGCGATTTCACGCGTGAAGAGATGAGTTTTGTTGAAGTTGTCGCGGGTATTGTTGCAATTAATATCGAGAATGGCCGTCTTTATGAACAAACTGATGAGCAATTGCGTCGTAAGGTGCATGAGTTAGCAACCATACATCGCGTCTCATCAATTATCGCTTCAACGCTCAACCTTGATGAGGTCTTGCAAATTATCACGACGCAGGCGGTACATCTTTCGGGTGCTGAACGCTCCTGCATTTTCTCGCTTGATTCCGACACGCAAACACTACACGTCCTGGCACATTATGGCTTAAATGATGCATTAGCTCGTCGTATGCAGATAAACCTGGGTCAATGTTGCGCCGGACGCTCTGTCCAAACTGGTAGACCAAGTATGGCGGTTGATTGTTTTCATGCGGATGAGCATTGTATCCTGCACAGCGACCCTTTTGTCTCAGCAGAAATACATGCCGTGTTGTGTGTCCCATTACAAGTAAAGCAGAAAATTCTTGGATGCATCTGCATCTATAGTAGCCATCGCCACATGCTTAGTCCTGAGCAGATGCAACTCGTCATTACCTTTGCTAACGAAGCCGCTATCGCTATTGACAATGCCCGACTTTACGAAGAGACACGTCGTGGACTTGAGTTGAAATCAGCACTTTTACGAGAACTGCATCATCGGGTCAAAAACAATCTTGCCACTGTTGCTGGTATTCTCTCGCTACAGCGCAGACGGTCAAAATCGGTTGAAGTGAGCAACACACTTGCGGAAAGCGTGAATCGCGTGCAGGGGCTTGCGGAGACACACGACTTATTGGCGCATGAGGATGTGAGCGAGGCGCGGATCGACGATATTGCACGCAAGATTGTTGGTGTTGCTAATGCCAATTTGCGCCCACCAGATAAACATATCGTATTCGATGTTGAACCGAGTGCTGTAGTTATCCCCTCTCGTGCTGTAACTATTTTGGCTTTGGTGCTGAACGAGATGGTTTCCAACGCGCTTAAGCATGGAATGGCAGATCAGACAGAGGGTACTATTACTATCACAGGACGTGAAGAGGATGGTGTTGTCATTGTGCAGGTAGCTGATACAGGAAGTGGCCCCAACTTTGAACTTCCTCTCGAGGATACTACGGAAGGAGGAAACTTCGAGGGCCTGGGTCTTTCGCTTATCAAGCATCTTATCGGGGACCTCGACGGAGAATTTTCGCTACGACGCGAGCATCTTCAAGAGCCGATTGCTGAGAAGAATACTTCTGTAGAACATACAATTGCAGAAGTGCGTTTCCCATTGAAACGGCGTAGTCGCTCAGCTATCTAAAAATACTACCCGGTAATTTTGATGTAGAGGTAGGTGCTATCTATGCAAGCAGTTGTAAAAAATCACAAAATTCTTGTTGTTGAGGATGAAGCAGACATTCGTCAGGTACTCTGCTTTTTCTTGCGGCACTCTGGATATGAAGTTCTTGATGTGGCGAGTGGGGAAGAAGCGATTAAGATAATTCCACAATATCAGCCTCATTTGCTCGTTTTAGACCTCATGATGCCAGGTGTATCAGGATGGGATGTGCTTCAGTGGCTTCATGAGGTACAGCAATATTCAACGTTGCCTGTTATCATTTTGACCGCGCTTGTGCATTTTTCTGATCAAATACGAGGCTTTGAAGAAGGGGCTGTCGAGTACATCACGAAACCCACGCAACCAATGAAAGTGGTAGAACGTGTTCGTCAGATGCTCTCGTTGACAGCAGAGCAACGTCTACTTCGTCAGCGAAAACGTATTGACGACCAGAGGAAAATGCTGGAACGTCTTTCCGCAGCAAATGAAGATGAGTTTGTTAATTCCTGATGAGTGCGTTTCCGCATCGTGTACAGAAGCGATTGTTTGCTGGATTTTGCCCTCCACATGTAGTGCACTGATTCAGTGGGAAGCCACATTTTGTGCAAAACCGCATTTGTGCTTTATTAAACTGACGACAGTTGGGGCATGTATACATCCCCGTTTGATAGGGTACAGTAATGCCAGATTGTGGCACTGCTGGATGTTCGGGTAGTGTATTGCCTCCATTAAGTGGTGTAACAGGTATTGTAAATGGCTGTGTATATACGGCTACATGATGCCCGGTAGAAAGCCGAGGTTGTGTGAGTTCAAGTGCTTCTGCCATATCACTTGCATATTGGTAGCGCTGCACAGGATTCTTCATGAGTGCTGTGAGAATAATCTGTTCCAACATAGGTGAAATTGCCGGATTAAGTATTGTGGGTCGTGGAGGAGTTTCATAAATGTGACTATGTGCGAGTGCAGGATAGTTCTCTCCAAGAAATGGTGTTTGACCTGTTAGCACCTCGAACAGCATCGCGCCTAGCGCATAAATGTCCGCTCGCCCATCAACCGCGCCTCCTAAGCATTGCTCTGGTGACATATATTCAGGCGTGCCAACACCTGCACCAGGGCGAGTTAAAGAGTCTTTTGTACTCGCTAGTACCTTTGCGATGCCAAAGTCTGAAAGAATTGGGCGTCCAGAGCGATCCATTAGAACGTTCACTGGCTTTACATCACGGTGAACAACTCCTTGTTCATGTGCATAGTTTAATGCATTGGCAAGTTGTACAAAGACAGGAACTGCCTCTATCGCATCCATTGTATAGCCTTGTACATGAAGCTGATCTAAGCGATGTTTGAGTGTACCCCCATCTACGAGCTGCATCACAATGTAAAGATGTCCATTCTGTTCACTTGCATCATGAACAGTGACGATATTGGGGTGGGAGAGACGCGCGACGAGCTTTGCTTCAAGGTTGAAACGCTCAACAAAGTTACGGTCTGCGGCATACCACGGAGGCAGCACTTTTACCGCGACTTCACGATCAAGACTTTCCTGATATGCTCGGTAGACGCGAGCCATACCGCCTTGACCAAGAGGTGCAAGAATACGATAGTTACCTAATGTTGTACCTAATAAATCGTCTCGTTGCATGG
Organism: uncultured Ktedonobacteraceae bacterium; assembly: GCA_964250915.1. Classification (GTDB taxonomy): domain Bacteria; phylum Chloroflexota; class Ktedonobacteria; order Ktedonobacterales; family Ktedonobacteraceae; genus JBBQVS01. The sequence goes on along the minus strand of CAXUIS010000035.1, from coordinate 125 downwards.
TGACGCAGAACTTTCCTCTTGCACTTCAACAATTTTTCCACGATGAAGCATGACGGCAAGAATACATGTAGTATTCTTGCCGTCATGCTTCATCATGGAAATTCTCTTAGCCACGAGCAAACACG
>CAXUIS010000034.1:25997-27886 GCA_964250915.1 uncultured Ktedonobacteraceae bacterium | reverse complement strand
GGTCAAAACGGGCTAAAGGCTGTGGATGAGTTCTTAACTTGATGCGTATGGGGTGGTGGGGCAAACGTCCCCATAACGAAACTCGTGGCAACGCGGACCCCCTCCCCACCCATCTTTGGGCGCAATGAATTGCTGCCCCTACCGTTCTACGTTATCGTATTTGATTGTCGAAATTCATCAAACACCCAACGCAAGGGAGAATTACATGACTACCGTTGCCATTATCGGCGCGGGCTTGAGCGGTCTCGCTGCCGCCCACACGCTACAAGATGCGGGCCATACCGTTACGCTCTTTGAAAAGAGTCGTGGTGTTGGTGGACGCACCGCGACACGTAAACGCGATGACTTTATCTACGATCACGGTGCACAATACTTCAAAGGTGGCAGCAAGCTAAGTACTGAATGGATTACAAAACGCTTCCCAACGCCCGATCTGCTCGATATCGCAAAACCAGTGTGGATTTTCGACGGCAAAGGACACATTCAGGAAGGCGACCCGAAACAGAACGCCGACCCAAAATGGTCATATCGCAGCGGCTTTACCTCGTTCTCCAAACGCATGGCAGAAGGACTAGACGTTCGCGTGGAAACGCATGTCGGGCGCGTGCAACAGACAGATGCAGGTTGGTCTCTCTTCGGCGAAACGAACGACTTATTAGAAGAGCATTTCGATCAACTGCTCATCACGATTCCAGCAACACAAGCTCTCGATTTGATAAAAAGAACGCAGTTTGCAGGTGAGCAAGGCAAAGCCATTAGCGAACAACTAGGAAAAGCGAAGTATAATCCGCTCATCTCCGTTATGCTTGGATATAAGCCAACACCCAAAGCACGCCCTTACTATGCACTTGTAAACACAGATAAAGGACATCCAATCTCATGGTTGGCCTGGGAACACGAAAAGGCACGGGAACGCGCACCGGAGGGTACAGGTCTTCTCATCGCGCAAATGGCTCCCTCTTATAGTAAAGAACATCGCGAGACAGCACAAGCAATCCTTTTCCAGCATGTTGCTCAACTTGTTTCGACACTTGTAAACGAGCAACTCACAGCACCAGTGTTTACCGATGTACAATATTGGCGTTATGCCTTGCCATCGGAAAAAGCTGATGCGGATGCGCTGCTCGCAATCACTCTACCACTTGGCCTTGCCTTCTGTGGCGATGCTTTCGTTGGTGGACGCGCGCACCTTGCTCTCGAAGACGGGATACACGTTGCACAACGCCTACTTCAAAAATAAAAATTAAGAATATGGAGACACGCTCACTATGTTTCCTTCGCTTTCGCAGGAGATACAAGACGAACTTGCACAGCTTGCTATTACCTATGGCGCACCACTCGTTCGGACTATCGACCTCGGCATCAGCTCAATGTTCGATCCATTAAACGCAACCGACCGCTACGGCGAAGTATGTATGGTTATACGTCGTCGCAATGGACGTTTGATTACAGCAATCAAAACCTTTTATCCCAAGGATGCTTATCGACTGCTCACAGGTGGCATTAATTATGGTGAGCGTGTCTATGATGCACTACTTCGTGAAACACACGAGGAAACAGGGCTGAAAGTCAGCATCAATCGTTTTTTAGCAGCACTTGCATACTATCGCAATGGAGACGACAAAACGCCTGTCTTTTACACCTTCGCCTTTCTGCTGAATGAAGTGAGCGGTACATTAGGGGCATTAGACGAAAGCGAACGCGTGGAAGCGTTCCGCGAGGTCTCAGTCGAGGATTTGCCGCAACTGGCGAACACGCTAAGGCATATCAACCATGAACCGAGCCGCGAAATTGGAGGCAATTGGAGCGATTGGGGCAGGTTTCGTGCCGCCGTACATGATGCCGTGTATACCGCACTTGTGCTATAATAGGAGTGAAAATATATAGGG
>CAXUIS010000034.1:0-25897 GCA_964250915.1 uncultured Ktedonobacteraceae bacterium | reverse complement strand
ATGAACAAGAAACTCATGAGCACTGTTTTGCTCTTTATCGTTTTCGCTGGCTTTTTGTGGTGGGGGATTTCACTCCTCTGGTATGGTATCTCAACACTACATACACCATCAGGTGATGGCGAAAATATCGTTTATGCCCTTCTTTTGCTCGCATGTGCAGGCTACGCGCTTGTCTCATTGCTCATGTTGCCACGTCGAAGAGAACCGTAAAAGCTTCTGTAGTGTGTTATGCCAGGACATCTTTATGTTGAACGAGCCATTAATGACGCCCTTGACGGTACGTATCGCAACCTCAGCAGATCTTCCTCACGTTGAACGCCTTGACGCTCTTAGTGCTTCTCCTACGCGCGATATTCACCGTGATATGGAGAAGTACTTTGGCTCGGTTGATCCTTCCACACATGAACGAACCGTTATTTTTCTTGGCGAAAAGCTTGATGTTGTTGTTGCGAAAGCAGAGCTTATGCTGCCCGCGCAAGAGACATTCTATGCCGTTGGCTACATAAAGCGTGTCGTCGTCGATCCCACCTATCGTAAACAAGGCATTGCTCGTCAATTAATGCAATACATTATCACATTCGCACAAACAGAATATCATCTGAAAGCACTCGACCTGCATACATGGGAGCACAACATGTCAGCAATTCGCCTGTATGAAGCACTTGGTTTCGAGCTACAACACCGCGAACTGTACTTCCGTTTGACATTGTAACGCAAGTAAACCCCCTCAATTTGTGACGCAATTCTTCTCCGCTTCGTTGTAAGATGTGGACCGAGAAAACCCCTTGTCAGCTTACTTCGCAGAACATTCTCGGTACTTCGACGGGAGGTAGAGCGCGTACAAACTCAAGCATGACGCGCGAATATGCACATAATGGAACAGCGATCTGTCCCCATACAGAAGACTCGACCAAAAGCGTTGCATCAGGATTGGCCGTCATATAGGTGGATGCGATACTTCTTCACTGAAGATGTGTCGCCTGATAATCGTCTCGTCGTAGAGTTACAACGTCGCGCCACCTGGATTGGCCTCGCACTGGTCTTACAAGCAATCAACGAAATAGATCACAACTTGTACTTTCCATACATACAGCCTTTTGGTTCACTCATTCCCCTGATACTTATCCTGGGAAGTTTTTATGCTATTTGGATGGCGTTCCGTCCAGCACGCAAACAAGCACTGTATACACGAAAACATCCGACACGCTTACAGCGTATCTTACTCGTTGTAACACTTCTTGTTACCATAGCAGGCGGCATCGAGTTGGGACGTAGCATATGGATAAGCTTTCTACCACCACAATTTTCCAATGATGGTACCTCGCTTGACACAAATGCAGCTATTCTACTAATAGAGGGGCACAACCCATATACCGATTCTAATATGATTGATCTGGCACGACGTTTTCCAATTCAACCAGACTGGACGACGCCCCTGCGTACTGGACAATTCAAAAATCGTATTGATTATCCATCTATGAGCGACCTGCAATCTGTGCTTGACACTGATCTGCGGGCAAAAAGTATGCCTGAATTTGAGGCAAAGGTTAGCTATCCACCACTCTCTTTTCTTACACTCGTGCCATTCGTCTTGTTTAAAGACTACAACGTGTTGCCATTCTACCTATTAAGTTATCTAGCACTCGTTGCGATTGGCTGGAAACTCGCTCGGCGTGAGTTGCGTCCGTGGGTTCTGCTCCTCGCGCTAGCAAACGTACCGATGTGGACCTCTACCGTTGGTGGCAATCTCGACGTATTTAGCATGTTGCTGGTTATACTGGCCTGGTTCTTACGTGAACGTCGTTGGAGTTCTGCGCTCGTCTTAGGACTAGCATTGGCAACGAAACAAACTGCATGGTTCTTTTTGCCATTCTATGCCGTCCTTTTGTTCCGTCAACACGGTCTCAAGGAAACGCTGTATCGCCTGACAATTGCAGGGAGCGTCTTTCTCGTCTGTAACTTGCCATTTATTCTATGGAACCCGCAAGCGTGGATGGCTGGTATCCTCGCACCACTCGATCCTTTGATGTTTCCGATGGGTGTAGGTATCGTTGGTCTGAGCGTAACGCACTTGATGCCTTATCTGCCACAGCACATCTACAGTATTCTTGAAGCAATTGCAATGCTTGGTACGCTGGTCTGGTACTGGCGCATTTGTCGTAAGCATCCAGAGGCGGCGATGCTGCTCGCTGTTGTGCCGCTCTTTTTCGCGTGGCGCAGTTTACCATCATACTTCTACTGTGCGGCCTTCCCACTCTACATTCTGATGGTGGCGAAAACAAACTTCACACTTAGAAAAGCTAGGGAAATTACATCAGAAGCTGCACAAGAGCAAGTACAGCCTGTCGATGCTATAACTCCTATAAGTGTGCAAGCAGCAATGTAGGTACCTCGACTTGCACAAAAATGTCTGCCAGCGATATATCGCTGGCAGACATTTTTGTGCAAGATACTTCTCGACTCTTGAGACGCTTCGTGGTACAATCGTAGACGTTGCGTGAACAACGCGAGGAGAAATAACAGAAATTATGGCACGAAAAGAAGAATCCAATACAACCATTTCAGACGAAGAAAATATACAGTTACAAAACATACTTGAGCATCACCAGGAGCTTGCACAACAGATACGCAGCACCACCACACCAGCGCAGGCAGAAGCCGCGCTGAGTACTATCACGTCCCTTTCAGAAGAGGTGCAAATGGCACTACTCAAAGCACTGGTCAAGGTACAAACGATAGATGCAGCCGATATATTGACAGCACTCAACGCATTTAGTCCTAACAAAGAGGTACGCAAAGAGGCACGACGTTCACTCCTGCGCCTTGATGCCGCAAAGATTTATGCGCAGTGGACACCACCTATCGCACAAGCATCAGCGATTCAACTTAACGTGTCTCACGCACCACGCTTTTGGAAAGGCTCCGTCACGCAATCGCGTGAACAAGGTGAGGTACAATTATTGCTGTTCTGGGAACAGGGATACGACTATAGTGAAGTACGCATTGTCGGCTTCTTGCTCGATTTCTGGCAAGAGGGCGTCAAAGATGCCTTTGTCGATACCGTGAGCAAGCGTGCAGTCGAACAACGCATCACGAGTATGCGTGCGAGAATGCCCGACGTTATCGTGGTCGATTGCACACTCGCGGAAGGAAAACGCCTGATCGAAGAGGCACTCGCTATCAATACATGGCGTAAGGTCGAGCCGAATTCGGACTACCGTAATCGTCTTCCAACCATCAATCAACTTATCTTTCAGGCCACCGATATCGGTGAGGACAAAGGCCAAACATTTATCAATCCAGAACTAGAAGACCAGGAAGTTATTGTCAACTTTATAGGTGCATGGTCACTTGGTGACTATAGCCTAGCCTACGATTTGCTTACCGAGGGGAGCAAGATTCGCAATAGCCTTACACGCGATGAGTGGATCGAGCGACACCGTGCATGGTACGACGAAGCTCACCCCGCACGAATAGAACTTGGCTTTGTGCATGAGCAAGAACGTAGCCAAAGCGCGCTCTGGTTGCCCACATCAACCGTCAGTCGTACTCCATCACGCAAAGATGTTGAGCTTGGCTGGTCTGTTGAGCTTCTTGACACTCCACTTGGTGGCACACTACGCGAGTTACCAATGGGGACCGCGATCAATAAAGAGACGAACAGACACTGGTTCTGGACAAACTATACAGTTGAACGTACATCTGCTGGTTGGCGTATTCAACAGAGCACCGATGAGGGCGCGAACATTCAGGGTCTCTCAATTTCGGAACTACAAAAGCGCATTCAAGAGTACGAAGACGCGATTGACGCCAAATTGAAGCAGCGTGAGGAAGATGTCAATGCCACTCTGCAAGAGCTGACATGGCGCGTCACACAACTGTTACATTTCTACGATGCACTTATTGTGAAGCTACCTTTAGATCGACAGATCAACGAAGAAGCCTATGGACGTGCTGTTTTTGCAGGCAATCCAGAACGCATCATCGTGTATCTTGAACGCATGGTGCAACGCTTTTCAGAGAACAAGGGCGAGTTGCTCCGACGCCTCGGCGCAACCTTTGTCGGCCTTGCCTACAACTATGCAGATCAGGGCATGACTGAACGCGAAACGCTGTTTCTAACACGCGCCGAAGCAACGTTACAAGAGGCAGTTGAAACACAGAATACGGCGGCTGGTCATATGCTGCTCGGCGAACTCTATCTTGGTATGCAGCGTCACGACGAAGCAGAGGCAGAGTTACTTACGGCAAAAACTATGGTTGTGACACCTGATGAAGAGAAAGCTATTGAGGGTGGCCTGGGCAATATTGAGATGCGCCGTGAACGTTTGGCTGAAGCTATTCCTCACTATCAACGCGTCATAGAGATTGACCCCAACTACCCCGGTATCTGGTTTAGCTTCGGCTTTGCGAACCGTCTACTCGGCAATTTTGCGGAGGCTGAGCAAGCGTACAAACGCGCCATAGAGATTGAGCCAACGGATATTCGCCCATATTCTGAGTTGACCGCGATTTATATGAATCGTCCCGATCAGGAACTAGCACGAGTCATTGTCTCGCAGGGCGTACAGGCCAATCCAGAGTCAGCCCATCTTCATGCCCTGTACGCATCAGTCTTATCTGAGCTAGGCGAGATGCGCAACGCACAACGAGAACTACAACGGGCCGAGTCGCTTGACTCATCGTTAGAGATCGTCCAGGCCGTGCGTACACATATGAATGAGAAAACAAAGAAACGCTAAAGAGGTGAGCAGACGCTCCTCATAACAGAAAGAGAATATTGTGGCAAAGAACAACAAGGGTAATCACCCAGAGAGAACGCCTCAAGAGGACGAGCAGATACAGGACATTCTGGCACAATACAACCAGATCGCTAAAAGTCTTGCGAGTAGCCGAAATGAAGAGCAGATAGGAGATGTCTTGTCTCCTATCTTTGATATGTCAGACGCGGCACAGATAGGACTCCTCAAAGCACTTGCCAAAGAGCATACCATTCCTGCTGCTGATATCGTGTTCGCCGTAAATACATACGCACCTGTTAAGGAAGTTCGCAAGGAAGCACGACGCTCGCTCATTCAGTTGGAGTCGTCTAATACCTATCCTGAATGGACAATTCCTTCAGTTATGTCGCTATCTGACATCATTAGCGGCATTGATCCCTTCAGTTCGCTTGAGGACGACGAGGACTATGACGAGGAAACGCTGGATGGCGAAAACGTCATTGAACGCTTTCTCAAGTATTGGGGACAAAGAGATTTTGAAATTGCCTATGATCTACTCGCAACGAATAGTCCCCTCAGAGAAGGACTGACAAGCGAAGAATGGTCTGCACGACGCGAGGCTTGGGCAACAGAGGCCGAACCAGCATCTGTAAAAGTCGATGTTGGCTATACACTCGATGTCGATATTGAAGACTTGCCGGATGGCCTCGATGATGGGACAGAAGAGTTAGACGCCTTCTGGTCACTTGAGATGAAGAATGTTCCTAGCGGTAGCAGTATTCCAGAACTACCAACCGCAACTATGACCTTACCAGCAACAGGGCGACACTGGTTCTGGGTCAGCTATACGTTCGTCACGGAAGACGACGAATTACGTATTCAGAGCATACGTGATAAGGGCGCGGAAGCACTACAGCTCACTCCAGAAGATGCTAAAGATCGCTTGGAAGAAATCGCTGAAGAAATCCAAGCCATGTCGGAAGCATTGATAGAGGACGAGGTAGAAAGCGATGAGAGCGACGACAGTGACGACGAGGAGAATGATAGTGATATAGATGAAGACGACGAGAGCGAAGATGAGGTAGAGGACGAGGAGGAACTGGAAGTCGATATCGACGAGGTAAGATGGTTCACAAAGCAAGCACTACATTATTGCGATGCATTGATTGCAAGTACACCAGAAGAGAATGCAACGTATGAGTTGGCAGCAAAACAGGCAACGGTCATAGGTGAGACTGAACGCGCCATAGCCTACCTCACACTCGCCGCAGAACATTTACCCGAAGAGCGGGCTGACATTCTACGCTCACTTGGTACAGAATATGCTGCGTTAGCCACTGAAGATACCGTAGCTCACCTGGAGCTAGAGGAAGAGTTGGAAGAGGATGAAGATGCGGTTCCGGCAGAGTTCACCAGCCGCTACTTCCCGTTAGCGGAAAAAGCATTCAAAGATGCTATCGCGATAGACAATGCCTTCTCCAACTACATTCTCTTAGCGGACCTATACGTAGGACAGAACAAACAGATTGATGAGGCAAAAGCTCTTTTCGAGCAAGCAGAAGAGTTAGCCGAAAATCCTAACCAGAGAGCTGCCGTTATGTTGGGTAGAGCACAGCTTGCACAACTCGAAGAGAAACCAGAAGAGGCGTTGGCACTGTATCAGCACGCAGCAGATCTGGCAACGGATATCCCTGGCGTATGGAATAGCATAGGCAATATACAACTTTCGCTTGAACAAAAAGAAGCGGCAGAAAAAAGCTTTCTCAAAAGTATCGAAGTTGATCCAGCGACATCAGATGCTTATGCCGAACTTGCCACGCTCTACATAGATCAAAACAACGACGCAGCGGCCATACAAGTCTTGGAACGCGGCATAGACACCAATCCTTTGGCGGCAGACATTAAGGCAGCCCTAGCGATGCTGTATATCAATGCTGGCGATCTAGGGAAAGCTGAAGAGCTTATCGAAGAGGCAGAAGAGATTGATCCCGAAATGGAAATCGTCTATGTTGTGCGTCAGGTCATCGACTTGCAGAAGTTACAATTGCAACAGCAGCAACGCTCTTCTAACGCAAAATCAGATAAGTCAAAAAAGAAACGATGATAGAACAGCAAGAACGTCGTATCACTTACCACACGGTTACACTTGGAGCCTTGACGCGCGAAGGCGATGCACTGGCGGAAATCGTCGAGCAGGATGAAGCAGGCGAGCAACATGCTCAAACGCTTCATGTCCCTGCTGGCTTACCAGGGGAATCCGTCACCATCGCGGTTGAAGCTCCTCTGATGCCGCGCCCAGGGCGACGGAGCCGACGTTGGAAGCAGCGTCCTCCGCGTGTCTGGATCACCGAAATACATTCGGCATCCCCCCTACGTGTGCAGGCTCCATGCCCCGTTTTTGGTACATGCGGTGGATGTCAATTACAACACATGCAATATGCAGCACAATTAGAGTGGAAACGCAGTGTTGTGCAGCACCTGTTGCGCGATATCGGGAGCTTCGAGAATCCACCACTCCTGGCAACCGTTCCATGCGATGTTCCCTGGCACTACCGAAATCATATGCGCTTCTCTGTCAACCGCGCTGGACAACCAGGACTCACTGCCCGTGGTACGCATCGCGTTCTACCGCTTGTCGATTGTCCCATCGCATATAAACAGATCAACGAGGCATTAGGTGTGTTAAGTCAGCACGTGAATCCACAGCCGCAAGTGCTCGTCCGTTGTGGAACGGCAAGCGAGCAAATGCTCATTCAGCCCACGCAACCAGAGGATGTTGCTCAGGAACTCGCGCAAAAGGGACTTGACCTCCATACGGAGACAATGGAAGAGATACTCGGCGGTGAAATATTTCGCATTCGACCTAGTTCATTCTTCCAAACAAACACTGCACAGGCAGAAAAGATGGCAGAGATGGTCTTACAAGGCTTGTTGTCTCTGCGCGAACATGCACACGAGCAGGCAAAAAAGCTGACGGTGGTCGATGCGTACTGTGGCGTGGGCACATTCGCGCTTCTCTTAGCACGACATGTTGGCAAGGTCATTGCTATCGAGGAGTCCGCGAGTGCTATCAAGGATGCTCAGTGGAACCTGCGCGATGTAGAGAATGTCGAGATACTCAAGGGCAAAGTCGAAGACGTTTTACCTGCTATCGCGGCTGGATTGGACGGACTGGTAATTGATCCACCACGCGCGGGCTGTCAGCAAGTTGTGCTTGATGCACTGATTCAGCATCCCGTCGCCAGTATCGTCTATGTCTCGTGTGATCCATCGACACTGGCACGCGACCTGAATATTCTGTGCCATGTCCACCCTACCTATCGCTTACGCTCTATTCAGCCGCTTGATATGTTTCCCCAAACGGCTCATATCGAGTGTGTAACGGTTTTGGAGCGTATATGACCCTACTTTTACCACTATTGCTCGCCTCGGCTTCGCCACGTCGTCGTCAACTCATCGCCTCACTTGGCTTACCTTATACCGTTGGCGTCTCACCCATTGACGAAGACGCGGTTCAGGCTACCTATGACGGACCACCAGAAGAAACGGCAAAATGGACGGCAGAACATAAAGCAACAGGTGCATTGACACTGACCGAGGCGGCTAATCGACTGATTATTGCGGCTGATACAACCGTGTTACTTGATAACCAGATACTTGGGAAGCCGCGTGACACTGCCCATGCCCGTGAACTCCTCCTCTCCTTACGTGGGCGCTGGCATTCCGTTATCACAGGCGTAGTAGCATGTGCAATGGTAAGTGGTAAACTCCAACTATCGAGCGCAAGTTGTACCACGCCCGTACTGATGCGCCCCTACAGTGAAGATGAGATAGATGCGTATATCGCTACCGGTGATCCGATGGATAAAGCAGGAGCCTATGGCATTCAGCATCCAGACTTTCAACCAACCGAACGCATCAACGGTTGCTTTCTCAATGTCGTTGGTCTCCCATTATGTGTGCTCACAACACTGCTTGCACAATTTGGCGTGACACCTACGGAAGAAGGACGAAAAGATACTCCATGTCGATGGTCGGAGCGATGCCTGATTTAACACCAACACTTGTTCGTAGACGGTACGCGCCCAGCCCCACAGGAACACTACACATGGGCAATCTGCGTACCGCTCTGCTTGCATGGCTTTTTACACGCACACAACGCGGACAGTTCGTGTTACGCATTGAAGACCTGGACCGTCCTCGTGTGCGTCCAGGTGTTATGCAGCAGATGCTCGACGACCTGCACTGGCTCGGCCTCGATTGGGATGAAGGACCAGATTGTGGTGGTCCCTATACTCCCTATACGCAAAGTCAACGACTGGATATCTACCAACACTACTTACGACAATTACAAGATGCAGGACTGATATATCCATGCTATTGTAGTCGTGCCGAAGTTGCTCACGCTGCAAGTGCGCCTCAACAGGGAGCCGAGGAGAAATTGCGCTATCCAGGCACATGTAGAAATTTAACAGAGGCACAACGCGAAGCCTATGAAGCAAGTGGCCGTCGTCCCTCATTGCGTTTTCATGTTGAGGATAGCCACGTTGTCACCTTCACAGACGGTGTTGTGGGTCCAATGACGCAACATGTTCAACAAGCGATTGGTGATTTTATTATTTGTCGTTCAGATGGCATCTTCGCCTATCAATTCGCTGTCGTCGTCGATGACGCTCTCATGCACATTTCTCAAGTTGTACGTGGCAACGACCTCTTGCACTCTACAGCACGACAAATTCTGCTCTATGAAGCACTCGGTTTCCCCTTTCCCACATTCTCTCATGTACCCCTTCTTATTGATGAAGAGGGAAAAAGACTTTCAAAAAGAACACAGAGCATGGGCCTCGACCCTTTACGAGCGAGAGGAATAACACCCGAACAGGTTATAAGCGAGCTTGCGGCAAGTTGTGGTTTAATTGAGCAGGGTGAATTGGTTAGCGCAAAAGAGTTGGTCGAACACTATCAAGACGTTGTTATATCTTTACAAAACAGCAAATTTTCACTATCTTATGAATGAACATGAAATAATAAACGCGATATAACGTCTGATGAATATGATTATCAAATAGGTAACGCATAAACGGTAGGGGCGACAATTCATTGCGCCCAAAGATGGGGGTGGCGGGGCAATCGTCACCAAAACGCATCTCGTGATAGCGCGAACCCCTCCCAGCCCATCTTTAGGCGCAATGAATTGCTGCCCCTACCGAGAATTTTATAGAATTTGTTTGTCGAAGGTCATCGGTACAGTAGAGCTAAGAGGTACACTTTGGACAATATAGAAAACGATGAGACCATTAACGAACTTGAAGTCGAGATCACCGATCTTGATCCAATAGACGTAGACAGCAAATTCGCAGCTATCCGTATGATTGCTTATACTTTTTTTACAAAAAGACCCTGGCAACAGGTACGTTCCTCAACACAACGTGTATTACTTCTATGTCTGTTGCTCCTCGTGCCACTTATTTTCAGCATAGCGCATAACGCATCTCTAAAAAGCTCTATAGCACGTGAATGCGTGCGACTACAACCAAAAATCGTCTACGTTGCCAAAGAAATAGTTGTATCTTCAGGCACACAGGTATTACCGGTTGATGCGCCAACAACTCTTTACATCCAAAAATACTTACCCACAAACTCGATTCAATTCAAAGCACTAACGATAGCCTCTGTGAACTGTAAATAGGACATTGACAGGAGTTATGTTATAATGCTCGCAATATAAATCACGTAGATTGTTGAGATTTTTCTTACCTGATGATTTTCGCTACAAATTCTGCTGCATGGATGACCGAAACGATGACGATTGCATTAAGCATTATACTAACAATAATAACTCTCGCTGTCGCGCTTGGGGTTGGTCTTACGCTTCGTCGCATACTGGTACGCCGACTTAAAAAGACGATTCTCGATAATTGGATCATACAAACTTTCGGTGTTCTTATCACACTGTTACCACTTATTATAGCGGCCTTCGGTATTCCCCTTGTGTGGCAACCATCGCTCATCTTTTATTACTGGACGATTCTTAAGCTCCAATTCGGTCTTGAAGGCATCCACTTTAGAGATATACTCCTCAACCTGATTGGGACCATACTACTTATCGTACTAGGTATCGGTGTCGCACGAACACTTCAAAGGTTAACCATCCATAACCTGGGAGAAAATCGTATTGATGTCAATATCCGTACACTTATCGGACGCATCTTCTACTTTATGGTGCTCATCTTTACCTTCTTCTGGATACTTTCTATCTGGAATGTCTCACTCACGTTCCCTGTTGCCGCTGTCGGTGTCGTGACTGTTGCCATCGGTGTATCCTTACAGGACATTTTGAAAGACCTGGTGGCAGGCGTGTACATCCTGGCGGAGCGGCCTTTCCGCATTGGTGATCAGATTAGCACGTTTACAACAACAAGCTACATCGGAGAGGTGCAAGACATCCAGCTTCGCGCTACCAAGCTGCGTCTCGTGAGCGGTGAAGAAGTGACTATCCCCAACAGTCTTGTCTTCGGGAGTATCGTCGTCAATAACAGCTACTATGGCGAGAGACGTGCTACGCTTACCGCAACACTTCCACAAGAAGAGTATATTAAGGATGAAACATCGAACCAGATACTGAGTGCGATTCAAGAACTCAAACATGTGGCGGCGAAACCTGAGCCAGCACTTTTCATCAGCAGCTACACGCCCGAAACGATTACCTTGACGATTCGCTTTTGGATCAATCTTCATGAGCCTGCAACGGTATCAGATGTAATGTATACTTTGCACAAGACGTTACCGCGTGCGGAACTGGTTGTGAAAGAGTCTGCTGGTGATATATAGTACACTAAAAGAGAGTGGAGCAAGGGCACCCGCAAGGGGATGCCCCTCCCATACAACGAGAGTATTGGGAAGTGAGTTCATGTATGGGAGGGGCATCCCCTTGCGGGTGCCCTGGTTTCCATTGATACCCTATGTTAACTTATGGGAATAAGAGGACGCTCATTGAATAGCAATACCGACAAGCCGCCAGTTGCCCGACATATCGGAGTGATGGGCGGCACATTTGACCCTATTCATTATGGACATCTTGTCATCGCGGAGGAAGTTCGTGCCACACTTCATCTGTCAGAAGTTGTTTTTGTTCCGGCAGGTCAACCACCCCATAAAACAGGGCATCATATTACCGCGATACAACACCGCTTGACGATGCTTGAACTTGCGCTTGCCTCAAATCCCCACTTTCGTATATCACTCATGGAAATAGAGCGTACAGGACCATCATACACGGTTGATACGTTACGCACTCTGCGAGAACAGCTAGATGTGGACACGGCCCTCTTCTTTATTATTGGCTGGGATAGCTTGGAAGAGATACATACATGGCACAAAGCCTCCGAAATACTTACGCATTTGACACATCTCGTCGCAGTCAGGCGCCCAGGCTATGAGGAAGATGCTGAATACAATAAGGTGCTAGAGCAACGTCTACCAGGAATCCTGCAACGCCTCCTTGTGGTACAGGCTCCACAACTAGAAATTTCCGCAACCGATTTGCGTCAACGAGTTGCTGAAGAAAGACCCATAAAATATCAGACCCCAGAGGCAGTTGAAACGTATATCAAAGAGAATCGTTTATATTCTCATACATATGTTGAGGGTGAAGGGGAGAAACACTGATTTTCTCAGAAAGAGTTTTGTAGAATGGAGCCGATGCAGTTTCAATTGGGGGACCGCTTACGCCTACGTAAACAACATCCTTGCGGCAATTTCGATTGGGAAGTTGTACGCCTTGGAGCCGATATTGGCCTTCGTTGTGAGCGGTGTGGGCGGCGCGTCTTGCTACCCCGTTCAGAAGTCGCACGCCGTACTAAACAAGTACTGCCACGCATAGAAAAACCTGTCGATGATTTTTTCAATGAAGCATAACCATAAGGAGATGACGGTATGGCTGTAGCCACACAGAATCAGAATAGTAGTGGATTTCTCACACTTCTCAAAAAGAGAAATTTCCTTCGACTCTGGCTGGCCCAACTCATCTCTATGACCATTCTCAACGCATCCAACTATGCGCTTTTGGTGCTTATCAAAGAGGTGACAGGTTCAACAACGCTTGTTGGACTTGCTATTATCTGTTTTAGTGTGCCCGCATTTCTGTTCAGTGCACCCGCTGGTGTGTTTGTGGACCGCATGGACAAACGACGAGTCCTATGGGGTAGCAACTGTTTGCGAGCAGCCGCTACATTCATTTTTGTTCTCTCGCTCTTATTCAACCGTCACGACCTTGTGCCAGTCTACGTACTGACCTTTCTCATCTCGGTCATTGGACAATTCTTTTCGCCTGCTGAAAGCGCATCTATTCCGCTTTTAGTCAATGAAGATGAACTCATGCCAGCATTATCGTTATTCCAAGTCACATTCATGCTTTCGCTCGCACTTGGCTATCTGCTTCTAGCACCTATTGTGCTGGTCCTCTTGCCCACGTTCACTATTGCCCATATTATTATTCATCCAGTCGATCAGTTATACGCCCTCATCGGTGCGTTCTATCTTGTCTGTGCCGTACTCATTGGTTCTATTCCAGCAAAGAACTTTCAGCAGAAAGTTAGCTCTACTCCAAGCAGTACTGCTACAAGTGCTCCCTCAATCATGACTGAGACCTTGAACATTTTAGGAAACGTGTGGACCGAGATATTGCAGGGATGGAGTTTTATTCGTCGCAATAAACAGCTCTACTTGTCGGTTGTGCAACTTTCGTTCGCAGGTGTTTTAATTCTGCTTATTAGCGAACTTGCCGTTCCTATTGTGACAGATCTTCTCCATCTTCCAGCACAGGCAATGGCCTTTGTCTTCGCACCAGCGGGAATAGGACTTGTACTTGGTTCTGTTCTTATGCCACGTATTACAGTACGAGTTGGACGCTCTCGCGCAATTTTTATAGGGGCAGTGGTATTAACTCTTGCCACACTGCTCTTGCCACTTACAACAATTGTTGCCAGAACGTTACAACCTGATGGATGGAATGCAAATCCACTGCTCCTCATTGTCATCGCTTTCTTTATGTTCTGCGCTGGGTTTGGACTCGATTCCATCAACATACCAGCACAAACAACAATGCAAGAGCTATCACCCGATTGGATTAAAGGGCGTGTTATCGCCTTGCAGCTTATGTTATATAATGCCTGTGCGATACCGATTATTCTAGGTATTGGGGTCTTCTCAGACCTAGCTGGTATCGACAAGGTACTGTACTTAGTGTCTATTTGCTCACTTGGCTTTGGCATATGGGGTGTGTACTATGAACGTAAGCATCCACGCGAGATGACTGCAAATGCAGAACCGAATACGCAAGAGGGAAATACAAGTGCATGATGAGAGCATAAGGGGCATAGTAGAGGTGCGTGGCATGACAGGGGCAAGCCCTGTCACTACTATACTCCCATTCAGCGTAGTTTTACCATGTAGTTCCGTATATAGTAGTGATAGGGCTTGCTCCTGTCATGATATTAATCTACTGTACATGCTCCCAGCCCGTACAGCAATAGGGACAACGAAAGCATGACCACCGATACAGCACTTCTAGCACAGCTTGGTCCATATCAGCCGTGGCTCATCATCGGCGGTGTTGTTGTCCTCTTTTTGCTCCTTCGCCTGACACGCAAAGAGTTACGCAAGCGTGTTGATGAGATTGGTTATCGACTCATTGGCGAAAAAGGGTTGCTCGTCTGGTTCTGGTTCAACGCTCCTGGCGTCATTCTACACGAACTCAGTCATGCAGTTGTTGTTCTGCTGTTTCGACCATTCGACTTTCGCATTACCAGTATCACGCTGTTTCGTATCAAACCTGTGACGCAACGCAATCTTGATGGACGCATCATGCGTAGTGGTGGTCGTCAATCACTACAGCTTGGCGAGGTCCAATACGTTCGTCCACAGGGACGCTTGATGAGCTATATTGGTGACGGTTTTAGTGGTACTGCGCCACTCTTCGGCGGTATTGCCATGTTCACGCTACTCTACTGGGTCGCAACTGGCTATAGCTTGTGGGAATTCCCATTCTATATTCACCAGCATCTTCAACTCCTCAAACCCGGTTGGCCCTGGTGGACGCTTACCTTCGCGCCCTATCTCATCCTCACCGTTACCTCCGAACTCTGGCCCAGTCGCCAAGATTGGCGAGGTGCACGCTGGTTTGTCGTTGGCCTGACGCTCATCATCATCCTTACAGGTGTCCTCATCTGGTATCTTAAACGCTTCGATGCCACGCTGCACATGCTCACCTTCATCTCTTCACGCGTCGATTTTGCGCTGGTCATCCTGGTCGCGCTCGATTTTGTGTTTCTTATCGTTGCAGAAATATTGGTACAAGCACTGAGAAGATAATATAGAAATAAAATCCTTTTAGCAGGAGTAACCTATATGAGCCAAGAGCAACAAGACGCATCCATAAATGAGATACAGCACTTACAACTTGAGTTGTTTCGCCATGCACGCTTCAATCTTCTTGATGGTGAGGCAGTTGTCCGAGATTTGCTAAACTGGCGTCATCTCTGGTTTAGTGTTGTTTCAACACGCCTTCCTATGCCTATCCCTGATAGTAAAAGCCTTGTATCAATTTCTGAACTTGCTTTGCTAAGAACAACACGGTGGAATGACTGGCCTGCTGATACTCTATACATCTGGACGGATGATAAGCGAGTAGAGCAACTGCAAAAGCTGATCGAAGAACGTTGGCAAGCTGACGACGTTGCTGTGCTATCATCAGAAGATTTAGAGGTGCAATATTCAAATTTAGGACATGACGAGGAAAATCGCATCATATTTGTGTGGTGGGATTAGTTGGGAGATGATATGACAGTAGAGGCGAACAAAGCACTTGTGCTTCAATATATACATCTCAACAGAAATTTTGCACTTCTCGATGAGATTTTGGCACCCAATTTTGTAGATCATTCACATCCTGAATTTCGTCCTGGACCCGAAGATATTAAACAGAACCTCATCGACTTCTACACGGCCTTTCCCAATGCATCGATCACTATAGAGAATATGATAGGCGAAGGAGACATTGTTGCTTTCCGCTTCACGTTGCAAGGTACTCATACCGGTACCTTTGCAGGTATTCCACCAACGGGAAAAACTGTTATATGGACAGGCATGGACTTTCTGCGTATCGCAGATGGCAAAATAGCAGAGCTATGGAGTAATCAAGATACGCTTAATATGTTGCAACAACTTGGTGTTATTCGGTTTGAAGTAGAACAATCAACCGTTTCAAAAGACACACTTAAGATACTTACTAATGAGATTATGGAAATGAGCCAGGTAGATCAGAAGATGAGAAAGAGTGGGCGGTGGGATTCTTCGATTGATGTTGCAAATACGCAGCGAATAAAGAAAATTGTTGAGCAAATCGGGTGGCCCACGAGATCGAAAGTCGGAGATAGTGCTTCAAATATGGCATGGTTACTTGTTCAACATGCGGATCATGATCGTGCATTTCAGAAAATGTGCCTTGATCTCATGAAGAAGCAGTTGGCAGACGACGTTTCACCAGCAAATATCGCGTATTTAGAGGATAGGGTGAGAGTTGCAGAGGGACATCCACAGCTTTATGGCACACAATTTTATGCTGATGAGTCAGGTAGTTTTGGTCCAAGCCCAATTGAAGACCCAGACCAAGTTGATGAGAGAAGAAAAGCGGTAGGTCTCCAGACGCTTAGTGAATATTCACATGCATTAGAACAGTTTTATAGAGAGGATCACAAAAGCTAGTGCTACATTCTTGCCTGATTTATTCTACAGAGGTGAAGATAGCTTTGCTTATCACATAACTCAATCTTTCCCATCACCATTGTTAATTCCAAACTTAAGCTTATAAGCCTCACTAAGATGGTGCTTCAATATCTCGCTCTGTTCGTTCACAAACATTTCCCAAAACACTTTTCCGCGTTCGGCCAATACCTCTTTTGTCACCGTTGCATCTCGCTCATAATGTCCCCAACTACCATCGGCAGTAAAACGCTCCCAACTCATGTAATCCATAAACTGGTTGAGTTCGGGTGCAATAGCAGTCCCAAATGATGGTATAGCATCGTAGTCAATCAAATCGGGACAAAGATAGAGGGCAGTACATAACCCGAAAAGGCCACCATGTATTTCGTTAGTATCAGTAAAACCTGCTGCTTTACTTGCGCTACGCCATACTTGTTCTACGCTAGCATGGGCATGTACTATTAAAACATTAGGGTACTTATAATTCAGATGCTTGACACATGAACTTGTCCAGTTTGCTCCACCGTGCCCACTGATAATTACAAACTGCTTGAAACTTTGTCGCATCAAAACCGTGATAATCTCTTCTGTCATCATGCTTAAAAGTTGTGGACTAAGCGTGATCGTTCCCCTAAAGTGTGCGTGTTCTTCTGATGTATTGAAGGGAGTTACAGGTAGGACATAAGCATTAAGAGCCTTCCCATAGTGATTTGCATACATTTCGGCGAGCAGGTAGTCAATGTGCATGGGCAGATACGGACCAAATTGCTCTGTTGAACCAAAAGGAATAAGCGCGATATCAATTTCGCTTTGCTCTAGTTGTCTAGTTGTATTATGACTTGTGAGCATTAAGATACCCCAGCAATTTATGCGCCTGTAGGGACCGATTGATCGCGTCCTGGGGGTGGGACGGTGGGGCACCGTGTCGGCAACGATTCGTTGTCCCGAACGTGTTCCCATCTCCCACCCCTAGGACGCGATCAATCGGTCCCTACCAATCGAATCTATCAATCAAGAACGTCCTGCTATAATGCAACAAGATAGGGCTTCCGTGTGGACAGACGGCAGGTGCAGATACGTCCGCTAACGCCCTTAACAATGCCAGTTGTTCGCCGCTTCCTAGTTCGCGTCCACGCCGCATCGCGGAACGGCAAGAGAGGCTGATAAGCAAGTGATCTTCCCATTCGTTGCTATCCTCGGCCGCCGTCTCCGCGAGTTCTTGCAGGTACGCGACAAGCTGCTCTTGTCCTTTGCCATCCTCACCAATTGGCACAGAACGGATCAGAAAACTACGTCCACCGAAGCGTTCACACTCTAATCCTAAGCCACGCAACATAGGCAGACGCTGCTCTAACAGGTCAGCTTGGTAGCGTTTCATCTCCACAATCACAGGTTCAAGTAGTAGATGTGCCTCTACTACCTCTTCTTGCTGCTGGCCTCCTGCATACACATGGCGTAGATGCTCATAAATAATGCGCTCATGTGCTCTATGCTGGTCAACAAGATAGAGGCTCCCATCGGGTGCTTCCGCCAAAATTACCGCTTGCTGCAATTGCGCTAACGGGCGTAACTGTCCAACAACCTCATTTGTCCCAGGTGCAGCTGCTTCAGCTTTATAGCCCTCAGCGGACTCAGAAACACGTAGCCCTCTTCGGCGTGGTCCTGGCAACCTCCGCTGGTTTGCTAGCACAGGTCCTGGAAACTGTATTGACTCAGGTAAGGTAGGACTTTGCTCTAATACCGAACGCACTGCTTGCGTTAGAGCAGCAACAATCTGTTCCTCATGCTCTAAACGTACCTCTATCTTGGCTGGATGTACGTTTGCATCAATTTCATCCGTCGGCACCTCAAGAAACAGCACCACCAATGGATGCTTGCCCTTTGGTAACAAACTGCGATAGCCATTCTCAAGCGCGTCCTGTAGTGATCGTGATTGTACCCAACGTCCATTGACAAAGAGCATCGCATATTGACGGTTTCCCTGTGCTAGCACGCGATTACCAATATAACCATGAAGCGTGTAATGGACGCCATCGCTTAAACGTACAGGATACAGCATCTCGTTCAGTGGTAAATGATAAAGTTCAGCTAGCGTCACAGCAAGATCACCAGAACCGCTCGTTTGTAACGCGATATGTTCGTCGATAATCAAATTGAAACGTACTCCAGGATAGCCTACCGTATAGCGTTGTAAGAGTTGGAGAATATGCCCGTTCTCTGTTCTTGCTCCACGCATGAATTTGAGACGCGCGGGTACGTTATAGAAGAGATCACGTACCGTAACCGTCGTTCCATGGAGTCGTGCGCGTCGCCCACGTTGCATAATTTCGCCACCTCGTATAGTTATAGACAACGCTGCGTGATCTTCTCCGAGACTATCAGTCTCAATAGCTCGACTCAACAAAGTTACCTCGGAAACGGCGGCAATACTCGCAAGTGCTTCACCACGAAACCCTAATGTGTGCAAACGGCTCAAGTCTTCGACGCTACGAATCTTGCTTGTGGTATGACGCAGGCTTACACGCTCTAGCTCGTCTTCTGGAATACCATATCCATCGTCGGTGACACGCATGAGACGTAGACCACCGCCACGTACCTCGACGCGAATCTCTTTCGCACCCGCATCCAACGCGTTCTCTAGCAATTCCTTAATCACCGAGACGGGCCGCTCAATCACCTCACCAGCTGCGATACGCTCCGCCACATCGGGAGCGAGCGCGAGTAGTGGACTACGAGGCGTAGATAGGCGGAAAGGTTGTTCTTGTATTTGACTCATCGCAACACAATACTTCTCTTTTTCTGCATCAGGAACAACAAGTTCAAAGCATCAAGCGGCGTGAGAGCATACACATTGATCGCATCCATGCTCGGCGTCGTTCCGTTCGCTTGCTCTAACGCTCTTGCCACCTCACGCGCTTCTTCACTTTGCCACTCATAATGCCCTTGCCCCTCAGCAACCATTTTTCGCATATCATCTTGACTATAGGAATAGTTGGAATTGTCTTCTGGTGCGGGTGATAATCCATTCTTCCCATCGTCACGTCTCATCTCCAACTGTTGTAGCACCATCTCGGCTCGCATCACCACGCTCGGAGGCATACCAGCCAGCTTTGCTACATGCACACCATAGCTACGTCCAATACTACCCTGGATTACACGATGCAGAAATACAATGCCATTCTGCTCATCATCGCTAATCGCCATTGTATACACACTCAAATGTGCCAATTCATTAGCTATCGCGGCTAACTCGTGGTAGTGTGTTGCAAACAATGTACGAGCCATCGTCTCAGTATGCAAGTGTTCCACAACAGCTCTTGCTATCGCCAAGCCATCGTAGGTGCTTGTGCCTCTACCAATTTCGTCGAGAATAATCAGGCTATGAGATGTCGCATGATGCAGAATGGTTGCGGTCTCTTCCATCTCCACCATAAATGTACTCTTGCCCGATGCGATATCATCTTCCGCACCAACACGCGTGAAGATGCGGTCAACCAGACCAATACGTGCCTTACGTGCTGGCACAAAACTTCCTATTTGTGCCAGTAGTGTAATCAATGCTACCTGCCGCAGATAGGTCGATTTGCCAGCCATGTTTGGACCTGTGAGCAGGACTACACGCGCCCCATTTTCGGCTTCCAGTCGCGTGTCATTCGGAATGAAGACATCGCCATCAAGCGCGAACTCCACAACAGGGTGCCGTCCACTAATAATCTCTAAGCCATAGCCATGTTCTAATACTGGACGCGTATAGCCTTGATGAGCCGCGACCTCCGCAAGACTGAGCAACACATCAACTCTAGCAATTGCTGTTGCTGTTGTCATTAACTGCTCATAAAACACGCTTAATTGTCGCAGTAAGTCGGTATAGATGCTACGCTCCATCTCTTCTATGCGCTCTTCCGCGCTAAGAATACGCGCCTCATGTTCTTTCAAGTCGGGAGTGAGAAAGCGTTCGGCATTGACTAGTGTTTGTTTGTGAATGTAGTCAGATGGCACAAGCTTTACGTTCGCACGCGTGACTTCTATATAGTAACCAAAGACCTTGTTGAAACTGACTTTGAGCGATTTGATACCTGTGCGCTCGCGTTCACGTGCCTCTAGCGACACCATCCAGCGTCGAGAGTCACGGATAGAGGCAAAAAGTTCGTCGAGTTCAACATGAAACCCTGTCCGAATAAGTCGCTTCTCGTCATCATCCTCATCACTATTTGCGGGATTGACCAATGCACGTAGAATAAGGTCCGTTGCGTCAGGACAAGCGTCTAGCTCGTTTGCAAGTGTTCTTAACAGGGGAGCATCGCAGCCAAGCAGCAAATCCCGCAGTTGAGGCACAACACCAAGATAGTTACGCAAACCAAGTACCTCGTTACGCACCGCCGTTCCCTGGCGTACACGACCAGAAATGCGCTCTAAATCTCCCAGACCCTGTAAACACATGGTAAAGCGGCTACGTAGTGCTGGACTCTCATACAATTCTTCAATCGCTGCCAAGCGTGCATCCAATATATTCAAATCGAGCAGAGGTTGCGTAATCGTGCGCCGCAGTTGTCGCGCCCCCATTGGGGTAATCGTGCGATCCAGTACATGTAGCAAACTACCATGAATCGAGCCGCTACGCGAACCTTGCAAAAGATCAAGATTACGCTGTGTATGAGCATCAAGTACCATATAATTTGTTGTACGGTACGAGCGTAGACCAGTCAAAAGCGCGAGCAATGCCCCGTTCATCTTTTCCAAATAAGCCACAATAGCACCCGCCGCCGAGATTGCTTGGAGTACAGAGGCACATCCATAGGCATCCAGCGATTGTACACCGAACTGACGACATAAACGTGTCTGTGCAGCTTCTTGCTGAAAGAAATATGGAGGGCAATACGTAAGAGTGATCGTCTTCGAGGGAAACTGATAAGCGTCTTGCTTGCTACCTTCGACAAGTAGACATTCAACAGGACAAAGACGCTGTAGTTCCGCTTCCAGGGCAACAGGCAATTCATCGGGCGCAAACCAAGTCACGATAAATTCACCCGTACTGACATCAACTGCTGCTAAGCCCGTTTGAGTGCGACCAGGAGCAATTGCTACTAAATAATTATTCTGCTTTGTCGGTAGCAAATTTGGTTCGGAAAGCGTACCAGCGGTCAAAATGCGTGTTACAGCTCGCTCGACAACACCCTTGCTCGGAATTTCTCCTATTTGTTCACAGATGGCAACTTTGTAGCCGCGATGCACCAATTTCCCTACATAATTATCTAATGCATGTAGTGGAATACCAGCGAGGGGGACGCGCTCGCTATCACGTCCACCGCCACGATGCGTCAGGACTATTTGTAATTCGCGTGCAGTGATACGTGCATCTTCATCAAATGTTTCATAGAAATCGCCCATCTGATACAGCAGAATAGCATCTTGATACTGGCTTTTGATATTAAGATATTGGAGACGTGCGGGCGTCGTCATAGCTTTTTCCCTGCTAGTATACTTTGTACATTTTGAAACACATGTACCATACTATATTCTTAAGATATTGTCAAAAAGAGGTAGAAAATACTGTTATTTGTCAGACACCAGGAACCTTTCGCATAGAAGCTTTAACAATCACAGTACCAAAAACAAATCGTATTTGTTATAATCTAGTTATACCGTGAATCCATAGCTTATTTGTAACAAAGGACGATAGGATGATTAGCAACGCGGAACGTCGCTTTTATCTTTTGGGTTTGTGCAGTGCTTTCTTTTTTCTTGTTGGTCTTATTTTCAATGTATGGAATGTGCTTACAACTTCCGCAGTATTCCTCGCATTGGGAAGTCTGCTAACCTATTTCAGTGTCCCCGTCATGTTTATAGCCCTTGAGTCAATTTGCTTTCCCGACGATTACAATCATGATGACAAACGCTACTCCGCCACGCATTACTCTATTGGTTTTTACACCATTGCATGCGCTTGTGCTCTAGCATCATTCATTATGCTCATATGCATTCTGGTATACGGACACACAGCACTAAAGACGCAGATATTCTTCTGGGGGCTGTTTCTCACTGTCTGCTTCAGTACAATTGGTCGATCTGCTCAAAAGACAACTCAACCCCTTAACGAATGAACGTGGTAAAAGAGGGTGTGCTAAAGCAGACCCGTACAGGAGTCACCGATTGGTGAAAGAGTGCAATAACACCCCTGTACGGGTCTGCTTTAGCACACCCTCTTAACTTACTCGCTCTTTGCTGACGCATCCGCATATTCCAATACAGTCAGGTCAACACGCTTGTGCGCGGAGAGTTGTCCGCTGTATGACGCACGATAGGAACCCGATGTCGGAGCCACGTCAAAGTAGTCACGACCAACAGCGATGGTGATATAGCTCAGGCTGGTTTCTCGTTCGTGCGTGGGGTCAAACGGGACCACTAACGCTTTGTCAGGGTGTTCCGCAACAGGTAGAAGCACCTCGACCCATGCATGCGTACCACCTTCACCTAGCATGTGACCAGAGACATAACGCGCTGGCAAGTCACAGAGACGACACAGGGTAATCATGATATGCGCGAAATCCTGACATACGCCTTTACTAAGTTTGAGAGCTTCAGACGCAGGAGTACGAATCGTCGTGATACCGTTTTCATACTGCAACGCATGGTACGTCCAGCTATTAATTCGTCTCGCAAGCTCTAGCCCCTGTAACCCTTCAGCAACAAATGTTGCCGCAACCTTGCGTAGTGTCTCGTCAGGTTGCGTCAATTTAGAGGGGGTGAGCATACGCGAGTCTGAGAGCCACGAGGCATCGATATAGTGTGGCCCACTATTGGCACGTCGCTCAACAACAATCCATGCCTCAAAATCAACTGCACTCTCGACGATTGGCACGAGAGGATTAAGCACAAGATTGCCGAACTCATCAAATTGGCTGGCGATTTCTACTGTGGTAGCAGAAACTTCTAACCGATACACTACACGTCGCTGATCGCCATATTGCTCTGGCGGCACAATCGTCAAAAGCTGGCTCAAGTCAGCAATTGGACCTGGATACTCGTACCGCAGATGCTGATGAATCAGATATGCGGTACGTTGCACACGTTGCCAATCAACGTTTTGAGGATCAAGCAGGTTAAGAGATGCAATCACAGTTTCAAGGTCGTTTTGGCCCTGATTCATGTTGGGATAGTATCCTCTCTTTGGGCAGAGACGTACTCTGTAGATGGCTTTGCCATTATCTCTGTAGTTGGCTCAGTTGTATGAGACTTTCGCGTATTTGGCACTTCGTCAGCCCATACAGTCATACTTTGTAAACGCGGAGAGCCATAAGAAGTAACCATTGCCACGTCTAATGCATCGCGTCCTCGCCCGATCAATACACGTCCCAAACGTCGCGTATTGTTACGTGCATCGAACGTATACCATCTACCACCAAGATAGACCTCGAACCATGCGCAAAAGTCCATTGGCGCGTCTACGGGCGGCACATCAATATCTGGCAGATACCCAAAGGCATAACGTGCGGGAATATTCATAGCACGACAAAAGGATACGGCAAGATGTGCAAAGTCACGGCAGACACCAACACCCTGTGCACAGATGTCAGCCGCCGTTGTTGTTGGCGTACTTGTGCCATACTGAAAACGAATATTGGTGTGTACCCAATCGCAGATCGCTTGTACTCTTGCCCAACCTGGTTCGGTGCCACCAAAGAGCGACCAAGCCTGATCGGAAAGCACGTCGGAGAGGCAAAAGCGGCTCGGTAGCGTATACATCAACGTATCGTCCGGCAAGTCCTCAACAGGATGCTGAATAGCATCGGGAACATAGAGGTCTGGCTCATCGGAGACTTCCGCGATAGCATCATAACGCCATACCTGCTCACCTGATGGCATAACCAAACGACGGCAGAGATTGGCATAAAAATCGGAATAGAGGCGAGACTCGATGTTGGGAGTTGTTTCCCATGTCTCATGTACTAGTTGATGGTCCCCATCGAGTCGGGGCTGAACCTGAATTACCGTTGGAGTAGGCCACGTTGCCTCATAACGGAACTCGCATCCTACTCGAACTTGCATGATGTTTCATTCCTTTTTCTGAACGCAAGTAGTCGCGTCCCTATAGCTGTGTAATCGTTACTATATTCTACGTTACAAACACGCTTCAAGTCTCAAAAAAACGTACATAGTTGACTTTATCTCTATGGTTAATTATGCTAAAGAAAGTTTGTAGGGACCGCCATCCGCTATGTCGGCGGTGGAGCGAACATGCCTCCCATTAGACAAGGGCGTGTGGTGATACCTACAAGTTAGAAGGCGATGTGTTATATATTATTAACGTTCATCCATACGACCAGGGCACCCGCAAGGGGATGCCCCTCCCATACAACGCTCACATATGGGGAAGGTGTGTTCATATATGGGAGGGGCATCCCCTTGCGGGTGCCCTGGTTCCTCAATCACATATAAGAAAAGGATATCATCATGCCCCTCGACCTGCAACGCTTACGACAGGACACGCCAGGATGCGCTCACGTTCTGCACTTCAATAATGCTGGCTCATCGCTGATGCCACAGCCTGTGCTAGACGCAACGATTGCTCATTTGCAGTTAGAAGCTCGCATCGGTGGTTACGAAGCGGCAGCACAGGCAAAAAATAGTTTAGAGCACGTCTATGATGCAGTAGCAACTCTTATTTCCTGCTCGCGAGACGAGGTAGCGATTGTTGAGAACGCAACACGTGCGTGGGATATGGCGTTCTACTCAATTCCATTCAAAGCGGGAGACCGCATTCTCACCGCTTCAACCGAGTACGCGAGTAATTATATCGCCTTTCTACAACAAGCGCAGAAAACCGGGGCAAACCTAGAGGTTATTCCTAATGATGAGCATGGACAGGTCTCACTTGACGCGCTCAAAAACATGCTTGACGACAGAGTAAAACTTATCGCTATCACTCATGTGCCAACAAATAGCGGCATTGTGCAACCCGTAGCCGCCATTGGCAAAATCGCACGTGAGGCAGGTATCCTCTATCTTGTGGATGCGTGTCAGTCTGTGGGACAGATGCCGATTGACGTACAACAGATTGGCTGCGATATGCTGTCCGCGACGGGACGTAAATACCTACGTGGGCCACGTGGTACAGGCTTTCTTTACGTACGGCGTGCCATACTTGAACAACTTGAACCCCCATTCCTAGACCTCCATGCGGCAGAATGGGTCTCGCCTCATCGCTACGAGATACGACCCGATGCACGCCGCTTCGAGAATTGGGAAACCAACTATGCAGGCAAAATTGGGCTTGGCGTTGCTATAGATTACGCAAATCACCTCGGACTCGATACTATTTGGCGGCGCGTCAAAAATCTAGCCTATCAACTTCGCTCACAACTGACAACGTTACCTGATGTCATCGTGCGAGATCGTGGCATCACGCAATGCGG
>CAXUIS010000033.1:0-28063 GCA_964250915.1 uncultured Ktedonobacteraceae bacterium | reverse complement strand
TTTGGGATTTTCCTAGTATAGCAAGAAATGGCGTGCTTTTGTCGTTTTTCGGGTATAGCAAAAAGCCCTGGACCTCCGACGAGCAAGAGTATCAGCAGTTGCTTGGGAAATACACGACGATACGCGCATTCTTGCCAGCCCTTTTCCGCACGGTCACTTTCCAGGCAACGCCAGCAGCACGTCCCGTTCTGGAAGCAATTACCTTTCTGATGAGCATCGAGCGAAAAAAGAACCCACCCATTGATGATGCTCCACGTGCTGTCATTGAGCGTTCCTGGCGACGGTACGTGATTACGCGTGAGGGCAAAGAAGAACATGTTAATCGGACAGCATACACACTCTGCGTGATGGAACGCTTGCAGGAAGCTCTTCGCCGCCATGAAGTGTTTGTAGCTCCTAGTGAACGCTGGTCTGATCCACGAGCGAACCTACTGCAAGGAGCGGCGTGGGAAGCCGTGCGTGGACAGGTGTGTCAAACACTGGGACGTTCGGAGAAGCCAGAGGAAACTCTTTCTGCGCTGCAAGCAGAGTTGCACACGGCCTATCAGCAAACGCACACCAATTTCGCTGCCAATGCTGCTGTACGTATTGAGCAAGAAAATGGGAAGGAGCATCTCGTGCTCACTCCACTTGATCGTCTCGAAGAACCAAAGAGCCTCCTCACCTTACGTGGACGTGTAATCCAACGTTTACCCTTGATACAACTGCCTGAAGTGGTTCTGGAAATGCATGCACAGACCAATTTCGCGTCTGCTTTTACCCATATGAGTGATGGTAATGCACGTGCAGAGAACCTCTCTCTTTCCATTTGTGCAGTGCTCATTGCCGAAGCCTGCAATATTGGCTTGACGCCAGTCGTTTCTCCTAATGATCCTGCACTGACCTATGATCGGCTCACCTGGGTCCAACAGAATTACATTCGGGCGGAAACCCTCAGTCGTGCCAATGCCATGTTCGTTGATGCTCAAGCCAAGCTAACGCTAGCACAAGTATGGGGCGGTGGGGAAGTTGCGAGTGCTGATGGATTGAGATTTCTCGTTCCTGTGCGAACTATCAATGCAGGATATAATAGTAAATACTTTGGCGTTGGACGCGGCGTCACCTACTACAACTTCACCAGCGATCAGTTTAGTGGTTTTAATGCGATTGTGATCCCAGGAACCATCAGGGACTCTCTTTACATCTTGGAAGGGCTGCTCGAGCAACAAACCAGCCTCACTCCACTTGAGATTATGGCAGATACGGCAGGGACCTCCGATCTCGTCTTTGGGTTGTTCTGGCTGAGAGGCGTATCAATTTAGTCCCAGAATTGCCGATATTGGGGAAGCGCGTTTCTGGCGGATGGAAACCGAATATGCTTCGTGTTGCGGGTTCTCTTAAAATAGGAACGGTTCATGCGACCGATGTCATGCGAACGTTACAAGCAGGAGGTCGCTCCTCAGCTCTCGCTCGTGCGATTGGTGAAGTTGGGCGTATTGCGAAAACGCTCTACCTGCTCAGCTATATTGACGATGACAACTACCGACGCCGGATTTTGACGCAACTGAATCGAGGGGAAGGACGCCATGCAGTGGCGCGCGTGATCTTTCACGGACAGCGTGGAGAGCTTCGCCAGAGGTATCGGGAAGGACAAGAGGATCAATTGGGGGCATTAGGACTGGTCCTCAATGCAGTTATTCTTTGGAATACCACGTACATGCAAGATGCCTTAGAAGCCCTACGTGGAGCGGGCAAAGACGTATTGGACACTGACATCGCTCGGCTCTCCCCATTAGTTTCCCAACACATCAACTTCTCAGGTACGTACCACTTCAATTTACCTGAGAGTCTTTCTACAGGTCAACATCGTCCGTTACGAACGCTAGATCAACCCGACGAAGAGCCGTAAAAAATTTTCCTTGCATGGAAGAGCAGAAAGTGAAAATGCACCTTTTGCTCTTTGTGCCGCTTTCCCCTAAACCACTTTTTTGTTCCATTGCACCACAGACCCCTGGTACGTCGTATCCTTTCGTCAGAATCACACTGTTAGGCCGAATGCAAGAGGCAAAGCAGCGAACATCTCTGCCAAAGCTGAGCAAGTAATAGCGCGTGTGAGTCGTCACCTCATCGCCAATGCGTCGCTCAGACACGACACTGACTCTTATGAATGGGTATCACCTATGTGCATTAGTTGCTGGAACAAAACCCTGTGGAACTTCACGCTCATATGGTTTTACAAGCTAATTCGCATTTTAGAAATCTCCTAAAAAACCTGTTTTTATTCTAGGAGATACTGCACACAGGTGATACTCATCATAAGAGTCGGTGTCTTACAATTCCTTTCGTCTCGCTACAAGCTGTCCTGCCAAATCTCCTAGGTTCTGGCAAGCAAGGTCTATTTATTCTCAAAAGGTCGGGACATCCAGGATATCTTATCATCGGTTTTCACAGACTCAGCATGAGTTAATCAACAACCACGACGAGTTTGCCCTTGGCTCGGTTCTCCTCCATATAGCGATGTGCCTCGACAATCTCATGAAAATGGAAGATATGATCAACGCTCACGCGATACCGCCCTGCCGTGACGCCATTGACAATCTGTTGCAAAGCCCTGGCACTGTTCGCAGATGTGACCGTTTCGGTTGAGTACTTAGTAAGCTTGACGCTGGAAGGAAGAGCGGCCATCGGTTCAAACTCGTGCAGCACCCAGGCGTTGCCAAGTAAGCCAGTAAAGCAGACAATACCCTTGGGAGCCACCGCTTGCAAAGAGTCGAGGAGGGTGACGGTGCCAACGAGTTCGAGAACGCCGCTTACCCCACCAGGAACTCGTCGCTTGACCTCGTCTGCGATCTGACCCGTGTCGATCACGACCTCGTCTGCACCGTTCTCTCGCAATGCCTCGGCTTTGTCCTCGTTGCGCGTAGTAGCAAGGACATGCAAGCCTTTCTCCTTTGCGAGTGTGATGGCCGCCATTCCAACTGACGAGGTGCCTCCCCGCACCACGAGGCTTTGGCCTGGTTGCACCTCCATAGCGTCGAAGAGCGAACCCCAGGCGGTCAGATACGTCTCTGGAATTGCTGCCAGAAGTTCCCAGGGTAAGGTAGTCTGTAGTGAGATGACTTGGCTGGCAGGAACCAGAGTATACTCTGCATAGCCCCCATCGTAGGCCCGCCCCATCTCTCCCATGACGGCTGCAACTGTTTGCCCGACAGTAAAACTGGTCTGCGGTGCTGCTTCGACAATGCCAACACACTCAATGCCGAGCACACGTGGAAACTGCACGCTTGGAGAATACCCCTGTCGTGTATACATCTCTGAGCGATTCAATCCAAACGCTTTGACATGAATCAAGACCCATCCTGCACGCGGTTGTGGTTGAGGAAGGGTACGGATTTGAAGCACATCGGGTGATCCTGGGTGTTCAACAACAATCGCTTTCATGTTAGTTCCCTTCTTTCATTCAAATCTCAACAACAGGAAAGAGAGCCTTCTACTAATGAGCAGAAACCTTCATGCAACAGAGGCTTCCCTTGAGAGACACGACACTCTGCAATGCTGTGTAAGAACACCATTGAGTGCGCCTGCACTCTTTCTTGTAAGTCTGTCCTCTTATCTTGATATGCCGCTATTATTGCTCGACCTCACCAAACGGTCTAATACGTTGTACGTCCCCCGCTCACGTCGTAGCATTGCCCTGTCACAAAACTTGCGTCTGCAGAGGCGAGAAAATGCACGACGGCCGCCACCTCTTCTGGACGCCCCATCCGCCCAAGAGGCACCTTGCTTTTCATATACTCGACAGCATCAGAGGTAAGTTGTGCTAAGAGAGGTGTTTCAATCACTCCCGGAGCGACACAGTTGACCCGTATCCCCTCAGTGATCACCTCTTTCGCGAGTGCTTTTGTGAGCGCAATCACTCCTGCCTTTGAGACTGAATAGGGAATCATGGTTGGATTCCCCTCTTTGCCAGAAATGGAGGCGATATTGACAATGCTCCCACTGCGCTGTTGTCGCATCGTTCCAATCACAGCTCGACAACAGGAAAAGACACCAGTGAGGTTCAGTGTCAGCACTCGTGTCCGCTCCTCCGCATGGTCGTGGTAGTTCAACTCAATGCGGATGATCTTGCCAGGGTGAGGGATGAGCGTTTCGAGAGCAACGCTGTCTTTAAGATACACTGCTTCATCAGGGACGTTCTCAAGTATTCTTCTTACTCGGTTCAATACTGCCTCGCCTTCTTGCAGAAATTCAAGGAACGATACAGGAATGCGTGCATCTGCTTGATGAAGATCAATAATAATCTCCTGCTGGTTGTGGTGAGAGAGGACACCAAGGCGATGCTCCCTTTCTTGAGTACGAAAGGTCACAAGATGCATAGTGTCTTCTTTCTCCCTTATGTGAAACTGATGGCAACATCGCCCAGCCCGTCAAAGACTGCATGGAAGGTATCGCCTTGCACAACGGATACAGCCGCACACATCGCCCCTGGAAGCACGAGTTGACCCGCTTCAAGACCAATCCCGAACTCAGAGAGCTTATTCGCGAGCCATGCCACCGCTGCCGCTGGATGCCCAAGTACAGCTGCACCCGTTCCCGAACCAACTTCCTCACCGTTACGGGTCATTGTCACACGTACATTTACCAGGTCAAGCGCATCCATTGGAAAGACCTGTTCACTCACGATCACGCGGGCAGATGACGCGTTGTCGGCAATAGTGTCAACGAGTGTAATGCGCCAATTGGTAATGCGACTATCAACCACTTCGAGCGCTGCTGATACTCCTCGTGTTGCCTGTATCACCTGTTCGAGCGTCACCCCTGGACCACGGAGGTCAGCCGCAAGCCAAAACGCAATTTCTGGTTCGATCCGTGGCTGAATCAAACGTTCAAACGCAAGTGTTCCACGAGATGGAACAACCATCGTCTCAAGTAAAAAACCGTAGTCGGGCTGGTCAACCCCAAGCTGCTGTTGCATCGCCTGACTAGTCAAGCCAATCTTCCGTCCAACGAGGCGTTCCCCAGTTGCAATTCTTTGCTCAAACCACGTGCTTTGAATGGCATATGCGTCAACCGTCGAGAGTGTTGGCTCTTCTGCACTCAGTGGTGCGAGTGGAACACGCCGACGTTCAGCCGCATGCAGGAGTGTTGCATAGTCTTGAATGCTTTTGTTCATACTCGTTCTTCCATCAGAAAATCTCGTACCAATCGGTTAAATGGGTTTGTCTGTTCAAGCTGGGTCCAATGACCACACTGTCCAAAGACGTGTAGTTGTGCGTCATCAAGCAGATGCAGGAGTGTTTCACTCGCACGTAAGGGAATCACCCGATCCTCGCGTCCGTGAATGAGGAGCGTCGGAGCGTGAACTTCAGAAAGACGGTCTTCATAGATGGCAAGTGCATCGACTCCTGCTTGTCGTGGAGCAGGGAACATGCTTGAGAATGCCTCCTGCATACCCGGACGCATACTTGCGTTGTAGCGCAGTTCGGCTAGTTCATCGGTCACAAAGTGCTGATGATCGTAGGTAAAGACGCCAATCAAACGCTTCATTTCCGCCACACTGGGTTCGTACCCCCAGACATCGTTGAGTCCCTTGGTGATGGGAAAACGCACGCCGGTTGATCCCATAAGCACGAGATGGTCAACCATTTCAGGATGCGTCACCGCCATCGCAAGTGCAACCGCACCACCCATCGAATTGCCAACGAGATGCGCTCGCTGAATGCCGACCGCATGGAGAAAGTCAAGTAGATGTGTCGTCCAGCCTTTGAGACTGTATGAATACTGTTGAGGAAGTTCTGTGTATCCAAAGCCTATTTGATCATAGGCAAAGACATGGAGGTGCTCCGCGAGATAGGGAAGCGCAAAACGCCAGTTTGCCCAGGCAGAAGCTCCTGGTCCTGACCCATGAATGAGGATGACAGGGCTTCCACTACCAGCCTCGTGATAGTTCGTGTTCACATCTCCTGCACGAATGAATTTTCCAATCTCAGGTGTTGCCGATGCTTGTGTCATACCACGTCCTTGTTCTTCTACGTTTCTCCTCACGTCGAAACTCGTGAGTGCGTGTGTCAGTGAGAAAGTGCCTTGTGTGATGGGAGCCTCGCTTCTAACGTTCCCGTCACACAAGAAGAGGGGGAGAAAGTCCTCTCGGACGACTGCTTAGGTTCCGTAGATGAAGAACTCTTGTGGCAATGGAGACCCCCACCAGATAATCGACTTCTCTATTTCATCTTTCGTCCATGTGATTGGCTCCCAGTCGGGAGCGAAGATTTGATAGCCACCAGAGAACAGTTCGATACGGTTGCCACCTGGCTCAAGCAAATAGATGAAAAATGCTTGTGTGACGCCATGTTTCCCAGGTCCAGCCTCAATGGTGCATCCTGCGTCGGTGAGAATGTCGGCAGCACGAAGCACATCTTCCCGGTTGTCGAGGTAATAGGCGAGGTGGTGGAGACGACCATTTTGTCCCGTGCCATCCTGCATCACGGCGATGTCGTGCACTTGAGAGGTGACGGAAAGCCAACTTGCCCCTTCGACAGTGTCGTCAAAATACAAGTTTTCCCGTAAGTGAAAGCCGAGAACGTCTTCGAGCCACGTTCGTGTTTTGGTGACATCGTTGCTCAACATGTTGATGTGGTCGAGACGACGCACACCCAAGCCGCGATAAGGTGGTTTCTGCGGCGCATTTTTGAGGCGTGACCGTTTGTCCCCGGGCTGGAATTTCTCAACATCATAATACAGTTCCATTAGCTGGCCGCCTGGGTACGTGAAACGAATGGCATCTCCTTGCCCTTTCTCCGTGCCAGCCTCGACGTGCGTGACCGTCTCACCACGCGCCTCAATCTCTTTTGCAAATGACTCAACATCTTCTGGTGCCCCAACGCGCCAACCGACATGTTCAAGACCAGGACGATCAGCCTCGGTCAAGATCAGTGTATGATGTTCCCAATCGCCCCATGCACGCATATAGACCGAATGACCTGTGCGCTCGGTTTCTTCGAGTCCAAGCACATTTTTGAAGAAATCAACGGATTCTTCAAGCTTTGAAGTACGTAGTTCAGCATGACCAAGATGTGCGATACGCATACAAGCCTCCTTGAGATACCCTCTTGTGAGTATGGCGTGTACGAAGCCAACCCAGCCTGGAGGGAGTACGTTTCAACAACTCTGTAGGGGAGCACTGCATTGTGACACAACAAGAACAGCGTTTCGTGATGAGGGGATAGTTCTTCACTCTTCCCTCGTTTCTTCTCCTAAAATCATATACGATTTTGTATACGATGTATATACACTATAAATTGCTGCTTGTCAAGGGCTGAACAGGTGCCTTAGAAAGAAAAGATATATGATATACTATCGGAAATGTGCTCTCTCAAGACAGAAATGAGAAGACCTTAATGAGTATTGGACAGCCAAATAAACATGAACAAGCCTATAGAGTGCTTCGTGATCGTATCGTGAATGGAGTTTATGTCCCAGGATACCGACTGGTCATTGACGCGCTTGCGCGTGAACTCGGCGTCAGTGCGGTTCCGATACGGGAGGCTATCCGTCGCCTTGAGGCCGAAGGGTGGGTCGTCTACCGCCCCAATACAGGAGCACAAGTTGCCTCGATTGATGTTGCTCAATATGAGGCCGAGATATCAACACTTGCGGTCCTGGAAGGCTACGCTACTGCTCTTGCTGCACCACGCCTGAGCAACGAAGACCTCACGCTTGTACGAGCGATCAACGCACAGATGCAGCAAGTTCTCAGTGTCGCCGATATTGCTAGCTTCACTCAGCTAAACAAAGAATTTCATTTCTTTCTCTACGACCATTGTCCCAATGAGTACGTTGTTGATCTGCTCCGTCAAACATGGGAGCGTTTAGAGGTCAGGAGTCACACAGATTTCCACTACATTCCTCAACGTGGCTGGGCATCTATTGAGGAGCATCGCCTCCTCCTCGACCTGATCGAGCAGCATGCACCCGCAAGCGAAATCGAGCAGATGGTGCGCGAACACAAAATACACACGCTTGAAGCGTATCGCAACAGTTCACGCTATCAAACACGTCTCGCCTCCCCTCGGGCCAATAGCATTTCATAGGAAGTAGGCCCAGGATATGTGTAAAACTCGGTCACCAAGTAATTTGTTCTATTCTCTGCTGAGAAAGAAGCCCATCAAAGAATGCTTGGTGGGCTTCTCGTCTTCCATGGCTAACGATGGTCAGTTTCTTGAGGAGCTTCTTGATCTGGGGTCATAATACTTTTCGTCCTATCCCCCCCTTCCATTCTATGAAACGTCTTTCAACAGGTCTATAAAAGCAGTTTGTCGAGCGTGATCGGCAAATCACGGATACGAATACCAGTCGCGTGATAGATGGCATTGGCAATAGCGGCAGCAGTCCCGACAACTCCGATCTCGCCGATGCCCTTGGCTCCCATCGGGTTGACATAGGGATCGTTTTCATCGATCCATGTAGCTTCAATCGACTCTACGTCGGCATTGCTGGCAATGTGGTACTCTGCGAGATCGTGATTCACAAAATCACCGAAGTGTGGGTCCATCACACTGTGCTCGTAGAGGGCCATTGAGAGACCCATCGTCATACCCCCAAGAAACTGTGAACGTGCTGTCTTTGCATTCATGATGCGCCCCGCCGCGAAGACTCCAAGCAGGCGTGGTACCCGCACTTCACCCGTGTCTATATTCACTCGTACCTCGGCAAATTGTGCTCCAAATGCGTGCATCGCGAACTTCTTCATATCAGGATTTTCGCCACCTTGCCCTGTCGCCTCGATTCCTTCTTCAGGAAGAACACCATATCTGTGTTGTAGACGCTCACGCAACGTGTGCGCCGCCTCAACAATCGCCGTTCCCCAGGATGCCGTTCCAGCCGAACCACCAGCACTCGCTCCCATAGGGAGGAGCGAATCGCCGATTTCTAGGTGGATGGATTCAATTGGAACCTCAAGAGCGTCGGCGGCAATTTGTGTAAGGACAGTCCAGGCTCCAGTTCCGATATCGACTGCATCGATGCGCACGTGATACTGCCCCTGCTGATTCAGGTGTATTGTTGCAGTTGAGGGAAGGCGAAAGACGGGATAGGTTGACGCGGCAACACCGACTCCGATGCGCCAGCGACCGATGTGACGCATACCAGGGTGAGGATCGCGAGCTTGCCAATCGAAGCGTTGTGCTCCCTCACGCAAACTGGCGACGAGACCGCGGCTACTGAAAGGAAGCCCAGTCGCCGGATCAGTCGTCGGTTCGTTGCGAATACGGAGTTCGATGGGATCAATCTTGCAGGCAATAGCCAATTCATCCATTGCCGACTCCAGCGCGAACATACCAAGGCTCTCACCTGGTGCTCTCATGGTTCCAGAGACAGGCACATCAAGTTTGAGAACTTTATGGGTATTCGAGCGATTGGGGGCGGCGTACATCGTCCGTGTTGCCATGCCCGTTTGTTCGACGAACTCCACGAGTTTTGATGTTGGAGAAACAATATTATGGGAAATGGCGGTCAAGTGCCCCTCCTTGTCCGCCGCGAGACGAATATGCTGAAAGGATGGCGCACGATGAACCGTTTCTGCGAACATGTGCTGGCGCGTGAGCGAGAACTTCACAGGCCGCTTTACTACTTTGGAAGCCATCACTGCGAGAATCGTGGACGAGACGGCAAGATACTTCGAGCCAAAACCTCCCCCCACATAAGGAGCAAGTACTCGTACAAGCTCAGCTTTAAGGCCAAATGCCTGTGCAATCGTTGTCTGAATAGCATGTGCCCCCTGATTCGAGTCATAGAGGGTTACACCGTCATCACGCCAGGAGGCAACGGTGGCGTGAGGTTCCATGGGATTAGGATGATAGGCTGGGGTGGTATAGACGGTATCGATGGAGACCGCCGAAGATGCAAATGCAGCCTCCACATCTCCTGTAGATGTGTCTACCTGAGCTGGAGCATTGATTGTCTTTGGAGTGTATACGTCTTTGCGAGTTGCATCGAACTGGACATCATGAGGCTGTTCGGAATAGGAAACGACGACGGCCTCTGCTGCTTGGCGTGCGACCTCAAGTGTGTGTGCCACCACGAAGGCAACGAACTGCCCACGATAGTCTACGGTATTCGATTGCAATACTCGAATGTTTGCTGGAATTTTCGCACTCAGCTGAGGAGCATTTTCATAGGTGAGGATGGTGATGACCCCTTCAATGGCCTGTGCCTTGCTCACATCAATGGATGCAATTTTCCCTTTGGCAATGCGACTCTGCACTGGAAAGCCATAGGCGATCTCTTTGAATGAGTGTTCAAAGGCATACGGGGCGGTTCCGGTGACTTTCTTTGGGCCATCGAGACGACTAAGTGGTTGACCGATGACGCGTTCGCGTATCATCTGTGCCATCTATTTTCCCTCCTGTGTCAGATCGAGTAGTGTGCGGACAAGTAGGTTGCGTGCCAGAGGAACCTTAAAGGCGTTCTCTTGTAATGGCTTCGCTGCAGCGAGTTCGGCATCAGCGGCTTGACGAAAGACCTCTTCGCTCGCCTGAGCACCCAGCAGCATCGCTTCCGCTTTTCGTGCCCTCCACGGCATATGCGCCACTCCGCCAAAGGCTAAACGTACATCGCGTATGGTCCCATCTACCACGTCAACGGCTGCCGCAATCGAGACGAGCGCAAAGGCATAGGAGGCACGATCACGCACCTTGCGATAGTGTGAATGGGCGGCAAATGGCAGGGCAGGCAACTCGAAAGCCGTAATCAACTCGCCATGCTCCAGCACATTATCCTGTTGTGGCTCGTCGCCAGGCAGACGAAAGAAGTCTGTGAGCGGAAGTGTTCGCTCTCCGTTGGGTCCAAGTAGATGGATTGTCGCGTCAAGGGCAACCATTGCTACTGCCATATCGGAAGGATGCGTTGCGATACAGGCATCGGAGGTGCCAAGAATGGCGAGTTCTCGATGATGTCCCTCACGCGCAGGACAACCACTGCCAAGTTCTCGCTTATTGCAGGGTTTGGAGACATCTTGGAAGTACAGGCAGCGCGTGCGTTGCAGCACATTGCCGCCTGTGGTTGCCTGATTACGCAGTTGCCCCGAAGCTCCTGCCAGTAACGCCTGTGAAAGGACAGGATAGCGCGACCGAATGAGGTGCTCGGCTGCAAG
The DNA here is from genome assembly GCA_964250915.1 of uncultured Ktedonobacteraceae bacterium. Classification (GTDB taxonomy): domain Bacteria; phylum Chloroflexota; class Ktedonobacteria; order Ktedonobacterales; family Ktedonobacteraceae; genus JBBQVS01. The sequence continues at coordinate 16,935 of CAXUIS010000033.1, read as the reverse complement.
CTCACTATTGCGAACCGCAGCTCCAATGTGCACGCCTCCATCGGCACGTTCCTCGACCGCGTTGAGCGGCAGATGCGAGATATCAATCAGCACGTCTGGTTGTGCCACCCCCAGTTTCATGAGATCGACGAGGTTGGTACCACCACCAAGAAAGGCTCCTGACGGTTCTTTGCTTAACAGTGCAACAGCTGTGGATGCATCGGTAGCACGTTCATAGCGAAAGGGTTTCATGCGTGTTGTGCCTCCTCCGCGATAGCTGCAACGATATTGGGATAGGCGGCGCACCGACACAAATTGCCGCTCATGCGTTCGCGTATCTCATCCTCACTCAGTGTTATCTGTTCCGCAGTCACGTTGGGCGTGACCGCGCTGGGCCATCCTGCCTCCACTTCTTGGAGCATGCCGACAGCAGAGCAGATTTGTCCTGGTGTGCAATAACCACATTGAAAGGCGTCATGGTCGATAAAGCATTGTTGGAGGGGATGAAGCTGGTCATCGTCAGCCAGCCCTTCTATCGTCACGATCTTGGCATCTTGCTGAGCTACTGCCAGCGCAAGACAGCTATTGGTACGCCGTCCGTCAAGGAGAACGGTACAGGCTCCACATTGTCCATGATCACACCCTTTTTTCGCACCCGTCAGTCCAAGATGTTCACGCAAGACATCTAGGAGGGTTGTACGGGTATCAATGGAAAGGTCGTAGTTCGTTCCATTCACGTGCAGAATGATGGGAAGGTCCATTGAACGAGGACTCCTTTACGTAAGTATTTCTATGAATACACCATCTCACAACCACATCTGTTCACAGAAGACGTACTGGGCTTCGATGATGAGTGATTTTTGTAGATGTATCTATGATAGAAGAAAGAAGAGCCACACGCTTCTCTATTCGTGCTACTTTTGTTCAAAACGTGCGCTCTCTTTGTGATCGAGTCGAGAGTGACGAGATGTCTGACCTCATTGTCCTTTGAAGACCTAGATACAGATGGCTGTTCGCTTGTCAAAACGCGTGCGTGTAGCGTAGGATGGACAAACAACACGACGCTCTGTTTCGTGGGCGTCGCGTCAAGAAGAGACAAGGGTGTGCCTATGTACAAGGAAAAGCACCCTTGTCTGAATGGAGAAAGACAGGATGAAGCAGCATCAGGGAAGAGAGCATCAAGAAAAGGTGCGTGTCTCGACCATCGAGTCGTTTTTCGATCTCGTCTTTGTGTTTACCATTACCCAACTCACGTACCTCGTCCAGCACGCGCATAACCCGCTCGACTTTCTGCTTGTGCTCCTGGTCTTCATGTTAATCTGGTGGATGTACGATGGCTACACATGGCTGACGAATCAGGCGGGAGCTCAAGGAACAATGCGCTTTGTCCTCATTGGCGCGATGGTTGGTTTTCTCGTGATGGCTCTCTCTCTTCCAAGAATCTTTACCACTGATGGACGTGTATTTGGGCTCGCGTATCTGTATGTGACCGTGCTCCATCTGGTGGGCTTCCTCATGAAAAGGGGAGAGAGCTTAGTACGTGCAACACTATTGGGGATTGCTCCATTCAATCTCGGTGCCGCGGCTCTCGTACTCGCGGCAGGACTTTTTCATACCACCTGGGATTGGCTCTTCTTCCTTGCCGCCGTGTTTCTCTTTGCCGTTGCGACGGTCTTTGGTCCCGAACGAGGTTTCTCGCTCAACGCATCGCATTTCGTCGAGCGGCACGGTCTCGTCATTCTCATCGTTCTTGGAGAGTCTGTTGTCGATATCGGCACTGGTGCTCCTTCCCGCATACTTGATGCGTGGACACTTACGGCGGTCATCCTCTCGCTTGTCCTGATCGCCGCACTCTGGTGGAGCTATTTTGACCACGACGACAAACGTGCAGAGTACGCGATGGTTTCGGCTTCGCCGAAGGCTCGATCTCGTATGGCGTTAGTAGGATATTGGTATGCGCATCTTGTCATGATTGCGTGCATTGTCCTGATTGCAACAGGCGTCAAACATGTGGTCGCACGTTCCACAGGGTCAAGCCAAGGGGTAGAGTGGTTGCTGGTAAGTGGAACGGCGGTCTATCTCCTTGGTGACGTTCTATTTCGATGGGTGATGAGCATCCGACCAGTGTTCGTGCGTACTCTGGGTGCTGCTCTCGTCTTGACGTTGGGAGGTGTCGGTCAGCTCTGGGGCGGCGTTGCCGAGTTAGGCGCGGTTGCAGTGTTGGTGATAGTCCTCCTCTGGATAGAGCAACGACTGGAGCGAGGGAAGAATCGGTCTCACGTCTAACCGCTTCTTCCTGTATCAAGAAATTTTCAGGGAACTGCTGCAGTCCATGAAGGCACCTCTCCTTTCTCTTCGTAGGTAGTATAACATGAGATGTCTTTAGATAAGGACATTTGGGTGCTTTGTTTTGGAGAGGTTCTGTACAGATGAATGTCTGTACAAAACTCAGTAGGACCCAACGAAGAGAGTCCCCTGATAGGAATAATACACATATCTTTATATGCCCAGTTTGTGCTGCCCAACTTCTGACTGGTCAGAAACGTCCAGAAATTGTTGCAGTTTTGCTCGTGTCATGGCATTTGGCATGTAAGTGGTGATTCTGACATCGGGGAAGCTTTGCACCTGCAAAGTGAGATGTTGAAACTCCAGGTGCCCCAGCGTCGGATGCTCCAGGATTTTGTCGCCATCCAGCAAGCGAGGAGCATCGTGTTGGGGCCACCACTGGCAAAACTCAGGACTGACCTGCTTGAGAGCCTCAATCAGTTCCTCGAACCATCCGTCGCCAGATGAACTCACACAAGCTGTGCGAAACTCTGCTAACAGGTCCCGTGCTATCTGCTCCCATTGGGGAAAGCTCTCCTGTGCCATCGGATCAGTAAAGAATCGCCAGACCAAGTTGTGCTCGTATGGAAATGACGCTCCCGAAATGGCAAAGATTCTATCGGCGGCTCTGTTCCAAGCCAGCCAGTCCCATCGCCTTCCTAATACATATGCTGGAGTTGGGTCCAGATCATCCAGTATCTGTTGAAGCACCGGACTGATGCGCTCTTCCGAAGAGGTAGCATGAGGGAGAATGGGTTGCCCGGCGAGCAGAGATAGATGCCGACGTTCATTGGCTGTCAGCCTCAGTGCCTGAGCAAGACTTTCCAGCACTTCTGCCGAAGGGTGTACATCACGTCCTTGCTCCAGCCAGACGTACCAGGAAGTGCCAATATTAGCCAACTGCGCGACCTCCTCGCGACGCAGCCCTGGCGTTCGCCGTCGAACGCCGGGTGGCAATCCTACATCAGCGGGAGCAAGGGAAGCTCGTCGCTTGCGTAAAAAATCGGCCAGGGCCCCTCGTCGCTCGCTCTTTTGCATCTCAACTGCTCCTTATCCTGGTGGTCAGAGACCTATGATCAAGAAACTCTGGTACGAGTAACATAAAGAGAGTATATTCAAATGGAGCAGTCTTCGTCAAGACGCTCAGACACATTTTTTACTCAAGCATCCTGTTGATGTTCGCTTTTCTTTTGCGGTGGCGCGTCGCGCCATCGGGAGAGATATGATTGTTGTACCAGAAAGAATTATGAGGGGTAATCAGACTGATGAAAGAAACTATTGGTTTTATTGGACTGGGCGAGATGGGTCAACCAATGGCCCTTAATCTGCTCAAATCGGGGTATGCGCTCAAAGTCTACAATCGTACAGCTAGCAAAACCGAGCCATTGGTCGCTCGGGGAGCGGAGTCTGTTTCCCAACCAAATGATGTTCTGTCAGCCGGAGGAGTTGTCGTGTCGATGGTGAAGGACGATGCCGCGCTGCAAGATATAGTGATGAGCCCAGGGTTTTTGGAGCAACTAGGACAAGGGGGCATCCATCTCTCGATGAGTACCATCTCTCCTGTGACAGCGCACAAGCTTGTAGAAGTCCATGCGAAGCAAGGGAGCCAGTATGTTGATGCACCCGTCTTTGGAATTCCCGAGGCGGCGGCTGCACAAAAGTTATTGATATGTTTTGCCGGGCCACAAGCTGCGAAAGAGCGAGTTCGACCACTTTTGGAGGCAATGGGTCAGGGCGTCTTCGATTTCGGTGAGGTTGTTGGAGCAGCTACTCTCGTCAAGCTCAGTGGCAATTACATCAATTTTGTAGCGGCGCAAGCACTGGGAGAGGTGCTCGACCTAGCAAAAAGGAGTGGCATGGATCCCATGAAAGTGGTTGACATGTTTACTCAAACACTGTTTCCTATTGAGATTTATCAGGACTTAGGTGAACGGCTTGCTCACAACCCTAATCTCCTTTCGGGAAGTTGGATCGCCTTAAAAGATGTCGGTCTTTTCGAGGAAACGGCAATACAGGAGGGATCTCCAGTACCATTAGCCCGCAGATTATACAGTATCTTAACGAAAAATGTTGGTTCCAGTGAGGGAAACGACACACACGTCCGGTCGGAAGGCGAGTGATGCTTACCTTCCTCGACGTGCTACAATTGGATACGCTGGAAAGAAATGTTCTTATGACTGAAGAAGGTACAAGAGGCTAGGCATGTGAACAGGTGCTTCGAGTTGCGGTGTGAACAGATATAGTATAAAGAAACTTTTCTTTATACTCGATTGCCGCGTTCTATGCTCATTGTCTAGTCTGATCTCTTGTGCTATGATGAGTGTAAGAGCATTAGCTATTCTGATACGAGAAACGAGTATGTCTGATAGAGAAGAGGGTGTTTTCACCAAACGTTTTGCCGTTTAGACGGGCTTAATGTGAGATGTTCGTACCTCTCTATCAGAACTTGTCTCGGGAGAAATCTTGTAATTCGTTTGAAACGAGAAACTATGACACGCGATGACCCATCTGCGAAAAAAGAACGTGCTATCCCTTCCCATACCTCAACACGCGACTTCGAGCACTATGTTGCTTCTCCTCCCATTCTTTCCAGCCGCGATCTCGGATGGGAAAGCGTGATGGTTCGTGAGTATCAGGAACCTCCTGAGATGAAGGAGGAACTGCTCATGCCGACAGCTCCTGATATCCTTCTCACGTTGACCATTTCTGGGGTGACGCACGTCGAGTGCCGCGCTCTGGATGGTCCCTGGGTCTCCAATGTGACTCATGCTGGAGATTTGTGTCTCACACCTGGGGATGGTGCGCCCTATGCAGTGCGTTGGAAGAGCCTCTCGCCCGAGCCAATCCGCGTCCTGTACCTGCACCTTAATCAGCACCTATTTGCTCAAACCATAGAAGAATTGACAGGCCGTGATCCTGCTCGCGTGATGCTTCAGGACCGCTCAGGCTTCCAGGACCCACTCCTTTCACAGTTAAGTCTTGGATTACAACGAGAAGCATGCCAACCCGTTTTTGCAAGCAGGCTCTATGCTGATACGACAGCCGAAATGATGCTTGTTCATCTCCTGCGTCACTATTCGACGCAGCACATCGCTGTGCCAGAATATACACAAGGTCTTTCTCCTCAGCAGATGAGACGGGTAATCGATTTCATCTATGCCCACCTCCAAGACGCTCTTTCTGTGGGTCTGCTTGCACAGCAAGTCGGTCTCAGTAGCTATCATTTTGCACGTCTCTTCCGCCAAACAACTGGCGAAAGCCCACACCAGTTTCTCCTCCTCAAACGGCTTGAGGCTGCCCAGCGTCTTTTGCGGAAAACGGATTTGCCGCTCTCGCAGATCGCTCAGGACGTAGGCTTCTCCAACCACGGTCACTTCACACAGGTCTTCAAACAACATATGGGCCTCACCCCACGTCAGTATCGACAGCAATGGTAAGCACGAACACTTTTGCAATGAGAAGGGAGAGCGAGATACGAAGAGAGGAGACTACCTCGTACTTTTTCGTCAGGATCACCCTGTTAGGCACGTAAAAACTTTTCTACACGGCTTTAAGAAATTGAAGGCTTGATCCAGATGCTGAAAGAGTAGTCAATTTCGTCAAAGTATCTGTTTCAGAGACAGGAGTGTACACAATCATTTGTAAATCAGGATGATTTGCAAGCTGGAAAGTCGTTGCCTGCATGGTTAACATCCCAACGAGAGGATGATTGAGGCGTGTCTGTCCCGTATGCACTCCTTGCACATCATATCGAGGCCACCACTCGCGAAACTCTGGACTCACCTGTTTGAGTTCTGTGACGAGTTCTGTTAACCATGCTTCTCCGATATAGCGTTGGGTACTGGCACGAAAGAGGGCAAGGGTGCACTGCGCTTCTGTCTCCCAATCCACGAGTTGTGTGCGTAGCCGTCGATCCGTAAAGAGAAACCAGGGAAGAATGCGTTCTTGGAGAGACATGATGCTAAAATCAGCATATACCTGACAGGCCGCCCGATTCCAGGCTATGATATCCCAACGTGGACAGACGACGTAGGCAGGATAAACTCCCATTGAATCAAGGATGAGCTGAAGGGCAGGATCAACGGTTTCTGTCGCAGGAAATGGAGTGGCAGGAAGCTGCTCTCTCGCCAAAATAAAAAGATGTGCTCGCTCATCGGCGTCGAGTTGTAAGGCTTGGGACAAGCTTTCCAGTACTGGAGCCGAGACGGTAATGGCGCGTCCTTGTTCGAGCCAGGTATACCACGTCGTCCCCACTCCTGCAGACAGGGCCAGTTCTTCCCGGCGCAGTCCTGGCGTCCTGCGTCGTTTTCTCTCAGGGAAGCCAAACTGACTGGGGGAAATGCGTTCACGACGGGTCCGCAAAAACTGGGCTAATTCTGATCGTCGCTCGTGCTCATTCATCGTCTTCTTCCTTATCCTGGTAGCTTTTATACCAGGATACTTTGGCTCCTGGTTCCAACATCACGCTCATTGCATAATTCTACCATACCAATACCACTACTTTGCACGTAAGAGCAAAGTGGTGGTGAGTCGATACATTTTTCTATGTAAAAAAGGAGTCTAGAGTATGAGTTCTCAGCAGGTTGTCCTTGTGACAGGAAGCAGTAGTGGATTTGGTCGCAGGATTGTTGAAACGTTGGCACGGCAAGGTCATCGGGTGTTTGCTTCTCTGCGTGATGTCAATGGACGCAACGCCTCGTCCGCAAAGGAATTACGCGATGTCGCGCAACGCGAGCAACTTGCTCTTTCCGTTCTCGATCTTGATGTGACTGATGAAACCTCAGTCAAGCAGGGGGTTCAGGCAGTGATTGAGCAGGTCGGACGCATTGATGTGCTTGTGAACAATGCAGGAGTCACCCAAGCTGGGATCACGGAGGGATATACGCTTGATCAGGTTCGTACGCATATGGAGGTCAACTTCTTCGGTCCCCTTCACCTGGACCGCGAGGTTCTTCCGTACATGCATCATCAGCACAATGGCTTACTGATCCATATGAGTTCCATTTCCGGTGGCTTAGTGTTTCCCTTTGTAACACTTTACTCTGCCAGTAAAATGGCTCTTGAAGCACTGGCCGAAGGCTATCACTATGAACTTGCTCCCTTAGGTGTTGAATCGATCATCATAGAGCCTGGACTGTTCCCGACAGGGTTACTGACGAGTCAGCAAGATCCTGGCGATCAGGAACGATTGAGCGAGTATGGGAACCTCAACGATATTCCCGCGCAAATCTTGCGTGATACTGAAGCCGCGAACAATGGACCAGCTGCACCAAACCCACAGCTTGTCGCTGATCTCATTGCCGATCTCATTGCACAATCAAGAGGAACACGTCCCTTGCGCACGATCATCGGCAACGACCCGGGATTGGCTCCCTTGAATACAGCAAAAGCCCATGCTCAACAGAAAGTACTCGATGCATTGGGTTTGACTACGGCCCTCGCTTTCAAAGTACCCAACAAAGACAGAATAGAAAGGTAGGTGGTCCCCTCACCCGTCCGGTATTCCAAAGAATGAGGCAATTGCAGTCTTATAGGTAGAAACAAAGGAGGATTGGTTCATGTCTACTATCACATGCTCGCTCTTAAGTCCAAAGCATTGATGTGATGATACATCTTTCCATTCAAATAAAAGGATATTACTTAGGTTCAGTTATTGCTCAAAAAGTGAAGGAGAAAAAAATGATCGAAAAAACAAATGAAAGCACGGCACTCAAATACGATGTGTTCGTGGTAAAAAGCTCTGGCATCCCAAGTGACTTGCCAGCAGGCACTGAGTCGCTGCAATGGGTCACGAATACAGCAACGCTGATCTATGGCGAACAGGATGCTGTTCTTGTTGACACATTTCTTACGCATGAACAAAATCTTCAATTGATAGATTGGATTACGAAAAGTGGGAAGAACCTGCTTACGATCTATATTACCCATGCTCATGGCGATCATGCCTTTGGTATCAAAATGGTGCTGGATCGTTTTCCAAATGCAAGAGTAGTTGCAACTCCTGCTGTTATTAAAGCACTCCAAGTGCAAATCGATCCTGAGTATATGAAGAGCTTCTGGTTGAAACTTTTTCCAGGTCAAATCTCTGAGCCACTCGGTCTTCCTGAAGCTCTTGACCGTCAGGAGTTTGAAGTAGAAGGGCAGAAGCTGGTTGTCGTAGACGATGGGTTCACTGATACCGCCGATTCGACCTCTCTTTACGTCCCATCAATCGGCTTGCTTGTTGCCGGAGATGCAGTTTACAATGGCGTTCATCCTTATCTGATTGAGACAAGTGAACAAACCCGACTGAATTGGATCACTGCGCTTGAGAGGCTCGAAGCCCTGAACCCACGCGCCGTTGTTGTAGGCCACAAGAATCCAGCCAATGGCGATGATCCTCACCATATTGAAGCAACCCGGGCGTACCTTCGTGATTTTAACCGTTTAAGCCATGAAACGACGACCATACGCGAATTCTATGACAAGATGCTGGCACTCCATTCACATCGTGCCAATCCAGGCGTACTTTGGCTTTCCGTGAAGGCTGCTAAAAGAGAATAAGAGGTGGGTCCAGGATAAACGTTATTGGCGAATTGCTCTCTGTTCACCCTTTTGAACACAGTACCTACGCTGTACGCAGAGCCTTAAGGGTGAACAGAGAGCAATTCGCCAATGAGATCTTTTTCAGCAAACATGAGTTATCCCGGAACTCAAGTAAATCAAGCATTTGGGGCGTGTTATCAGAGCAGTAAGAATATAGGGAGAAAGAATGTTGATAGCAAATACATGTTCCAAACCACCACCGTTTCAATCCAAGGTTCACGATAGCCGACACTGGTATTATGAATAACCACATCGAAGGTTCCCTGCGCATTTATCTGTTCAGCAATGCGCTGGATTGCCTCTCTGCTTGCAAGTATAATGGACTCCATTCAAACAGACTGGCAAATGAGTGGCTTTGGTCCACAGCACACTGGCTATAACCCCTCTGAACACACCGTTGGCATCACGAACGTGTCTCATCTTGTCCTCGATTGGACTGCGCTGACAGGAGATATCATTTACTCTTCCGCGCCAGCTATTGCAAATGGCGTGGCGTACATCGGCTCATTCGATGGAGAAGTCTATGCGATTGATGTCGCGACAGGGCAACGGAGATGGGTGGGAGTCACACATGGCCTCATTGACTCCTCGCCCGCCGTTGTCAATGGAGTTGTCTACGTTGCTTCTGATGACTCCTTGCTATATGCATTCAATGCCTCAACGGGTGCTCTGCTTTGGGCAACGCCAACCGGAGGAATGGAAACGTATTCCTCTCCTGTTGTTGCAAATGGCATTGTGTATACAGGATGGCAATCTGAGTGCAAATGCAGCACTTCATGCGCTCAATGCTACCACCGGAACACCTCTCTGGACTGTCTCCGACGATGGACGCTGTTACCTCTCTCCGTCTGTTGTAAATGGAACCGTGTATGTGAGTGAGGACTACCTGAACTCGCATATTGGACATATTCACGCCTTGAATGCCCAGACAGGGGCACAACGCTGGTTCATCTGTCTCTGTTTGGTGGAGCGATAGAAAATAGATCGAGGGATTCCAAAAGAGGGCGGTTCAGGAAACGTGTAAAAAACCTATCACCATGAGCATTTTTTACACGTTTCCTAAACCGCCTTCTACCGAACAAGGAACCCACGAAGTAGTGTATGTATCACGCTCTCGCTCAGACGATCCACTTCCTCTGTGTTCTGCCCTTCTTGCAAGAAACTTCCAAGAGACCCATCGAGCACTAACACTGCTACGCCATGGACCGTACTCCATGCAGTCAACGTGAGCGATGTGCGGCTCCTAACGGGAATGAAGCCTGCCTCTTGACATGCTCCGATCCTCTCTGCGAGCACCCGGTAGGCTTCAAGTGCTGCCTCATTGATCACTGGGGACATTCCTAGATGCTCTTGCCCTTCTTGAAAGGACGGATGGCGAAGTTCAGGTCGATACATCAAGCGAAAGGATGCTGAATGCTCTACTGCAAAGCGAACATACGCTTTCCCAAGAGCAATGAGGTTGTCTAAAGCGTTTCCAGAGGGCACTGTTGCCTCACGTAACGCCGTAGCAAATGCATGGAAGCTTTCCACCACCACCGCTTCAATGAGGGCTGATTTGTCCACAAAATGGTGGTAGGGAGCAGCATGACTGACGCCCGCCCTTCGCGCGACCTCTCGCAAGGTGAGGCTGTCAATCCCCCGCTCGGTAATCAGGTGAAGGGCGGCGTCGAGCAATGCTTGGCGTAACTGCCCATGATGATATGGACCTTGCTTTTGACTCTCCATCGTGTTTTCTCCTCATTGAAACATTCGGTGCATTATATCTTGACAATGGTAAGATTATAGCATATACTCTGAGCAGACGCAATCTTTACATTGGTAAGATTGCACAATGGAAAGAAATGGAGCGGAGTGTGCCGTGTCCAGTGTAAGTATCTCAGACCTCGGAGGAATAAACGTATGCATGTCTCGAACAAACACCAGCGTCAGCTTGTCCGTCTTCTTCACCTGCTGATTGGCAGTGCGCTTGGCTTTCTGGTGTACGCGCCACCTTCTCTGACTGAAGGGCTTCGGCTCATCATGCAGGTCGGTGTCCTCCCCCTTGTGGTTCTTACGGGACTCTGGCTCTGGTATGGAACGCGCTTGCTCAAGTACCTTCACACGCGTTCGGGACGATCAACGTCTTCAATGCATCTGTCTTCGGCATCACACGCTCACCAGGAGTAACATATCGTCGAGAAGCAGAGCATGTCTTCCCGAAAAATAAGGAGAAAAGAGTATGTGTCATCACAACGAATATAATAGAGCAAATGAACAGAACGACTCTCGCGATCAGAGAAGATACGAGCAGCACGAATACAGCGACCAGAGGAGATACGAACAGGCGTCTCACGGGAGTTCCCACTGGATATGGTTCCTGTCTCCGTTCCTGTTCTTCCTCTTCTTTGCCTTTCATGCCTGGAACGCCTCTGGCATCCTGTTCTGGGTAGCCCCAGTGATCGTGTTCTCACTGGGCATGAAAGCAGCATTCTGCATGTCCCATCGCCAGAAAGCGGTCGCAATGCCGAAGGATGTGCCATTCTATACGCCGCTCTCGTCTGAACGAGACGAGCAGGATGCTCACCCGTTGCTGCTTGAGCCATATGCACAGGAGGACGTGGCGCAGCAAGAATGGATGCAGCAAGGTAAGCAAGAGGTGTATGCCTCACCGTTTGCGGATGAGCAACCTTACGTCTCCTACCCACCGGAGATACTGACGCAGGAACGTACCCTTCGTCTGTAAAGTGACGTAAACGGGTACATGGAACAATGGGCCATCGCTCTGGATCCATTGCTCCATCCCTCTCATGCAAGCATCGCTCCTATTCTGAACATCCCTTCGATCAAACAACACTATCGGACCTTGAAGAGAGGAAGGTGAGAAGAATGCTTACATTCTCCCACTGGCAAAACTTCTATCTCCTTGTGGGAACAGCATCTGCAACGCTGATTGGCTTGCTCTTCGTCGCCATTTCGCTGGGCAGTTCTATCCCTGTACCACAGGCCATAGCGTACATTCGTACCTTCGTGACCCCGATTTTTCTCGTCTATGCCCAGGTCGTCTTCGTCTCGTGCCTAGCACTGATGCCTATAGACAACGTGTGGCTCTTGAGTTGTCTGTTGATCGTGCTTGGTGTTCTCGACCTCTTTTTTACAGGCAAAATCATGTGGCGTATTCGCGTGGTGCATCGGGGTGATGCTGACATTGAACATGGGTATTGGCTCTGGTATCTCCTGCTCCCGGGTCTAGTGAGTCTTCTCTTCATTGCCAGTGCGCTTGGCCTCTTTTTTGATGAACCACTGACGGTACCAGGTATCGCTGTTGTTGTCCTCCTGAGCCTTGCTCTCGGTTTGCGTAATACCTGGAATCTTCTACTGTGGCTTGTGATGCGTCGAGGCGTGAGACAGGGAGAAGCCACACCTCTCTGATCATAGTGCATGCAGTGCTGGAAGCAACACGCTATTGATGACGCGGCGGACGAGATGCTCATCAATCGGCAGTCCCAGTGTTGCGACATAGTGAAATGCAATTGCAGGGAAGACTTCACTGATGATGTCAACGTCAATGCCTTGCGCGATCTGCCCTCGTGAGACGGCGCGAGCGAGAACGTGTTCAAACAGTCCGCCAACGGGGGAACCTATTGCGTCGCGTGCAGCAGTCCGTAGAACTGGGTCGTGTCGTGTCGCGGCAAGTAGGCTTGCGAGGACAGCAATTCGGCGGTCATCTTGGATATAGGCACGTGAGCACGCGAGCAGGTCTTCTCGAAGGTCTCCGGTGTCTGGCATCTCTGGTATCGGCAAAAGTGCGGCAGTTGCAGCCACGGCAAGTGCGACTTTGCTCGGCCAGCGTCGGTAGATCGTCGCCTTGCTTGCGCTGCACCGTTTTGCAACGGCATCCACCGTCAAACGCTCGAAGCCTTGCTCAATCAAAAGGTCTTGGGTGGCATGAAGCAGATCAGCTTCAATGCCTGCGTCGAAGGGACGACCCGGAACTCGTGGCTGTGCATTCATATTTACACTCGTCCTAGAGACTAGACAATTTCGTTTCTAGGACGTATACTAGAAACGGTTCAGTACAGTTTCGTTTTTGCTCGACAAGAGCGTAATAGCTACTGTACTGCATTGACGACGCAATGTCAATGTGTATTCTTGAGCATTTCTTTTCTGCAAAGACGAGAAGAGTTCATACTCAAAGAATGGAGGCTAGTTGGTCTTAGCTCTGCGTCCTGTGAGAGCAGTTAGGAAGACGAGCAGGCTCCCTTCTCTTAGTCGAACCGGAGAACACCTGAGGTCTTTTGTCTTCTAGTTCATCCAATACACGTCGTCTACGCGGCGTATGGCCCTTTGTCGAGAGGGGTCTGGAGCTTGTTGAAGGGATAAAAACGTTATGGACCCTGTTCGTCTCTTTGCGATTATCTCCTGGATTCTTCTTCCAACCGTCATGTATGGAGGGTACTCTCTGCTCGATTTGACGGTGAGAAAGAACCCCTTCCTCACCGATTTTCGTGAGAAGTATTTCCGTGCTGGTCATGCACACGCAGGAGTCCTGCTCGTCATGTCACTGGTGTACTATGTTTTTTTAGGACAGACCGCGTTTGCTTCTGGTCTCAAACTCGTGTTATGCATCGTCTTACTGGTCGGTATTCTGGCACAGTCAGGAGGATTTTTCTTGCATATGATGGTCGGCAAACCCGGACGCCGTTCAACAGGAATGCTGGTCACAACGCTCGGGGCAGTCCTGCTCGCATTCTCAACCCTGTTTCTTGCCTATGGATTAGCTGTTGCTCACGTGTGAAGAAAGCTGAACGCGTTCAAGAAAGGAAACCCACAATGACGACCTACACCGGCAAAACGGCCTTGATCACCGGAGCCTCGTCGGGCATCGGAGCCGCATTCGCTCGCGCACTCGCCGCGCAAGGGACACATCTGATCTTGGTCGCCCGCTCTGAAGACAAACTGCGCGATCTCGCGACGACCCTCGCCACACAGCACAACGTTCGCGCCGATGTTCTCTCGGCTGATCTGAGTCGTCCTGAGGCGGCGCAGGAACTGTTCGGGAGCACTCAGCAGCTGGGTCTTCCCATCGATATCCTGATCAACAACGCTGGCTTCGGCACTCATGGCTCCTTCGATAGTCTCGACGCTGAGCACGAGCAGCAAGAAATCATGCTCAATGTGGCCGCGGTGGTGGCACTCACGCACCGCTTCCTCCCCGCCATGCTCGCCCGTCGCAGCGGTTCCATCATCAATGTCGCCTCTACCGCAGCCTTCCAGCCCACCCCCTACATGGCTGTCTATGGCGCGAGCAAGGCATTCGTTCTCTCATTCAGTGAGGCACTGTGGGCCGAGTATCGCAGTGAAGGCATCCGTGTACTCGCCCTGTGTCCAGGTGCGACAAGGACCAACTTCTTCAACGTCGTGGGAACGGAGGATGCGGCTATGGGTTCGAGAGAGACGCCAGAGAAGGTGGTACAGGTCGCGTTTCAGGCACTGGAGCGGGGCCGCCCATCCGTGATCTCGGGTCGCCAGAACGTTCTCATGGCGAACTCGGTGCGGTTCGTTCCACGGGGAATGGTCGCCCGCATGGGCAAAGGAATGATGCGTCCCGGTCATGCAGACAAAGAGAGAAGCGTCTGAAAGAGAGGCTCAGGAGACGTAGAAAAATTTATTCCATAGAAGGGACAGAAAACGTATGACAAAAGTATTCCCAGGTCGCTATACCGCACAGATCGACGAACCGTTCGTGGTGTTTCTCATTGGAATGCGTGTTAACCGATGGTTTGCCTTCTCAAAATGGATTCCGACAGCGATGGCGATGACGCCCATGTTGCAGGCGTTAAGACAACATCCTGAGAAAGGATTTCTGGGAGGAGAGGTCTTCTGGTATTGGCCAGGCGTCGCCCTAGTCCAATACTGGCGTTCCTTTGATGACCTGGAAGCCTTTGCCAGAAATCGGGAAGAGCCACACTTGGCGGCATGGCGGCACTATAACCAGACCATTGGCTCCGATGGCAGTGTCGGCTTCTGGCACGAGAGCTATCTGGTCAACGCGGGACAATACGAGGGGGTCTACGGCAATATGCCTGTCTTCGGTTTGGCTGCCGCAACTACGCAGGTGCCAGCCGTAGGGCACCGTGAGACGGCACGCCGTCGGCTCGGAGGTGAGAGTGAGCCTGCGGTGCCTTCCCCTCATACACCAGATGCTCCTCGTTAGAGGAAGAGCGACGGAAGCGGCTCTGAGCTGCAAGTCAGTCAATGCGGAAAAGCTATGAAGCCCCTCCATATGGTTGGAGAAGGGACTAGTCCCTTCTCCAACCATATGGAGGGGCTTCTGTGAGCGATGCTCCTGACTAGACAGTCAATTTTGTGAGTACCATTTCCAACCTACTCAGCAAAAGTTAGGAAAGGTCTTTGGCGAGCATGACAAGGAGAGGTAGTTGCTCACGCGAGTGGGGAAAACACGCAGTGGTCAATGCAGTCGATTTTTGAGAACGAAGACGAGCCGACGAGAAGGCTTGTGCTCCTTGAGCCTCAGAAAGTGCAATGAGTGGGAAAAACGGTTTTGTCATGAATAATCACTTCTTGTATGAAGAGAGCCAAACACATCTTCCCATAGTCTATCTCATCAACAGAATAACTGCAAAGAAATCAACAACGTAATACCAATATTTACACTCTTGCCCGTTTTCAGATGGAAACTTCCCCACCGGATCTCTACTGCGCCCTCCATTGTGAACGTTACAAATTGTTCACCACAGGTTAGAAAGAGGGTGTGGCACAAGCCGAGCAGGTATTTGGGCAGATGGATCTCGAACGTATTGGGGATATTGGTCGTGCTGCTGGTTTCACGCGCCATTCGTCCTCCTCGCAATTACGCTTTCGTCTACGCTGAGCGTGACGGATCTGACGCCAAACTGCGCGGCGAGGCGCTCAAACGCTTTATCAGCGGATAGCGATGAATCAAAAGGGTATGAGGTTGTATTCCACCTTCTTCCGAGATCAATTCTAGAGGAGTTATTTACACTTTTTAACTCTAACATATCAGAGCTGAAGCAGTTTCTCCAGACAATGAAGTATCAATGCTTATGCTTCGCATCGATTGCTCACTCTTTACCTGAAAACCTGCTCGCTCTTCGCCTTATTTACCACAGCACTGTAAAGGTCAGCGCGTTCAAACCGTCACGTATAGCTTTCAGGTTTGAATGTGCTGACCTCAAATCAGCTGACAAGCATTTGCCCTTGCTCTACGCAGTCCGTGCTTCCTCGATCTGCATTCGTTCGGAGAGATCCAAACGAAAGGTGCCATAGGGCGTCACATGGCTGTAGATCAGCGGAGTAAGTGCTCGTAGGTCTTCTTTCTTCATCTGCTTGAACTGCTTCGGGTCCGCTAGCACCCGCTGGATGAGCAAGGTATTGACATAGACGAGACAAATTTGCAGCAAATGGAGTGAGAGCGCGGAGAGTTCTTGATCGGCCAAACGATTCGAGGCAAACTCACTACTTCTGCCGTAGAAGATAAAGGTGTTTGCCCCATTCCAGTTCTCAATCACATTGAGTCCCTCATGAATCTCTCGACGTAGTGCCTCTGACTCCAAGTAGCGACACAGAAAGATCGTTTTCACGGCTCTCCCCAACTCTACAAAGGCGAGGTAGGTGGGATGTTGAGGCCCTGTACGCTTAAAGCGGTTGAGAATAGCTTCTGTTTCTGCTGTACCCAGACGCATTGCGGTCGCATACTTGATCATCTGGTCATATTGTTGTTGGATTAACTCCCAGTCAATGGGACGCGAGAGGACTTGTTTGAGGTGTGGATAGGCATCAGGCTCTCCAGCCTTTGGGTGATAGAGTTTTTGTTCGCCGATATTCTTGATGCGTGGCATCAACTCAAAGCCGAGGAGGTGACAAAACCCAAAGGCAACTTCATTTTGTCCATGTGTATCTACAAACTGTTTTTCCACCGTCATCTCAGTGCAGTGCCGCAACACCCCTTTAATCATCGCTGCAACCTCTGAGGGTTGTGTTGCAAAAACGAGGGTGCTCTGGTAAACTCTGCTTTATTTCAAGAGC
>CAXUIS010000032.1:0-28206 GCA_964250915.1 uncultured Ktedonobacteraceae bacterium | reverse complement strand
TCCGTCTAGGCTATTGGATGGATTGGGGCAATGATTACTATACACTTTCAGATGAGAATAACTATACTATATGGTCGTTCTTAAAGAAATGCAACGAGCGCGGCCTGCTCTACAAAGGGCGCGATGTCATGCCGTGGTGTCCACGCTGCGCCACAGGTCTCTCCAATATGGAGATAGAATCAGAAGGCTATCACGAGATCACACACCTGAGCCTCTATGTCCGTTTTCCGTTGATAGATCGTCCTCATGAATACCTGCTTGTGTGGACGACAACGCCTTGGACGCTTGCCGCGAACGTGGCAGCCGAGGTGCATCCCGACCTGTCCTATGTCAAGGTTGAGCAGGATGGCGAGTTTTATTACCTCGCGGAACAGTTATTGCCCGTCCTGAAAGCTCTCAAGGGGCGTGATAAGGGCGATTATCATGTTGCTGAAACGCTCAAGGGCAGTGATATGGTAGGTTGGACCTATCGGGGTCCCTTCGATGAACTGCCCGCCGAGCAAGGTATCGTCCACAGGGTGGTATCGGGAAAAGATGTTACATCAACTGAAGGCACAGGCATTGTTCACATTGCTCCTGGGTGTGGACGCGAAGACTTTATGCTGTCAAAAGAGTTCGATTTACCTGCCATAGCACCAGTCGATGAGACTGG
The DNA here is from genome assembly GCA_964250915.1 of uncultured Ktedonobacteraceae bacterium. Lineage (GTDB taxonomy): Bacteria > Chloroflexota > Ktedonobacteria > Ktedonobacterales > Ktedonobacteraceae > JBBQVS01. The sequence goes on along the minus strand of CAXUIS010000032.1, from coordinate 27,554 downwards.
TGTGTATATCAAGGGCTTTGACTGGCTCACAGGCAAACACGCCTCTGAGGTTGGGCAGCTTGTCGCTGATAACCTGACACAGAAGGGCCTACTCTATCGACCACAGAACTATAAGCACCGCTATCCAACCTGCTGGCGCTGTAAGACGGAACTAATCTTCCGTCTCGTTGATGAGTGGTTTATCTCAATGGACACATTGCGCTATGAGATCATGGACGTTGTGAAGCAAATCACATGGATACCGCAGTTCGGTTTTGACCGCGAGATGGACTGGCTTCGTAACATGGATGATTGGATGATATCCAAGAAACGCTACTGGGGCCTTGCTCTGCCAATCTTCGACTGTCCTACATGTGGCACGTATGAGGTCATTGGTAGTAAAGAGGAATTGAAAGAACGTGCTGTATCTGGTTGGGAAGACTTTGAGGGACACACGCCGCACCGTCCGTGGGTTGATGAAGTCAAGGTACGATGCTCGAAATGTGGCGACGAAGTTTCGCGTATAAAAGATGTTGGTAATCCGTGGCTTGACGCGGGTATCGTTCCGTTCTCGACACTGCACTACCGCACCGACCATGCGTATTGGGAGCAGTGGTTTCCAGCCGATTTCGTCACAGAGTCGTTTCCTGGACAGTTCCGCAACTGGTTCTATTCGATGCTCGTCATGAGTACAGTTTTGGAGAATACCGCACCATTCAAAACGTTGTTCGGTTTTGCTACGCTTATGGGCGACGATGGTACGCCAATGCATAAATCAAAAGGCAACCTCGTTGTCTTTGATGATGCGGCGGGGCGTGTTGGGTCTGATACTATGCGCTGGCTTTACACAAATCATGTGCCAGAGCAGAACCTGAGTTTCCCACGTATCCCTTCGACTGAGGATATGGAGAAATCCGAGCAAACAGGCTTGCCTGTGCGTTTGAGCGAAAAATGGATGCTTGTTCGCAAGACGTTGGATAAAATCTGGAATGTCTATTGGTTCTTTACGACCTATGCGAACATTGACCAGTTCAATCCAACACAACATTCGGTGCCATTTGAGGAGCGTAGCGAACTTGATCGTTGGATACTCTCCGAACTGCAATTGACTGTTCGTGAGGTTACACAGAACTTGGAGCAATATGATACGGTCAAGCCATCAGAGGCTGTGCAAAGCTTCCTTGATGACCTGTCGAACTGGTATCTACGACGTAGCCGTGAGCGCATCTGGGCTGCTGGCCTTGAGACTGATAAGAAAGCGGCCTACCTGACGCTCTACGAGTGCTTAACAACACTCATCGCATTGCTCGCACCGTTCATGCCCTTTATTACAGAAGAGTTGTATCAGAACCTTGTACGAAGTGTGGATGGACAAGCATCAATGAGCGTGCATTTACAGGACTGGCCTGTTGTGCAAGAGGCGTTGATCGACGAGAAGTTAACTCGTGAAACGCATCTTGTTATGCGTGTCGTCGGTCTTGGACGTGCCGCGCGTGAGAAGGCACAAATCAAAGTGCGTCAACCGCTTAATGCCTTGTATGTCCGTGTTCCAACTTCACTAGAGGAAGAGGCGTTGACACGGCTCAAGGAGCAGGTACTTGAGGAATTGAATATCAAGGACCTGGAATTGATGAGCAATGATAGCGATATGCTGGCCTATACACTGAAACCACAGGTCAAAGTTCTTGGTCCCAAATATGGTCCGTTGTTCCAAAAAGTCCTGGCTGTTCTCAAAGGGCTTGATGCGAATAGCACACAACTTGCCGCACGACAACTTGAGCAAAATGGTTCATTCTTCCTTGCGGTTGAAGGCCAAGAGCTTGAGTTGACGAAAGAAGAGGTCAATGTTGCCTCAACCGCGCGTCCAGGTTTTGTCACGGCTGAGGAGCGTGGCTATATTGTTGCACTTGAGACCACCATCACACCGGAACTGCGGGATGAAGGTCTCATACGTGATTTGACGCACTATGTACAGGACATGCGCAAGAAAGCCGGTCTGAACATCCAGGACCATATCGGCCTTGCTTTATATACCGAGGACGTTGAGTTAGCGCGAACGCTTGTCGATTATCAACAAGAGATCGCGCAGGAAACGCTAGCGGCAAACCTGCTCGTGTCCATTAGCCTACGTGATTACCCCTCGTTTGAGGAAATGTACCGTGAGAAAATCTCGCCGACCTCTGCAAAGAAGTTGGAAGGCTACACCATCGAGGTTGTGCTAGGGAAGATGTAACAACGTGAGACGCTGAAGCTGCTCGCACTATTGTAAATAACGGTGCAAGCAGCTTTATTTTATATTGTACACTAAAGAAATGCTCTATTCAGAAAGTTGAGGTATGCTCATGAAACTATCTGAAAACTTTGAACTTAAAAGTGATACTGAAATGAGCGGAGATGATGCTGTTCAGCTCCTGCAACTTTTTGATCAGAATAGTATTGATGTTGTTATTGATGGAGGCTGGGGTGTTGATGCATTGTTAGGTGAACAAACTCGCTCACACAATGACTTAGACATTGCCTTACAGCACAAAGATGTCCCGAAGCTTCGTTCTTTGCTTGAGATGCATGGATACAAAGATGTTCCATGTGATGATACGAGGGACTGTAACTTTGTTATGGGCGATGACAAAGGACATGAGGTAGATTTTCACTCATATACATTTGATGCTGATGGAAAGCATACTTTTGGAGTTCCCTATCCAATTGACTCGTTAACTGGCACAGGATTTATACAGGGATATCCAGTAAAGTGCATTTCACCTGAGTGGATGATAAAGTTTCATTCCGGTTATGAGCTTGATGAAAATGATTATCACGACGTTCTTGCGCTATGTGAGCGATTTGAAATAGCTTTGCCAAGTGAATATGGAAGATTTACTAGAGGTGAAGAGCCAGCATAATGTTCTCGCTGTCCTGTGTGATGAGCGTATGACAAAACCTTATTTATATATCCTGTGCGGTTTGCCTTTCGCTGGAAAGACTACTTTGGCGAAGGAAATGGTGAACCTGCTAGGCATAAAGCGGATTTCAATTGATGAGATTAATGGTGAGCGAGGGATATGGAACGATGAAACAGGAATGTCGCCAGAAGAGTGGACAAAGACTTATGAAATAGCCTATCAGCGTATTGCAACTTTCCTTAGCCAAGGCGAAAGTGTCGTCGATGAGTCAGCGAATTTCACACAAGAGCAACGAGACCACTTACGGGCAATCGCAGAGCAATATAATGCCCAAACATGTGTTATTTTTGTTGATATCTCGTTAGCTGAGGTTCAACGTCGTTGGCAAGAGAATAGACAAACTTCAGTGCGTAATGATGTACGCGACGATGACTTTGCTCATGTCGTCGAATATTTTGAACTGCCGATAGAGGACGAAAATGTTCTGCGCTATGATGAATCGGAGCCGTCAGAAGTGTGGATACGTCGGTTTCTTAAAGAAGGATAACCTGAAATAGGCTAAAATCGAACGCTGCTGTTACAATAGGAGAGGAACTAGCATGTAACAGGGGAATTATCATGAACACAAAAGAAATTTTAGGTGCTATTAGTCATAGAGAGTATCCTATCGAAACAGGGCCGTGGGTGATGAGTCAGGTATGGCTTGAACTACTCTTTGCCCACTGGCCCATAAAACCTGATGTACTTCGTTCACTGATACCACCGATATTTGAGATAGATACGTTTGAACGCGAAGCATGGGTTGGGGTTGTGCCTTTTCGGATGCGCAATGTGCATCCACGCGGCTTACCCTCAGTACAGGGAGTGTCGCATTTTCCAGAATTGAACGTACGTACTTACGTTACCGTGGATGGCAAGCCAGGCGTATACTTCTTTAGCCTTGATGCTGGCAATCCTCTTGCCGTCGCTATCGCACGGTCTGTATTTCATTTACCCTACTTCAATGCGAACATGACATGCAAGCAGAAGGGCGACACGATTTTCTACACAAGTCATCGCACACACCGCAACGCGCCATCCGCAGACTACATCGCTCACTACCGCCCTACTGCATCTGTCGCATATGCACCGCAGAAGACGCTTGCACATTGGCTAACAGAACGCTATAGCTTGTATACAACATTCCGTAACTCTCTCTATCGCGGCGAAATTCATCATGCACAATGGCCTCTTCAACCAGCCGAACTCGAAGTGGAACGGGATACAATGGCTCTTTCGCATGGAATACAACTTCCTGATACGGCACCATTGTTGCATTATTCGCAGAAGCAAGAGGTACTTATATGGCCTCTACACCGCATTGTGTAGTACACTAGTTGCAAAATATGCATTATACTAGATACTCTTACATGAAAGAGCGCAGAGAAGAGATAATTTATGCAACTTACGACGAAGCGTCTTGTATTGCGCGAGTTTGAAGAAACTGATTGGCGGACCGTGCTCAACTATCAGCGTGACCCATTATACTTACGCTATAATCCCTGGTCATATCGCACACCAGAGGATGTACGTGGTTTTGTCAATAGATTTATGTTGTGGAGCAAAGAACAGCCTCGACGACGGTTTCAGTTTGCGATCACACTGCGGTCGGATGGAGCTTTAATCGGCAATTGTGGTATTCGTATGAAGTTCGCCAACGCGTGGGAATCTGATCTCGGTTATGAGTTGGACAATCGGTATTGGGGCTATGGCTATGCAACCGAGGCCGCGACTGCACTACTCGCACTCGGCTTTAAGGACTTACATCTCCACCGCATTTGGGCGCATTGTATTTCCGAGAATACCGCGTCCGCGCATGTCTTGGAAAAAATTGGTATGCGCCTTGAGGGACATCTACGCGAAAACGAATGGATGAAGAACCGTTGGTGGGACACGCTCCAATATGCCATCCTTGACCATGAATGGCAGGCGAAACGATAAATGAGCCTTCTGCCCATTTCGGCCTCTTATCGCTCTTAAGCAATGTTAGGGTATGCGACGTATTCCCTCCCGCTTTGGCGTAACAAAGCGATAGCCGATCCCTGGTTCAGTGAGCAAGTAGGACGGATTAGCAGGGTCTTTCTCAAGCTTTTGGCGTAAGCGATTTATGTACACCCGTAGATACTCAGCTTCCCCACTATATTGAGGTCCCCAAATCGTCTGAAGCAATGTGCGCTGAGTGACGACTTTACCCGCGTTGAGTATTAATTGCTTGAGAAAGGCAAACTCTGTCGGAGAAAGCCGCACTTCTATACCGCGCAGTCGCACGATATGCCCATCTAGGTCAATCTCTATGTCGCCGAATTGTTTTAAGCCGCTCTTTTGTGGCAGCGTTTCTCCCTGAGTACGACGTAATACTGCTCGCACCCGTGCTAGCAATTCTTCTACTCCAAATGGCTTTGTCAAATAATCGTCTGCGCCAAGATCGAGGGCTGCGACTTTATCACTCTCGTCGTCCAACGCTGTTAATACAATGATGGGTACTGCGGAGTGTTCCCGCACACGGCGACATACTTCAAGGCCATCCATACGTGGCATCATGATATCCAAAATCAACAAGTCAGGGTTTTCCCGCTCCCATAGTGCAACAGCCTCTAATCCGTTGTTTGCTTCTACGACCTCGAAGCCACGTGCATGCAAATTGCGACGTATGAAATCGCGTAAAGTTACTTCATCTTCAGCAAGGAGAATGCGTTTTCCTCTTGTTGTCATGCAAACCTCCGTTCCTGTGCTAAGGGCACTGGTGCTATTTCATCGGTGGTCGATAACAGAAGTGGCAACGAGAATGAGATAGTCGTACCTTGCTCTCCCCCTTTAGCCCAAATAGTACAGTCATGAGCCTCAACAAATGCCTTGCAAATAGTAAGGCCAAGACCTGTGCCGCCAGAATGCTGTTGCCTCCCATGCCGCGCTCGGTAGAAGCGCTCAAACACATGAGGGAGTTCGTCGGAAGCAATACCCGGCCCGTTGTCCGATACAGAGACGATAACTTTGTCTTGTTGCCTTTGTGTGGTGATATGTATTTCGTCATCACCATATGCAAGCGCATTGACAACCAGATTATGTAGGACAACTTCTATGCGTGCACGGTCCACGTTAACTAATAGGAGATCATCAGAAATGTGCGACGCTAGTAAAACACCGGGACGACGTAATCGCTCTATAGTTTTTGCAACAAGAAGCTGTAATTTGACAGGCTCACGATTGAGCAGCAGAAGTCCGGCCTCCTGACGCGAAAGATCAAGCAAGTTACTTACAAGTTGCGCAAGGCGATCCGCTTCGCCACTAATTATTTGCAAGAAATGGCGTTGATCTGCCAGAGACCAAGAAACATCTTCCTGAAGTAATGTCGAGGCATACCCTTTGATTGCCGCGAGTGGGGTGCGTAATTCATGACCGACAGCTGCTAGCAATGTCGTCTTAAACTCGTCCAACTCGTGCTCTCGCGTCACATCGCGTAGCAACAAGCCGCGCCCAATAGTATGTTCAGACTCATCATAGACATCAAAGAGGCGTAAGTGAATAACTTTGCGAAGACCACTATGTTGAATTTCAACAATCATCGTTGAAGTTTCTGTAGACGTGGCTTGCGCTAATACCTGTTCACATACTTCGGGATTGATTGCTGCTCTGCACAACGCGTCATAGAGCATGCTTATGGAATGAGCTTCTAGTACCTTATTAGATAGACCTACGAGTATACAAGCTCCCATGTTGGCATACAAGACCCTTCCATCGGTAGCCGTGAGGACCAATCCATCATTCATGCTACCCATGATTGCCTCTAATCGTTGTTTCTCTTCCGAGGCTTGCTGATACAACTGCTCATTCTCTTTTGCTACTTCATGTAGCCGTTCGTCGCTTCTTTCATAAAGTACAGCGTGTTCCCAAGCAAGTGTGGCATAATTGGCAAATGTCAATAAGAGGTTGATTTCATTCTGATTGAAGCTGTGAGCTTCAGTGCGATGAACGAGCAGAACAACGCCCCCTGCATGCCGACTAATAATTGGAATCGCTAGTACTGCGTTGAACCCTTCATCGTAGGAAAGCGATGCAGGTTGAAAGGAGCCAAGGATTTTTTGCACTGGCTTGCCTTCTCGCAACGCCTGTACTGCAGACGAACTCGCATTTTCAGGTGAGAGCGAGAGCATCTGGTTGTAGTGTTCGCTATGACCATCGCTTACCATAACGTGTAGCACTCCTTGCTCATCTGGTAGAAGTATCGCGGCTGCTTGTACATCTATCAGCCGTCGTACCTCACGAATGATCTTCTTTACAACAGCATATGGTTCAAGTGAACTAACGATGGCGTTTGACGTTTCAAGCAGAGTGTGTAACTCGCCGAGTTTTTCCAGGCCATCGCGTTCAAGACGTACAAGCGAACGTGCTAAGTCTCCAACTTCGTCGTCTCTCCTAGCTAGCATCGTGGCATTTGCTGGAATGGCTTGCTCCGAGGTAGGAAGCACTTGATGTTGTATCGCTAGTGTATGCAGAGGTCGAATAACTCGAACCAGGAGTATAAGCCAGAAGAATAAGCCACCAATGGCGAAAAGCAATGCTGCTGTTAGCAACCAGAGATGAAATTGCGTGACCACAGCGAGAGCTTCGCTTTCTGGCCTCTGTACTACGACGGCCCACCCTATATTCAGGACAGGAGCAGCACTAAAAAGCCAGTTTTGTTGATCTGGTCCTGGTGCTAGACGTGATGCCGGTGGATGACCTTGTAGTGCGGAGTCGGCCCCTGGTAGTTCGCCTAGCACCGTTTGCAACATCCGCTCACGATCAGGTGTCGCCACAAGTCTACCTTGGTCATCAATGATACTAATGAGAAGTCTACGGCCCTGATGTTGCTGTGCCTGCACAACAGAAGTCAGAGGATCACTAAGTTCTTGTAGTGAGAGGCTAACTGCTATAATGCCAACTAAATTTCCAGAGGAAGAGCGCATCGGTGCAGCAATAATGACTCCAGGTGTGACAGGAGTTTGTGTTGCAATTTCCACAATGCCAACCTCGAAGACTGGATGCATAGCTATCCGAGCTTGTTGTACAACGTTAGGCGGCGAAAATTCCGCTACGATCTCAACTGGAGGCCAAGCAACAGTTATACCACCTAGAGGGTCAAGCCAGTAGACATGATCAACCGTATTACGAGCTGCTTGAAAGGTACGAAAGTCCGTGACTATCGCATCAGAAGTATGAGTCTGCACGACAAGCTTTCCGAGCGAAATGAGCGCGTCTTCGGCGTCATGCAATTGCACACTCGTTTGCAGCGCAATCTCTTGTGCTAGTGCCTGATCTGAAACCTGAGCATCATTGCGTAACTGCTGCTCGACGAGTGCATCAACTGCCACGCCGCCAATGAGCACAACGACTACGAAAAGCAGATACACACTCAGTAATTGTACCAGGAGAGAACGACGCATGAAATGTAGCATAGCCAGTATTCCTCAGTGAATTCTGTCGTGTAACCCGTATACACGTCTATCAAAACTCTAATGCTCATCAAATACTTCGGTCTAATGCGCTTATTAAGCACAATGAAGATAATAAATATTCTATTTTCATTGAGATATCACTAGCTAAGTTGTAGACGTACACGCGCCTCTTAAGCTAATACTTCCTCTGTCGCGTACCGCATTAGAGTGACGATATTGGTCTATTATATCACTGTTGTGGCCCAATCACAGCATTAACCCCTTTAGTTGCTTGCTCAATCGGCGCATCTTTACGTTGCTACAACGTTTTCCGCATTTTTGAGCAGACGTATGTATTGGGATAGATAGATTTTGCAAGCACATTGCATCGCATTCACATGATCTAAGATTACATTACTGCGAGAATAGGAGCGTGGATAGCTAGGCGGAAGGGAGGAGAGGAATATTTACGTTTTATTTATACAGGAGCGTTCATGTTTATGCGCTGTTTATGTTCAATCAATTATACTTTCTCTATAAACTTGTAGCACGGCTCACTCTGCTACACATGACGTGATGGCAGAAGATTACTTATGAAAGGAGTCTTGTGAACAACTCTCTCCCTATCAAAGATGTATCAAGTAGTACACAAAATGCGTCGGATCAGGGTACCTACGCCATCGAACTACGAGACGCCACTAAGCGATTTCAAACACCGACTGGCAAGCCATATACTGCGATTCGCGACATCAACCTGACTGTTGCTCCGGGCGAATTCGTCGCCGTAGTGGGACCAACCGGTTGTGGCAAATCCACCACGTTAAGCCTTATTTCCGGGCTGGAGCGACCAAGTGACGGTTCGGTACAGGTGATGGGCAAGCCCGTGCAGGGCATTGATCCGCGTATCGGGTATGTTTTCCAGGCCGATGCTGTCTTTCCCTGGAAGAGCGTCCTCAGCAATGTCGCCACGGGTCCGCTATTCCGTGGTCGGCAAAAGGCCGAGGCACTTGAACTCGCTCGTGATTGGATCACACGTGTTGGGCTGTCTGGGTTCGAGAACCACTACCCGCACCAACTATCTGGCGGCATGCGCAAACGCGTCGCATTGGCCCAAACCTTTATCAACGAGCCGCAGATCCTGCTGATGGATGAGCCGTTCAGTGCGCTCGACGTGCAAACACGGACCATGATGGAAGACGAACTGCTGCAAATGTGGTCCTCCATTTCAGCATCAGTGGTCTTCGTCACTCACGACCTTGAGGAGGCTATCTCCCTGGCAGACCGTGTATGTGTGCTCACGGCCGGACCAGCAACTGTTAAGGGAATCTATACCATTGATTTGCCGCGTCCTCGTAACGTGGCGGAAATCCGCTTCGAGCCACGTTTTGTCCAACTGTACCACGAAATCTGGGAAGATCTTCGCAACGAGGTGATTATTAGCTATGAGCGTAACAAACTACGAGCTTAAAGAGACCACCACCACTTCTGAAAGCCAGGGAGTGCAAGCTGCTACCTCGGCCCGTCGCCGTCGCAGCATCGTGGTCAACACGCTGCGTGTCCTGCTACTCGTCGTGATCATCGGCGGCTGGGAACTTGCTACCCGTGTGGGCATCGTTGATCCCTTCTTTTGGGGACGACCTTCCGGTATCTGGATGCAGTTGGTCACATGGGTCACGCAGGGAACAGCACAGGGATCGTTGTGGGAGCAAATCGCGGTCACGATGGAGGAGGCCATCCTCGGCTTTGTGATCGGCGCAGTCCTCGGAATCGTCTTTGGCATCCTACTTGGACGCAACCGCTTCCTTGCCGACGTGCTGGGTCCCTATGTCAAGGTGGCAAATTCGATTCCACGTGTCACGCTCGCCCCTCTTTTCGCTATCGGTTTTGGCTTGGGGACGCAATCCAAAGTGGCACTGGCGGTCGTGCTGGTCTTCTTCATCGTCTTTTTCAACGCCTTTCAAGGAGTGCGCGAGGTTGATCGCAACCTACTCGCTAACGCACGCATTCTGGGAGCGAACTCGCGACGTGTCACCACAGCCGTGATCATTCCTTCCGCCCTGACATGGATATTCGCTAGCCTGCACACCAGTTTCAGCTTTGCGCTCGTCGGCGCAGTGGTCGGTGAGTTTATTGGCGCGACTCAAGGCATTGGCCTACTGATCCAGAACGCAGGTTCTAACTTCAACCCCAATGGTGTCTTCGCGGCAATGGTGGTCCTGGCAATCGTGGCCTTGCTGTCAGAGTTCCTTATCACAGCGCTGGAACGTCGTCTGCTCAGGTGGAAGCCCAATACCGTCAGTGACGTGACCATCTAGGGCAAGGGGAGCAGAACAAATTGATTCCCCGTATCGAGGCTCTAAGTCGAGCCTCGATACGAGGAGAAGGAGGAAATGACAAAAAACGGAATATGTCGTGTAGGCAAAAAACTGCTCGACTAATAGGATTTCCTGGCGGTAATATCTCAACTGGTCATGGAAGTGACCAACAAAAACAAAGAGGAGACTCTCTATGAACTCGTGGAATCGACAGGGTGGTCGGTACGGCCTCCTAGTTAGCATCATTTTCGTTCTACTGCTGAGCGCATGCGGCAGTAGCGGTAGTACTACCACCACTACCACCGCGAATGGTACGACGACAACAGTTACGCACCTCAAGATTATGGTCGGCGGGATCAGCAAGCAAATCTATTTGCCAAATGAGCTTACCCAGCAGCTAGGGTACTTTAAGCAGGAAGGACTTGAAGTGACGCTGATCGACGAAGCTTCGGGGCAATCATCGGAGAATGAAGTACTGGCGGGCCAGGTGGATGCAGGCTCAGGTTCATACAACCACACCATCGAGCTACAGCCAAAAGGCAAGCAAATGGAGGCTGTGGTTCTGTTGAACGTTGCGCCAGGTGAAGCCGAAATCGTTTCCGCCAAAGCTGCTAGCCAGATTCACTCGGTCAAAGACCTCAAAGGCAAGAATCTAGGCGTAACTGAACTCGGCTCAGGAACACAAACCCTGACCACTGCTCTGTTGCATAATGTCGGCGTTACACCAAACCAAGTGCATTTTATACCAGTGGGTGCTGGCGACACGTTTATCGCAGCATTGCAACAGGGGAAAATTGATGCTGGCATGACAACCGAGCCAACGATCTCACGTATCTTATCAAGCGGTGTCGGCAAACTTCTGGTTGACTTGCGCTCACCACAGACGACGCAGGCAGCACTAGGCGGTCCCTACCCGTTTATCAGCCTGTTTATGAACAATAGTTACGTCAGCAGCCACAAAGATGTCACCCAGAAGCTGGTGAACGCCTACGTCAAGACCCTGAAGTGGATGCATACGCACACTGCGGCACAGATCGCGGACATGATGCCAGCTGACTATTACGCTGGCAATAAATCTCTCTACGTCACGGCATTGCAAAATCAGATGACCATCTTCAGTCCTGATGGGTTAATGCCTTCTGGCGCACCTCAGTCGGTGCTCAATACCGAGGTACAGAGCAATCTGATCCCTACGGGCAGTCAGATTGATCTCAACTCGACGTTCACCAATGAGTTCGTGAGCAAGGCAAGCTAATCTTTCAACTCTTAGTAACGGCTACTAGGGAGTCTCCTTCGGGCAGACTTCCTAGTAGCCGTTACCTTGCTTTCGCTTCTGCAAATTGGACCTTTTTCGGTATGTGATATATGATGAAGTGGTGGTTGATATCGTATAGCCAAAGAGTTAGACAAGTCCAGGGAAAAAGTCTTTTTTAATCTGGTCGTGTCTTACTCCCATATTTTTAAGTACGCTTTCATAGGCATTTATCATGTTTGGTGGCCCTGACAGATAATAGGTACGCTCTTGATAATCTGGGACAGCCCGCATAATCATGCGCTCATCCAATCTGCCAACAAAACCAGACCAGTTGCGCGGAAGAGCAGCTATGTCGGTCAGCGTATAGAATATTTTGACGCCAAGCTTTGCATGTGCCGCACTTAAAACGTCATTGTAGACAATCTCATCAGCAGTTTTATTAGCATACAGAAGCACAATATTGCGTCTCTGTTGCGTGTCCAGGAGGTATTTTAACATACTTCTAAACGGTGTGATGCCTATGCCACCAGCGATAAAGACAAGTTTTTGTGCAGGGTCTGGGGGTAATGTAAAATCTCCGGCAATCTGAGCTGCAACAACATCAGTTTTATTGTCCATTCTATAAAGAGCATGCTTAAAACTGCTTCCTTCTTCATAAAATCGTACCCCCAAGTGAACATCGTTCTCGGTTGGGGATGAAGCAAGCGTAAAGTAGCGGCGATTGCCCCGACTGTCTGGATGAGCATGTGCGAGTGTAAATTCCATATATTGTCCGGGGAGAAATGCCAATTTTTGTGAGGGCTTGAAGACAAAATCAAGGATGTAGGGTGCCATCTTGACTTTTTTCCTCAGCTTGAGAATGACTTTCTGCTTCGGACTCACCACATAAGAGAAAATGTTGCCCACAACTAATGCTATTTCTGGCGTAGAATAGAGTGAGCCGATATGCAATTGGGGTAAGAATAAAAAACCTGTCAGCACTGCATAGAGTCTTTTCAAGAATTTTGTCGGCGGAGCCGTAAGAGGTTCAGTCAGCATAATAAAGGCAAAGAAAAAGAGCGGCGATTGAATAAACAATGCATTCATCTCTGCAATGATAGATTGCCCTTGCACAAGCGCAAGAATGCAGACGCTTCCAAACACTGTTGCACAAAAACTCAAAACCATATCCTCTTGCCGTATTTTTCGAGTGATGAGGAATCCTCCAAGTAACACGAGTGGTAACATTCGTGCAGTTCCTACCCACCAACTTGCAGACTCACCGACCACAAACAACGTAATGACAACCGCGATAGCTGCCGGGTTAAAGAGATGCTTTTTGTTAAGTGCGAGTATATATTTGGACGCCATCGCAAGTATCGCAGCCCAGCCCAGAAACTGAAATGTAGTGAACGATTGTGCTGGCGTAATGATAAGTGCTAGGATGAGCGCGGTGATTGGGCCTGATTCAATATTTGTAGGAACTCTAAAGGTGTAGGCAAAAACAGTGTTTGCAGCCCAACACATAATGACAAGCAAAAGGGTTGAACCAAGAAGCCAGAGCGGAGAAAAAGGCAGCAACTTAAAGTACGCAAGAATAGCTGCCAACGCAATCAAGCTTATAAGTACATAAAGTACCAATCGGTACATCGTTATGCGATCTAAGACATAATCTATAGGTACCATCAAGAGAGCACATACCTTTCAAACCCACTCGTAAACGTTGCTCTTGCGGAAGCATCAATCATATAGCCTTCAAAGCCTGCCAACGTCTCGATAAACTGTATTCCTTGCCTTCCCATTGCAAACGCTGCCGTTGCAAAGCGATCAGCATCGTAAATGTTCGAGCCAATAACGGTCATACTAACAATATCTGTAAGTAGCACATCATGACGATGTGGATTATAGATGTGTTGTCCACGAATAGCAGTGCCAGAGGTTGCGATACCTCTATCAGTCAGTGCAAGAACCTTTACATACTCATTGCGATTAAACGGATTGCGAATGCCAACGCGCCAGAGTTGCCCATTTTTGTTGCCAACAACTTGCACATCTCCACCTGCATCGACATAGAAGTCACGAAACCCCTGTGCCTTTAGTATATCTGCGGCATGAGAGATGGCCCAGCCTTTGACGATTCCCGAAGGATCATAGATCCCATTATGGTAAATATCGAAATACCCGTGCGTATCTTTCTTTGTTTGTTCGCTTAAAGTCAGGATAGTGTGAACGTCTGCACTCGCATTAGCAATGGAAAGTTCACCGGTATTTATTTTTGATATCTCGCTTGTGGCCTTGTAGGTGCTAAAGGTTTCATCCACGGAGACAAAGTAGGCAAATACCTTGTCCAGATCATTGTATGTCACCTCCAGGTCTTCTACCTCAAGCGTGATGGGCATGCCCATTAGCAAACGTATCTGTTTCATTGTTATGCTTTCGCTTGTGAAAGGGCATTGGTAAGTGATTGTATAAATGCCTCACTTGTGTCAGTTGCTCCGCTTATTACATCTACCTGAGCACTTTGTGCTTGAATAGCTTCACTAGAAAGCTGAGGGTCAGCATAATTGTTAATTTCTATCGAGCGGTTTCGTTCATTCGGATACTGCAAAAACTGTACATCCGTTATTTTACCATTTTGAATAATGGCTTTGACCTGTATGTTGCCCCATTGTGCATCTGCTACACTGCCTGTATAGGAACCATCTTTATAGAGAGAACCGGACGTTGTACCTGCTGTCGTTGGTGTCGCTCCTACAGGTGTAGTAATTATCGTAGACCCACTCGATTTCGTCGAGGTTGTCGGTACAAGTGCAACTGTGTTTGAATGATAGAGAAGGCTATAGAGAACGAAAGCTCCTATGATCGAAACTGCAACAATAAACTTCTTCATCGTCTCTCTTATCCTCTTTCGGAATAGTGTACTCGTAACTTATTTTCAGACAAATTGATATCCTTGTTATAGTATACCGAGTTATTACTTACTCTTGTCTGAACTTATAATATCTCAAAGATGTCAAAAAAGAGGTTGAAAGTCGCAAAAAATTTGTAAAGCGTTAGTATGGCAATTTGTCAGGTAAAGGATAAATGATGAGATTGTGGAACTTTGCAGTAACACCGCTAGAGGTTTGTCCATTCGAGACAAAAAGGGCAATTTGACCATGTATATAGCTTATATCGGTTAACGAGCTAAGAGTTTTTCCATTGATTTGCACAACTATTGCTGACCCTTGCATAGAAACGGCGAGCACGTTTTTTTGCCCTATTGGTTTGAGGTGTGGAGAGTGAGAGGGATGGACAAGGTATGTTTGTTCCAACGTATTACTTTCATCCAATGCCTCTTTACTAATTGCATAGGTATTGTTGCCAAAGATATCGATGCGGTAGTCATGGTCAAGGTTACTATCGCCACGTAGATACACGCCAACACTATCGTTTCCATCTCCTTGCACAAAGGTGAAGGCTGTCGTGAGTGAGAAATTAGTGAATGTTGTACGCGTTGGGATGCTTTCAACGAGGACATTATGTGTCGTACTAGATAACGTCAGAGCACCCCCTTGAAGTTCACGAGTATAGCCCACTACGTTTACGACAGACCATCCTTTACTATTATCTACAAAATCTTCCGAGAAGAGCGGCTGTATTGTCCCTTGAATAGTTGGAAGTTGTGTCGGAGTACTCGTCTTTTGTTGTTGAGAGGACGTGTGTGCTTTCCCATATGTAAACCGTAGTGTAAGAAAAATTCCTCCTGAGATAAGGAGTAGTAGGGCTATACCGAATAAGAGCACACGCTGTATACGTTGTTTGTTTTCTATATGTTTCATATAGTCCTAACTTGGCAAGTGGTCAGGTGCGTTATAGACTGCTACCGCATCGAACGAGGCAGTTACGCCATTTGATGAATTTCCGTTTTCGACGAAGAGCATAATCTTCCCACTCGGAAAATCGTCGTCACGTACTGATTTCACGACAGTGTTATTTATAAGTAAGACGATGTTGTCCCCCTTCATAATCACCATCACATCATTTTTCTGACCTTTGGGATGAAGCACGGAAGCATGCTGTGGTTCAGCAAGATAGGTAGCGTGAATTTTCTGGTTTGGATCAACCGTAATCTTTGCGATATCGTAGGTATCGTTTCCATAAATATCAATATAATATCCCTGTCCTGTACTTCCATTTGCGCGAAAGTAGACACCGACACTATCATTTTGATCACCCTCTAAAAGAGTGAGAGTGACAGCAACCTCGACATCATTATAAGCTGTATCTGATGGCAGAGGCTCTCGAAATGGTTTATGATTTGCTTCCATCATCGTAAGAGTGCCATTGTTAATGACACTTCCATACTTTGGCTCAGTTTCAACGTCCCAATTCTGACTATTATCGGAAAAGTTATCAGAAAAAAGTGCTGTCGCTGTTGGACTTGGGATGAGGCGAAGTGCGCCAAATGTTCTTCTGTTTGGTGGTGTTGCCGTTTTTGTTTCTCCTTGCTGTCGAAAGAAGAAGACTAAACAGCCAAAGAAAAGGACAAGGACCAGCACACACGCGAATACTAAAGCTCGTTCTCTGTTAGTAATGTTCACGCTGTATGCGCTCCTGTTCCTTTTGCTTGTACTCAGGTGCAAGGAGGCCCTGAGTGATGAGTTGTCGGTAAAGTGTGACAACTTGTTGTGTTGTGAGCCTACCATCAGGACGAAACCATGTCGCAACCTCTGTACACATGGCAATGATAGCATACGAAGCGACTTTGCTATCGCTACGTCGAAACACACCGCGTGACATTCCGTTATTCAAAATATCTTGTAACAATGTCTCATAAGTATCGCGCATCGAAAGAATGCGGACCCGATTTTCGCCTTCGAGTGCTCGAATTTCTGTATCAATAATGAAAAATTCGTCCTTATGCGCCGTATGTAAGCGAATATGGTTCGTAATCGCTTCTTGCAAACACTGTAGCGGGTCTTGATACTCCTGAATGATACGCTCCAATTGCGTGTTTAGGCGTTTCATGTATACTTCCATGATCTCGACGAGCAGTGATTGCTTATTAGGATAGTGGTGATAAATGCTCGCTGCCTGAATGCCTGCAACACGTGCGATGTCACGCAGTGGTGCAGCATGATAACCATACTCAGCAAACAACTGCACTGCTGCCGCAAGAATACTCTCTCGCATTGGTCGGCTTTCGGTCCACATACACGTTTTCCTCTTTTCCCTTGCTAGAATGTGTCCATTTTACCAGAACGTGTGGTTTATGAATACCCATTCGGTTAGGGAGGCTATCTCACACAAGCCAACGATTCATTACAAAGAGTATGCTTAATATTGCTAGCAATGAAGGAAAGATAATCATCAACACCTGATGCAGACGTGGATGCCGCACTCCTAGTAGGGCTAGTGTAATAAATGCCGGAAACATTTCAAGGACGAAGCGTTGATTAGAAAGTAGAATATCTGGTTTTTCCATGGCGGGGTCCAGGAGAATATAAAGAAAGAGTATGCTTACCCAAAGACTGTAACTTCTAGGCACCTTTCGCCATCCCAGGAACGCAAGTAGCAGAAAGCCGAGTGTTGCACTCAAGTCTAGTAGAAGGTGCGCTTGATTCGCCGAGCCAAAAGGCTGAGCGAATAAGAGTGCTGTCACACCTTGCCAGAGTCCTCGCCAGGGCCATTCAAGATGACGACCATAATCATCTTGTACGGTCACAAAGGCCAGAGGATTCCTCACCACGAGCCAGCAATACACACTATAAACAAGTGTTCCCAACGGAATGAGCGTGCCTGCAAGTGTGCTAGAAAATAGTGATAGCTTTGACGCTCGTATATGCTTTCGTGTTTGCCATAATTCGTAAAGGAAGGGTAGGACAAGTAGAATACCTGCCGAGCGGGTCAACGCTGCAAAGAAGCCAAGTAGACCCGCCAGCCACCAACGCTGTCGCCTCATAGCGAGGAACGCACTCAGTAGGAACACGAGAAAAAGTGACTCATTGTAGGCTGCAAAAAAGAAGAAAGCCGTTGGGAAGATACAGAGATACAAAATGGTTCTGCGGGCTACCTGTTCTCCTGCGATTTCTTGCGCAAGTTGATACAGTAGAAATAACGCACCCAATAATGCTCCATTGCTGAGCAGTGTTCCTACAAAAAGATAGCTCCAACTTCCCAGGACATGACTCACGCATGAGATGAGCAAAGGGAAAAGAGGGAAAAACGCGAGGTCTTTCTGTGTTTGATAGCCATGTTGTGCAATGCGTACATAGTTCACTGCGTCCCAATGATTCCACGTGTCAAAGAACTTAGTCGTATTCACTGGCGTACTTGAATACTGTGAAGCGGTGAGAAGAATGTATCCAAAGTAGGTTACTGCGATAAGCGCAACACGAGTCGCAACGAAGAGGAATAGAATATTCCATGTGTGCGGCTGTGCTAGCGGTTGAAGTATTTCATGAGTGTGTTGACCCTGTTCGTCGTTCTTTTGTCCGTAAAGCACAGATTGAGGTTTCGTAGACGCCATTAAACTGCTCTTTTCTATGTGTGCTGTTATAAGTGTTTCACATTCTAACGAGCAATCTCCACGTTCTGTCACACACTTAGAAGAGAGTCAAGACATCCGTTCTCTTTTTGCTTGTCCTCTTATGAAATAGATGCTACCAATGTGAGCAAGGAATTGTATAATGATGAGGATTGTCCAGCCTTTTCATCTATGGAGAATTTTAGCTTGCATCAACTATTAAAAACAGGAGAAAACAATGACGGATAACTCTAATGTACTGGTTGAGTCTCAGATGATAGACCTTCCAACTGGTCGATTCCACTATATAAGCTGGGGGGTCGAACGTACAGATTTACCAAGCGTTGTATTGCTTCACGGCATTACGAGTTCGGCGCAAAGTTGGGTACGTGTTGGACCAGTGCTTGCCCAAACCTATCGCGTCTATGCATTAGATCAGCGCGGACATGGTAAGAGTATCAAGCCCGCGCGTGGGGCATATAGCTTGCGCCAAACAGCTGACGATGCTACAGCCTTTATAGAGGTACTACAGCTTAAACGTCCCGTACTGATAGGGCACTCATGGGGCGGTGCTACCGCTATCGTACTCGCAAGTGGTGCCTTCTCTGAACACGCAGTACCGACGTTTTCACATGTTGTGCTTGAAGACCCAGCGTACACTTTTGGACGTGGTAATCCTGAAGAACGGGCAGCAAGCTATACAAAGGATATTGGTCGTCCTGCTGCTGAACTACGCCCGGAAATTACTGCCAGTAGTCCCGGTTGGACTGAAGCTGATGTTGAGGGCAAGATAGACGCGCTACAGGATGTGACACGCGAGGCTGTTGTTAGCGTCTTTGCCGAAGCCGAGCAAACGAATGACCTGCTACCCCTTCTCGCCAAAATTGCAGCACCAACGCTTTTAATTCGGGCTGATCCAGGTCTTGGTACAACATTGGACGATGCGGCTTGGGCACGGGCTAAACAGTACTTACCAACGCACAGCCAAGTAGTCCAGATCGACGGAGCGACGCATAACATTCATCGTAGCACCTTTGATGCATTTATGAATACAGTACAGAGCTTCTTGCGTTAAGTGCCTCATTCAACGTGACGAAAAGGGAGGAGAAGGAGTCTACATGCCCACATCGAAGTTTAGCTGTCCTTTTCAGAAAGTGTAATGACCACTTTGCCGTGAACATGCCCCCCACGCTGAAGCGTTACAGCCTCGCGGGTACGTTCTATTGGAAACGTTGCGGCTATTGGGACGATGAATGTACCACTACTTATGGCGTTGGTAATTCTCTCGAGTGCACCTGGACTCGCTTCTGCCCCGCCTGTTGCATGGACACCACCTGGCGGATTCGGTCCTGCCGCGGTCGCAGAAATTCGAGCAGGCGAAATACCAAGCGCAAGGGCTATGTCTATTGTCTCTGTCCCCACGAGTGCTGTCGCCGCATCGACGCCATGTGGGGCGAGCGTACGAACTCGGTCTGCCAATCCTTGTCCGTAGGTGACTGGAAGAGCACCAAGCGTACGGAGATAGTCGAATGAAGCCTCTGACCCAGTACCGATAACGGTTGCGCCAGTCAGCTTTGCAAGCTGTACGGCGAATGTGCCGACGCCACCTGCAGCACCACCTATGAGCACGGTCTCACCTGACTTTACACCGATAACGCTCAGTGCCGCGTCGGCAGTAAGACCAGCAATCGGAAGAGTGCTTGCGATGACGTCTGTAATGCCACTCGGAGTATGGTGCAACAATGGTTCTCTTGAAACATTCACGACAATATAGTCAGCGACGGCGCGACCAAGTGCTCCGCCAAATACACGGTCTCCACGATGAAAATCTTTGACATGTGAGCCAACCTCATCAATAGTGCCCGCGAAATCATACCCGAATCCTGATGGCACCGTAATGTCAAACATTGCAGCCACATCGGGCATTGAAGAGACCATCCAATCCATCGGGTTCAAGCCTGCGGCGGCCACTCGTACTCGTACTTCATCTAAACCAGCATGTGGTTCTGGAATGTCTCGCAGCTCTAAAACGTCGGGTTCGCCAAATGACGTATACATAATCGCTCGACTCATAGAACGCACTCCTTTTATTTTTTGATCCTCTTGAGCTTCTTCTTTGACCTGTTCTCGACTGATCTGGTATATCTCACCGTTGTTTGAATAGCTGACATTCTCTTCTTGGTGACGTGCCCCAGATAATAGGCTATCTCCTCCAATGTCCTCCTTTTCGTGATGAGATGAAGCGTAAGTGTGATACAATGAGGTTACCTCCTTCTATGGTACCGGAGGAACCCTCATGTTATCTCTTTCTATATTACCGGAGGGACCCTCACTTTGTCAAGGGCTGAACTCTTTGGGGGGAAGGAGTCATATTCAACGAACAAGCCAACACAAGCCAGCCGCCCAATGCGGGCTGATGCCCAGCGCAACTACGCTAGCCTGTTGAACGCCGCGCGAAGCGCGGTCTTGGAGCGCGGCTCTGACATCGTTCTCGAGGATGTTGCCAGATCGGCAGGAGTCGCAATTGGAACGCTATACCGCCATTTCCCCACGCGTCAAGACCTTCTTGAGGCAGTATTTCTGGATGAGGCCAATGAATTGAGGGTGCACATTGAAGAACTCGCAAGTGCTCCGGTTCCTTTCGACGCCTTGATCAGCTTGCTTCGTCTCCAGATGGACTTCGCGGCTCGAGGGCGGAGCATGGGAGCCACCATCATGGCAGCCAAGCAAGTTCCGGGGACGAGAATCTATGCTGCAAACAGAGCTATGTTCGAGGCAGGAAATGTTCTGTTGCTCCGCGCCCAAGCCGCAGGACAAATCCGAACGAATGTCTATTTTGCCGACGTGATACGACTCGTCTACGGAATCGTCATGGTGAACGAACATGCGTCCGACCCTGATGGGGTCAACCGAATGCTCGATCTCGTCATCGCCGGACTCAGAACACAGCCGAGTTGGGGCTGAAAGATGGTGTGTTACCGCTCGGCTCTCAGCGATCCTCTTGACGACGGTGCACGCCAATTGAACATGCGCACCAACTTCGTTGCTCAAGATAGACCGGTGGGAACCAACCAGTAAGACGTACTATTGTTGTGACTGGAAGAAAGACGACTTGACGCTAGCAGACCGTGAGTTTGTCTGTGAGGAGTGCGGCGATGCGACTGATCGAGATTACATCGACAATCGCCTCGTGTTGCAACACTTTTGTGTACTGCAACTCTTGGAGGTCTCAAACGTACAAATGGCACATGGCGAGTACAAGTCGTAACAAAACGTCTTGTACTTTACGAGAAACTGCATCAACCTCAAGATAACGAAATTGTGGCGCAGGCAATACGATTGTGGGCGCAATCTACCGCCCAACTCAAGCTACCAAGCGTAATCGTCTCTTTTGAATTGTAGTTGCTCGGTCCTATCATACTCTGCCATACTCGAAGAGAACATACGAAGGAGCCTTGCATGTCTACCGCGCAACCAAAGGCACGGAAACGCTTTCCGGGTCTTGACCCTATTGTTCTACAACACCCCTATGATCGTGTGGCTTTAGCTGCACTACAAAGAGTGCCGGGCCTTGATCTTGTCATCCGCAAGTTTATTGAGTTTTTTCCAGAACGCGTCGCATACATTCAAAATGTCGCTCAAACAGTTCGCGTTTCCTCTACGCAATGTTCGCACCTCTACACGCAACTACAAGAGGCATGCGCTATCCTCGATGTGCGCGAACCTGAATTGTACGTTGCACAATACCCTGTTCCCAACGCCTACACGAGCGGACACGACCATCCTTATATTGTCATATCCACTGGACTGCTTGATTTAATGGACGAGAACGAGGTACTCGCCGTCATTGCACATGAACTTGGTCATATAAAATCCGGCCACGTGCTCTACAAAACAATGGCACGCGGTATCGGTTTCGTCCTCACTATCCTGGGAGATATGACACTTGGGTTAGGAAGACTCATTGGGCGTACATTAGAAGCAGCTCTCCTCGAATGGGACCGCAAATCAGAGTTTACCGCCGACCGCTCCTCGCTCGTTGTCGTGCAAGACCCACAGGTTATGCTTTCACTCATGATGAAGTTCGCGGGAGGAACGCTATTTCAGAAGCAGCAGATGGACGCGAATGAATTTCTCAAGCAGGCAACACTCTATGAAGATGTGGATGCAAATATGCTTGATAGGCTGTATAAAGGACTCCTAGTATCAGCCGTAAATCATCCGCTCACAATTGTTCGTGCGAAAGAAATTATGAATTGGTCAGAAAGTAAAGACTATAAAGACTTGCTTGATGGACACTATCCTCGTACTTCCAGTCCCAATGGAACTGGAACAAAGCACACGACACAAAGTGGAGCATCAGTTACCATTGAAGCTCAGCTTGTACGCTGTCCGCATTGTGGACGAGAGCAAATGAATCATCGCTTCTGTAGTCTATGTGGTGGAGCAATCGAGTAAGTATATGTAAAAAGAACGCAGTTATGTACTCATAAAAAGATGTTGGAAGCCTATGACGATGAACACACTTCCAACAAGGAGGAAGCCAGCACTCAGGAGCAATACAAAGAGTATTATCATTCCATCAGTAGAAAGAAGACTCTTTCGGCGTAGACTTTCTCTACTCCACATTCCTCCTAGAAGGCCGCCAGTCAGGTAAACCAAACTAGAGAGAAAAAAGAATAGTGAAGGAAGAGGCACACCCATAAAAGAGTAGATACCACTGAGTAGAATACTGAGCGGCATGCCTGTAAGAAACCACATACATAACACAGTCCCCAAACGACCGGGGAAGCTTTTTTGTTTTTTGACAGGAGTGTTGCCCATTACCTTCATTTGTGTTTCCGCTTCTTTGGTATGCTCAAGGACTCTGCCACGTGCGTCTGCTACGCCGCCAGAGTAAGAAACCTACTGAGAGGACGATGAAACCAACGATGTCCCAGACAATCTCGTAGGGAATATCTTGAGGACAATTGGCAAGTGAATTATTCCCGTGAGTCACACTGTTATCACACACATGTTCGTTCACTAAATGTAAATGGAGAATCGCATGCTGAACGATTCCATCATAAAAGTTAAAGCCTCCTGCTCCCATCAGAATGCCTGCGACAAGAAGAGGTCCACTTGCATCTTCCCAGTGAGCGCGACCTTGCCACACACGCAATAGACCCCAGAGTAGCAAAAGTGTACTAACAAGATGGAAGAGGCCGTCACTGAGGATGCGACCATGTTCATCTGTCGCCCAGTAAAACGTGTGCCACTGCAAAAGTTGATGAAAAAGCGTTTCATCAACAAAGCCTGCGATTCCAATACCAATGAGGATGCCAGTGAAGAGAACAGAGCGAGTTTGGTGGCGATACATGTGTAGTTCTTGTGACTCTCTCTCAACAGGTGATGGGTTGGGTGTTGCCGTCACTATTTTTTCCTAAACTCCTAATTTACAGGAAGAGCAAATACATGTGTTTGCTCTTCCTTCTTCATCTAGCGGATAGACTTGTGTTGATAACTTTGTAGCCGTTCGTCCTCTAAGCGATAGTTCTCTTTGTGTGCCTCACAAACAATCTTACATATTTCTTGGGAATCATCAGAGACACGAAGCAATGACAAATCCTCAGGCGAGACTTTACCTGAATGTAGCATTGTGTCATGAATCCAGTTGATAAGGCCCGCCCAGTAGGTTGAGCCGTATAGGATAATAGGAAAGTTATTTACTTTTTGCGTTTGAATAAGTGTCAATGCCTCGAAGAGTTCATCCATCGTTCCAAATCCGCCAGGATAAATGACGAACGCATCTGAGTATTTCATGAACATCGTCTTTCGCACAAAAAAGTAACTAAAATCAAGCGAAATGTCGAGGTAGGAATTCGACGATTGCTCGAAGGGCAGTTCGATGTTACAGCCAATGGAAAGATTACCACCTTCTTGTGCCCCTTTGTTTGCCGCTTCCATAATGCCAGGACCACCACCAGTGATGATAGCAAAGCCCGCTTTTGCGAGTAAACGAGCAGTTTCCACGGCTGATATATACTCCACATCATCATGTTTTGTACGTGCAGAGCCAAAGATGGTCACGGCGGGTGGTATATGAGCGAGAGCATCGAAGCCGTTGACGAACTCGCTTGTAATTCGCATAACCCGCCAGGGATCAGTGAGAGTAAAATCGAAGTTCATCGCCTGATCAAAGGCGTGTTGCTCCTGCTTAACTTGCTCTTGTGGTAATGGGTCAGTTGGACTCACGAGTTGCTGTGTAGGACGATGTAGTAAACGTTCATCTTCCGTTACAGCGCGACCTTTGCTTCTCGCGGAACGATAACGGTCCTTTGTTCTTCTGTTGTTATTATTTAGGCCGGAAGCTTTTCCGTTGTTGTGACTCATTAAAAAATTCTCTTCTCTACTACAGTTTAGGATTTGCGCTCTCTTCCCTGCTCGCCGCGTTTCTCTAACTCACGTGGTTTGAGAATGATTGTGGCAAGCGGTGGAAGTGTCAGGAGGATCGAGTGTGGGCAGGATTGCCAGTAGATGGAACCGCTTTGCATGAGTTGGTTATTGACTAGTCCACTTCCACCATATCGGAAATCATCGCTATTGATAACTTCATAATACTCGCCAGCATAGGGTACACCTACTCTATATCCATGACGCGGAACGGGCGTGAAGTTACAGACAAAAATGAGTGTGTCCTCGTCCCGTCCACTACGTCGCATAAAGGATATAACGCTATTATCCGAGTCATGCGGGTCTATCCAGGAAAAACCTTGCTCGTCTGTATCTAATACGCTTAAAGCAGGCTCTCGGTGATACATACCATTGAGTTCACGTATAAAATCTTGCAGTTGCGTATGATGCGGATCGCTTGGTGGAGTAAGAAGATGCCAATCAAGACTTTCGGCAAAATTCCACTCATGCCACTGTCCAAACTCTCCACCCATGAATAGAAGCTTTTTCCCTGGATGACCCCACATGTAGCCATAAAAGGAACGCAAATTAGCGAATTTTTGCCATAAATCTCCAGGCATTTTATTAATCATCGAGCCTTTGATATGAACCACTTCATCATGTGACAGTGGCAAAACAAAGTTCTCCGAATACGCATACATGAGCGAGAACGTGATATTGTTATGGTGATAGCGTCGGTGGATAGGATCGAGATGCATATACTCAAGCATATCATGCATCCAGCCCATGTTCCACTTGTAGCTAAAGCCAAGCCCACCTACATAGGTAGGACGCGATACAAGAGGCCATGAGGTAGATTCTTCAGCGATTGTGATCGCTCCTTGCTCCTCTGCATACACGGCTTCATTTAACTGACGCAAGAAGTCTACCGCTTCCAAATTCTCACGACCACCATATTGATTAGTTACCCATTGGCCTTGCTCGCGCATATAGTCTAGGTAGAGCATAGAGGCAACAGCATCGACACGCAAGCCATCAAGGTGATACTCGTGCAACCAAAACAG
Organism: uncultured Ktedonobacteraceae bacterium; assembly: GCA_964250915.1. Taxonomy (GTDB): domain Bacteria; phylum Chloroflexota; class Ktedonobacteria; order Ktedonobacterales; family Ktedonobacteraceae; genus JBBQVS01. Next base: position 1,708 of record CAXUIS010000032.1, on the reverse strand, counting down.
CGCGCTCGCTATCAGAAAATTCTTTACCTCACTTCGTCCATAATCAAACACATATGTACCCCACTCTTTATGCTCTCCTTTACGGGAATCAGCGTATTCATAGAGGTGTGTTCCATCAAAGTAGCTCAGTGCATTTCCATCTTTGGGAAAGTGCGCTGGCACCCAGTCAAGTAAAACACCGATATCTTGCTGATGCATATAATCGACAAAGTATTGAAAATCTTCTGGTGTACCAAAACGACTCGTTGGGGCATAGTATCCCGTGACTTGATAACCCCATGATCCATCGAAGGGATATTCCGTAATTGGCATCAATTCTATATGCGTGAAACCCATATCTTTGACATACTCGGCAAGAACTGGGGCAAGCTCACGATACGTCATATAACGATCTTCTTCCACCGCACCATCCTGATGCCGCTCTGGTATATGACGCCATGAGCCGAGATGTACTTCATAGATCGACATAGGCGCACTCACTTCCTGTCGCTTCTCGCGCTGGAGCATCCACGTGCTATCTTGCCATGAATGCTGATGAATGTCTGTGACAATGCTTGCGGTTTGTGGACGTAGCTCGGCGGCAAAGCCATAGGGATCAGTTTTATCAACAGAATAGTTGTTGTGACGAGAATACACGGCATATTTATAGAGCGCACCGATAGGAACATGAGGAACGAAGCACTCCCACACACCAAGTTCGCTATGACGTAGATGCATCAATGTTGCACTACGGTCCCAACCATTAAAAATCCCTATGACCGAGATATTGCGCGCGCTAGGTGCCCAGACCGCGAAGTTGACGCCTGCGACTCCGTTGACAACACGGGGATGCGCTCCCATTTTCTCGTAGATGCGATAGTTTTTCCCCTGCCCAAACAGGTAAAGGTCAAAATCGCTAAAGAGTGATGGTATATCTTGATTTGAGTCGGACTGTTGCTGACTATGCGGTGTTGCCATGCTTTTTATCCTTTATCTTCATCTTTTTACCTCATAAGAATAGCATATGGGGCAAGTTCCATGACATGTTATAGTATATATGTTTTTAGGCAAAGAAGATAATTTGTTGAGCTCAATAGACTTTTTGCGTTGCGAACAGATGAGACTTCATGCCTTAGAGATGCGTATACAGGATAGCAGATTATTTTTTTGAAAGGAATGTACTCATGACCATAGACATACAGAAAATGAAAGAGCGGTTAGAGGCGAAGCAGAAGGAATTTCAAGCAAACATTTCGACATTGACAGAGGCACATCCTACACCAACCGATCCAATAGAGATCAGCGAGGGGCCGCAAGAGTTCGAGGAAACCAACATAGATTTCACGGAGACACAGCAGGAGCAATCAATCGAGGTTAACGAACAAGCACTGCTGACACTGGTGCAGGCAGCCCTCAAACGCATCGAGGATGGCACATACGGAAAAAGCGTTGTGTCTGGCAAACCTATTCCAGAAAAGCGACTCGAAGCTATTCCGTGGGCAGACCGCACCATCGAGGAAGAGGAGCAGGCAGAGGAACGCAACTTAGGACGCGAGGAGTTGTACGATACCGATACCAATGTATCCTAGCAACCTATGCAACAGAGCAGAGCATGCAGAACTGGTGAAGTTTGTCAGTTCTGCATGCTCTGCTCTGTTTCTACGAGCTTGTACACGAATAGACAAAAAACTGAAAAAGGTGTACGATAGGGAGTAAGAATAGGACCATG
>CAXUIS010000031.1:0-28494 GCA_964250915.1 uncultured Ktedonobacteraceae bacterium | reverse complement strand
TGACATAACCCTTAACTTGATGCGTATGGGCGCAATGAATTGCTGCCCCTACCGCTCTACATTCTCGTATTTAACCATCAAGTTCATCAGATACCCTTATTATTTGGCACAACAATAACATTGCGCACAATCGTTTCTAGCATGTCTCTATATGGCATGCAGGTTATAGGCGATAAATCTGGTCCCTACGAAAATTCACACAAATCGTTTATCGCTGGGAATCAACGCGAAGACAAGCAAATCGCGTAAGTTTCCAAATGTATCAACACCCTGATTACGCAAGTGCCCCTCTTGCACGAAGCCGAGACGTTGCGCAACGGCAGCACTATGTGTGTTTCTTGTATCGCAACGAATTTCGACACGGTTTGCTTGAAGGTGCGTGAAGGCGTATTCTGTAAGCAGCTTTACCGCTTCGGTCACGTAGCCGTGTCCAGTTGCGGAAACGCGTAACCAATAGCCAATCTCAAAATAGCGCGCCTTCCAATCGCGTGTATGAAGGGCAGTACCGCCAATCATCTTGCCGCTTGCTTTGTCTTGTAAGTTAAAACTCATATCTTCACGTAACAAAAATTTTGCTTGTTGCTGAATAATCCAGTCTCGGCTTTCCTCAACCGTCTGATGCGCATCGGCGAAACGTAGCCACGGACGGATATGTTTCCGTGACTCGCTCACTGCTTCGACGAGTGACTGTGCATCGCTCTCACGATAGGGGCGTATCACGACTCGCTCACCCTGCAACTCTTCAAATATTGGTAAGAGCGTACGATATTTTTCAACGTTCATGTGTCTATACTTCCCTCTATCTTGCTAGCACGTAGTGCATATTGCCCACATGTTTGACCATGCCTTTTAATTCCATTATTACTAACGTAGAAGCTACCGTGTTTGCTTCCAACTCGCTCTGACGTGTCAGCTCGTCGATATGGCAGGCTTCCAGGCTAAGGAACTTGAGTAGAGCGCGTTCTTCAGGACTATCAGGCGAAATTGTTCTCAGTTGTGTACGCGTCTCTTCGTTTTGTGGAATCACATGAATATTGAGGCACTCTAAGATATCGGCTGTACTTGTCACAGGATGCGCACCCTCCTGAATGAGCTTATTTACCCCGGCACTTGCAGGAGAGAAAATTCCTCCTGGTACCGCGAAGACCTCGCGCCCCTGATTGAGGGCTGAATTAGCGGTAATTAATGCCCCAGATTTTGGGGGAGCCTCGGTAACAAGTACACCGAGCGATAATGCCGAGATAATATGGTTGCGGGCAGGGAAATTGCTAGCGTCGGGACGCACACCTAAGGGAAATGTACTTATTAATGCTCCTTGTCCAGATTCGACGATCCGTTTGGCAAGGCTGTAGTTCGTAGGCGGGTAGATGGTATCTAGGCCACTTGCTAATACCGCAAGTGTGCGCCCTCCTGCGTCGAGTGCTGCTGTATGGGCGACGGTATCGACGCCGAGTGCCAGACCGCTTACGATGGTTATTTTGCCTTGTGCAAGTTCCGTACTAAAGCGCTCGGTCACTTGACGCCCATATGTGCTCATCTTGCGTGTGCCGACGATGCCAAGCGTAAAGCGACGGTCATCCTCGGTAAAGGTTCCATAGACATAGAGGACAGGGGGAGCATACTCAATTCTTCTGAGTAAAGGTGGGTAGTTCGCGTCTTTCCATGTGATGACGTGAATACGCTTTTTCTCCAGCACCTCTAGTTCATGCTGTGGCGTGACTGTGCTGCGATGTGCGATAAGCTTGTCAATTGTTTTTGAGTCGAGTCCAGCTTCCGCTAAATGCTTGCTATCGGCTTTCCATGCTGCCGCTACATCATTCTCGAAGAAGTCAAGCAGAAGCTTGAAGCGCACAGGTCCGACTCCAGGAAAACGACTGAATGCAACCCAGTGCGCGAGTTCGTCTAATGTCAATGCCTCCGATGGGTAGTAAGCAGTTGGGAGGTCAAAGACGACATTACTTTGTATCTTCCTATTCATAAATAAAACGCCTATTCTTGTGGAGCCTGCGTTGGTGGCTGCTGGCTCGTATTCGTCTGATGCGGCTGCATAGACTGAGACGGGTAGGGCGGTTGCGTATAGTGTACAGAGTCAATGTATGATTGCGTAGTTTCACCATCGCCATAGGACTCAAACGGCATGATGATGGGGGGTTGTTGCGGTCCATACGGCTGATACGGCCCGTATCCATACGATGAAAATGTTGTGGCAAGAACGTGCTGTGCCTGTAGTGCCTGGAAGTCTTTGTGCTGTCTGCGCCTTCGCAAAACAAAGAAGCTAGAGAGACCCACGATGGGAAGCAGAACAAGGAGCAAGCCAGCGAAAAGAAGTATTGGTGAAGAGGCATCGTCGCCTCCTATAGGATGAGGAAGGGAACTATTTGATGCTTGTGGTGTTGACTGCAATGTATCTGCTGATGTGAGCACAGAGGATTGACCGAGTTGCACACGCCATGAATTTTCGAGATGGATTTGATCCACTCCCAATGCTTGTTTCAGGTCTGCGTTGAACTCGGTTGTTGTGCTATCCATCAAGGTAATAAGCCTTGCCATCTTTGCTTGACCAAACGTCGTATACATGTAACCAATCAATTCCCAACTCTGAGCATATGCGAGATAGGCTGCATTTGCATCTGCGGGAAAGGTGTACACGATTGTGTTCAGACGCAGGAGGGTGTGTGTAGCAAGGGCATGGTTAAAGGCTTGTAACATGTCCGGCTCTCGATAGATTTGATTATAAACCGCCATGCCTTCGTCAAACCATAGCGGAGCAAGAATGCCCTGCGCGATCAATTGATGGAAGACAAGATGCGTTAACTCATGGGGCATGTCTCGGATGAGCGTGTCTGCGTTGAGGCTATCCACAACAATAGACGCTTCATCTAATGAAGGAAACGCAATACCTCCAACCCACTCGTGGACTCCTGGGGGAAGCGACCCACGAAAATCTTCAGGCGTTTGATAGACCCACAGGTTTACAGGATGAAGTAACGTACCACCAAGATTACCACGAATACGCTTCACGCTGTTGAGCGCCTGACTCAGTATCGCCTGACCAAAATCAGTGGATTGACTATACCAATTTACCTGAACCAGTCCCTGTGTGAGGTGCTGCCAACTGAAGCGATTATCACTGACGGTAAACGCGCTATGTTGTCCTTGGAAATACGCTTGAGTCGTTTTATCGTAAAACTGCCAGTAGTAGTCCAACGTTGTTCCAGGGTAAATAAAATTACTACTGCTTGTAGTGTCCTCATGCCAGTGTAGCGTCAATGTTTGTTGTGGTGTAGTAACGGGAACGACGCGCTGCATTTGCATATAATGAGGATTTTGGGAAGAAAGCATGAGTGTCGCGCCTACAATCATGCCAAGATTATCACGTACACTGACCTGAAAATCTATGCCTTTGGGGAAGGTTTCGGTGACTGTTTGAGAAGTGATGGTGATTGGATCAGTCGCTGCGGATGCAGAAGTTACAAAAAGTATAGGAGAAAGAACGCTAGCACAGAAAAATGCAACGACCATCTGTAACAAGTACACGCGCCATGAAAACATAGCAGAGGCTCCTCCCAAGCAGTACAATAGGCACGTTTCGTATTGTACACGATATGACAAGGCGCGGCTAGTAGGAGAAGGCGAGTGACCCGAATGGGTAAATTGGTTAATGTGTTTCATCTTGCCCGTTATGATAAATAAGGTAAAGCACAGGCACTGCGCTACAGCAGCACTTAGACGCTATTACGAGATGTGGGGAATGTGTGGATGGGGGCATCTGGTAGGTCACGTTGGTAGGGTTAGGGAGGTACATTATCTCGATCCTGCTAAAAACTCGCGCTATGACTCGTTCTTTTGAATACTGATCATGTTAGAAAAAGGCGATTGTTGGACGGGCAAGCGATGGTTTATGCGATAAAACGGATGCTATTTGAGAAAGAACACTACTATGAGTAATAATTGGCAACCTGAAAATAATTCAGTTTCTGAACACGGTGCTCCCCGTTCAGGAAATCGTTTACGTGAGTATAGGAGACAAAGCCAGGAGCTAGACTCGCAACAGAACCAACCTCCACAAAGATATCAGGAGCAGTATCCTCCTATATTTCAGAACCAATATTCTCCAGTAGCTCAGAATCCTAGTCAACAACAGGGACCTCATCAGTATTCACCGATAGCTCAGAATTATAACCAACAACAGGGACCAGACCGATCTATACAGCAAACGCCACCTGTCCCTCAAAATCAGCCAGTTCAACAACGTTGGGCTGCAAACGCAATGCAGAGAGTGCGTCAGTGGTCAGGTAAGATGGCTGCACAGACCTATGGACAGCCAGCACCTCCAATGGTACTACGCCACCCACCACAAACACAAGTGCCCCAGACGCCTTTGCCACTAAGGACAAAGCGGTGGAAACGCTCACGTACCATACGTGTTGCGATGCAGATGCGTCATCGTCGCTATCGTTGGTACAGTAAATCACCAAACGGTGGACGCGTGAGTATCGGTATCCTGATGGCTGTGATGTTGCTACTCTTTATTCTTACCACGTCCACCAGTGCTTATGCCTATGGCTACTACCAGAGTCAACTGCCACGCGTACAGGGCCTTGCAAGCCAACACATAGAGCAGACAACGCGCATGTATGATCGTAACGGAGTCTTACTTGGAGACCTTTTCGATCCCAATGGTGTTGGGCGGCGTACACCCGTGCAGTACAAGGATATTCCAAAGGTCATGCAGGACGCGATGATTGCGGCAGAAGACAAGACGTTCTGGACCAACTCCGGGGTTGATCCACAAGGTATTCTCCGTGCTGGTACAGCGTTTCTTCAGCATGATGCCGTTCAGGGTGGTGGTAGCACACTCACACAGCAATTAATTAAAAATATGACTGGTGATACAAATCAGACACTTAACCGCAAACTGCCGGAGGCTGCTCTCGCCATCGGTCTGACACAGCAATATCCAAAATGGAAAATCATGGAGATGTATTTTAACGTCTCTCCTTTCGGCACGCTTGACCTCGGAGTCGAGGCGGCGGCGGAAGAATACTTTGGCCTCCAACGTGTATGCGATCCAAAGAATTTTAAGTGTACCCCTGGTATCTCAAAGCTTGAGTATGACAAGAACGGAAAAGTAAATCCTGTCCTGGGCCTTGCTCGTGCATCGTTGCTTGCAGGGATGCCACAAAGTCCAGTCAGTTATGATCCAACAAATGGTAAAACAGCGCGCAGTCTGGCTCTTATTCGCCAGGATGAAGTGTTGCATAACATGCTTGCCATCGGGATGTCGGTTGATGGACAGCTAATCACCGAGAAGATGATTCAGCAAGCCGAGACGTTGACCGCGCATATGACCTTCACGCGTTATTCGCAGACAATCAAAGCCCCACACTTTTTTGAATGGGTAAAGCAACAGCTCGCGGTGAAGTTAGGGCATGGTGATGAAACGGCAGGGCTTATTGCATTATATAGTGGTGGCTTCAACATTCGCACAACGATAGATGTAAACCTTGAAAGCTATGTTGAGAGCACGATAAACCGCCATCTTAATCAGACAGAGTATCAACCATTTCCATCAGGACATTACGCCATCCTTAGCCAGGATAACAACGTACATAATGCAGCCGCCATCGTGATGAATGCGAAGACTGGCGAAATCCTCGCAATGGACGGTAGTGCAGACTATAACGCAGTCAACGATAAAACAATCGACGGTCAATTTAATTCAGCGACCGATGCATATCGTTCACCTGGTTCAACTTGGAAGCCGTTGGTGTATACAACAGCCTTTGAAATGGGTATGTATCCATCAACAGTATTACCCGACGTGAAGACATACTTTCCCAACAATGGAACTACAGATATCAAAAATGCATACGTGCCTCCCGATTATGGTGACATGTATCTTGGTGGCAATAACACTATTCATGTCGCAACCGCTAACTCGCGTAACGTTCCTGCTGTAAAAGCTTTACAGTTTGCAGGAATAGAAAATGTTGCCAATACCGCCAGACGTTTTGGTATCACAGCCTTGGACGAAGATATAGCGATAAAGAACAAAACGCAGGGTACTCATATCAAGACCGTGACTGACTACAACCAACTCTCGTTCGCATTAGGTTCAATGGGAGTACCACTCATTCAAATGACTGGTGCGTATCAAGTATTCGCTAATCAAGGTTCACGTATACCACCACAGAGCATTCTCGATATCTGGGACAACTATGGACATGATTTGTATCATTATGATCCAACTCATCCACCCGCAATTCGCGTTATTTCGCCTCAGATCGCTTATCTGATGACCTCGGTACTTACTGATGAAAATGCACGTGCTGCTGAGTTTGGCAACGATCATGTCTTGTCATTTAACGACTGGGACCCAACCTATAGCATTCATCAAGTAGCGGCGAAAACTGGTACGACTGATAATTTCGTGGATAACTGGACGATGGGCTATACGCCAAATGTCGTTGTTGGAGTCTGGTCAGGCAACGCGGATAACTCTCCACTCATAAATAGTGTTGGCGTAACTGGTGCTGCACCGATCTGGCATAGCATCATAGAGCGCGTAAGTGGAAAAACGTGCGATCCGAACGATCCTAACTTTGATGGTGTTCCTTGTGGTTCCTTTAATCCCTCACTTTACAACTTTACGCAAGGAACGTTTACAGTCCCATCAGGTGTTCATCAAGCTTCAACCTCTAATATGGACGGCTTAAGGGGTGGTGGTAACTATGACTGGATGCTCGATGGCGAGGACCCAACGAGCTATGGTGTCGCATATACGGCTCCAACAACTACTACTACTAATGGTGGAAACGGTGGAAATGGAGGGAAACGTGGTGGAAAGCCAAAGCGTTAACGTTTTCTATTTTGTGGTTTAGCTCTCCATCTTTTTTGGGAACAGGGAGACCGCAAGGGCCTCCCCTACACGTAGGGTTCTACGAACATGTAGGGAAGGCCCTTGCGGTCTCCCTGCATGTTCCTCAATTTCCCCCGAAGGATGGAGACTCATCTGTGTTTACCACTTGACAATCCCCCTCGTTGAGTGCTATTCTGTATTTGCAGTCTCACGGTGAGAGTGCTAGCAATCAGAGTTGACAAACGTTGTATCATCTTGCTAAAGCGAAAAACTTGGCAAGGAGGACAACGGGAGACGGCACGAGGTATATTCGATGACACCATTAAGCCAGCGTAAGCAGCAGATACTGCGTGCACTGGTTCAAGAGTACATTCACACTGCCACTCCTATTGCGTCTGATACCCTTGTACGAAAATATGGCTTACAGTTCAGTTCCGCAACGGTACGCCATGAACTGGCGGGACTGGAAGAAGCAAACCTTATCTTTCAGCCCCATACGTCGGCGGGACGCGTGCCTACAGACCTGGGATACCGCTACTTTGTCGAGCATCTCATGGGCGAATCGGCTTTGTCATTAGATGAGCAACGGCTCATTCGTCACCAGTTCTATCAGGTACAGGATCAATTAGACCAGTGGGTGCGGCTTACCGCATCGGTCATGGCGCGACTGTTGCATAGTGCTGCCGTTATGACGCAACCACGTTCCGCTGAAGGGCGACTGAAACACTTTGAGGTGTTGTCGGTCACAGAATTATCAGCGTATGTTGTGTTAGTTTTGATGGATGGTACTGTGAAACAGCAACGCCTGTTGCTTGATGCGCCCATTCAACAAGAAGAATTGAGTACTGCTGCCGATCATCTGAATCGGTTGTTGCAGAACAAAAACTCTCTTGAGATGGATGCGCTACTCAAGCAGCAAGACCTTACACCTGTTGAGCGATTGATTGGCAACAGTATCGCGCACATATTAGAGCAGCATGGCGATATTCTTGGCGATGTCTTCTATCGTGAAGGTGTTGTCAACATCCTTGAGCAGCCAGAGTACAGCCGTATGGGACCCGAAGAGGAACGTAACGAGCGTGTGCGTAAGGTGATGGAGGTGTTGGAACAAAATCGCTTCTTGCCCGTCCTGGCAGAGCACCTTCGTGCCTCTGATGGTGTGCAGGTCATTATCGGCGGTGAAAACCAGTGGGACGACATGAAGGACGTGAGCATGGTTGTTGCTCGCTACGGACAAGAGGGCAAGATTGGTGGTTTACTTGGCGTCATCGGCCCTACCCGTATGCAATATGGACGGGCTATCGCGGTTGTACGGTACATGGCACAGGTCATGAATGAACTGCTCGCCGAAATGTACGGGTACGATTCCGATCAATAGGGACGTGATGATATACATGAAACGGGTATGTTGTAAGGGCCATAATTCATGTATTAAATTGCATAATCAGTCCCTACAGGGGAATACTGATACATAAACAGATGTTTATATCTATAGATACAACACAGCGAAATCTATTGTTTGGAGCACCACAAATGCTTCAATAGTACATATATTAGGAGGCAATCATGCCAAAGGTTATTGGTATTGACCTGGGAACCACAAACTCATGTGTTGCGGTAATGGAAGGCGGAGAGCCAGTCGTTATCCCTAATGCTGAGGGAGCGCGCACTACACCTTCAATTGTCGCCATCAATAAAAGCGGCGAACGTCTCGTTGGTGAGGTTGCAAAGCGTCAAGCCATCACCAATCCTGAGAACACGGTCTCTTCGATCAAACGTTTCATGGGCCGCAAGTATGAGGATATCGACGTAGACCGTGACAAGCGGCTTATGCCATACAAAGTTGTGCGCGCCAAGAATGGCGATGCATGGGTAGAGATTCAAGGCAAAACATATAGCCCGCCTGAAATTTCTGCCATGATTCTTCAGAAGCTGAAGACAGACGCAGAGGCATACCTCGGCGAACGTGTCACTCAGGCTGTTATCACTGTTCCCGCATACTTTAATGACGCACAGCGTCAAGCAACAAAGGATGCCGGACAGATCGCGGGTCTGGAAGTGCTGCGTATTATCAACGAGCCAACCGCCGCTTCTCTTGCGTATGGTCTTGATAAGAAGAAAGACGAGAAGATCGCCGTTTATGACCTCGGTGGTGGTACATTCGATATCTCAAACCTGGAACTCGGCGATGGCGTGTTCGAGGTGAAGAGTACCAATGGTGACACACACCTTGGCGGTGACGACTTCGACCAGCGCGTTATCAACTGGCTTGCCGACGAGTTCCGCAAGGAGCAGGGTATCGACCTGCGCTCAGACCGTATGGCACTTCAGCGTTTGAAGGAAGCTGCTGAGAAGGCAAAGAAAGAACTTTCTAGCTCAATGTCTACAGAGGTCAACCTGCCCTTCATTACAGCTGACGCCAGTGGTCCAAAACACTTAACTATGACGCTTTCCCGCTCGAAACTTGAGCAGTTGACCGAGGACCTGGTAGAGCGTTCACGCGGTCCTGTTGTCAAGGCTCTTTCCGACGCAAACCTGCGTCCGGGCGAAATCGACGAGGTGGTTCTGGTCGGTGGTCAGACACGTATGCCAGCCGTGCAGAACATGGTCAAGCGCATCTTCGACCGCGAGCCAAATCGTGGTGTGAACCCCGACGAAGTAGTGGCAATCGGTGCGGCTATTCAGGCTGGTGTGCTCACAGGTGATGTGAAAGACGTGCTTCTGCTTGACGTAACTCCCCTTTCTCTCGGTATCGAGACAATGGGTGGTGTTTCAACCAAGTTGATCGAGCGCAACACAACCATTCCAACTCAGAAGAGTCAGGTGTTCTCAACTGCAAGCGACAATCAGCCGAGCGTAGAGATCAACGTTCTGCAAGGTGAGCGTGAGTTCGCAAAGGATAATCGTTCGCTTGGTACCTTTATTCTTGATGGTATTCCACCTGCACCACGTGGTGTGCCACAGGTTGAAGTCACGTTCGACATTGACGCCAATGGTATTCTCAATGTTTCGGCTCGTGACCGTGGTACTGGTCGTGAGCAGAAGATCACTATCGTCGCGTCAAGCGGCCTCAGCAAGGACCAGATTGATAAGATGGTCCGTGACGCCGAGGCACATGCGGCAGAGGATAAGAACCGCAAGGAAGAGGTCGAGGAGCGTAACCTCGCCGATAGCGCATCCTATCGCGCGGAGAAGAGCATCACCGAACTGGGTGATAAGATCACTTCTGAGCAAAAGAGCGATCTTGAGTCTAAAATTCAGGATGTTCGCTCAGCCCTTTCCACAGACGATGTGAGCCGTATCAAGTCCTCACGCGAGGCACTGGAGCAAGCATTCTACAAGATCAGCGAGTCGATCTATCGCCAGAGTGGTGAAGGTGCGCCTGCTGGTGCTGATTTCGGCGGTGCTGGCTCTGCGGATGCAGGTCAAGGTCCTTCCGCCAACGATGACACCATCGAGGGCGAATACAAGGAAATGTAGTCAACAGGGAGACCGCAAGGGTCTTCCCTACATGTAGAGCTTATATGTAGGGGAGACCCTTGCGGTCTCCCTGCTACCCTACTTGGGCTATCAGTCTTGCGTATACTCTGCTAATTGATGTAATCTTACTAAAAGATTGTTTTGCGAGATTATAAGAAGCAACGTATTCTATTGTGTAGCATAGTATTTTATAAACTGTGCTGTGTGTACGAAGAAAAAAGGACTTGCGATGGCGACGAATAAACGCGACTATTATGAAATATTGGGTGTTGCGCGCACCGCAACCGAGGATGAGGTAAAGAAAGCCTTTCGTCGTCTTGCTAAACAGTATCACCCCGATACAAATAAAGAGGCTGAAGCAGAGGGCCGCTTTATCGAAATCAACGAAGCTTATGAAGTATTGAGTGATACGCAGAAGCGTGCAGCCTATGATCGCTATGGACATGCAGGTCTGGGTAATGGTGCAGGTGCAGGTGCGGGCTTCAACGACTTCGGCAGTTTCACCAACATCAATGATCTTTTTGAAACCTTTTTCGCCGGTAGTGCTGGTAGCACACAGCGTCGCTCGACCACACAACGTGGTGCAGACCTGCGTTATGATCTCACTATTACCTTTGAAGAGGCGGTGTTTGGATGTCAGAAAGAGATCGAACTACCGCGCTGGGAGACCTGTGGTTCCTGTCGTGGTAGTGGAGCACAGCCTGGCACCTCAACCTCGCGCTGTCCTTCTTGCCAGGGAACTGGTGAAATCCGCCGTGTGCAACAGTCAATTTTTGGTCAGTTTGTGAACGTGACCATGTGTGAGCGCTGCCGAGGAGAAGGCAAGATTATCACAACTCCCTGTGAGAAGTGTCGCGGTCAAGGACGTGTTCGTAACAATCGGCGTGTAGTGGTAAATATTCCAGCAGGTGTCGATGATGGTATCAATGTTCGCGTCACTGGTGAGGGCGAGGTAAGTGCGCGTGGTGGCACACCGGGCAACTTGTATGTCATTCTTACAGTTAAGCCGCATCCGTTTTTCAAGCGACAAGGCAACGACATTGCCTATGAGCTTCCCGTGAGCTTCGCGCAGGCTGCACTTGGCGATGAAGTCGAAGTTCCGACTATCGACAACAAGACGACACCACTGAAGATTCCCCCTGGAACGCAGAGTGGTCGTTCATTCCGTCTCAAGGGTATGGGCGTACCTGTTGTACACAGCAGTGCCCGTGGCGATCAACATGTGCAGGTTAAGGTTGTAACACCGACAAACATGACGCAAGAGCAAAAGCATCTGCTCGAAGAGTTCGCACGCTTGGAGCGCGAACAGACCGAGCAGAATGATAAAAACATCTTCCGTAACATCTTCGACAAAACAAAAGATGTGTTTCAATAAAGAAAAACAACAGTTATGGGGTAGGTAGCGCATATGCGCTACCTACCCCATAACTGTTGTTTTTCTTTGTGGAGGGGCAAAAAGTAGCGGCAACAGCCAGATGATCGCTGGCTTGGTTGCCAGGAAGACCGTCGCCATCTACGACCGCGTAACATGTTTCCAGACGCTCGGCTAATGCAGGGTTGGCAAAGATGAAGTCGATACGGCCTGCAGGTGCTGCCGAGGGGCAGGTAAACCCGAATGCATGAGGGTGAACACGTCGGTAACTGTCTACGTAACCCGCTCGCTGTATCAGTGCTATCGTGCCACGAGGTGCGTAGAGCGAAGCCGCGAGATCAAACAAGTTGCATAATAGCGCACTCTTTGGAATGATGCGTAGTAGTGGGTTCAGAAAGCGTAGGGGTCCAGGGACGACAAAGTTGAGATGTGGATTGCCATCGACAGCACCAATAGTACGGCGTTTATGGTCCATATACACAACGTAGCGTAGCAAAAAACTTGCCTTGAAGGAATCGCCAGGAGCCATTGAGTTAAAGTCTCCCATGATCACATGTGGCTTATCCTGTACCTGTGCCAGAATACTCAATATCTCACGTACCTCACGCACACGAATAGCATTGCCCGCCCACCCTTGACTGAACGCAGCTGCAAGGTGTGCTATGAAGACGATCAGGTGCTCTCCATTTTCCTCTTCCACGCACACTTCCAGAAGGGGACGCGTCAACACTCCTGGCCGTGCATGAATTTTTTGATAGACAATAGGAAGTTTAGTGAGAATTGCGGTCTGATAATCATGATAATGTGTTGGTTCGCTACCCATAACCAACTGCATTCCTAGCGCGTCGGCGATCTGCTCCACAATGAGCGGACGTTGTGCCACAAGTGGGTTAATAGCTTCTGCTATGCCTACGATGTCGGGTTGGGTTGAGCGGATTATCGTGGTAAGCTGTTGAGTACGATGTATTGTGCCATTTCTGCGCAAGTCGTAGCCACCAGCAAGAATATTGTATGATGTGATGCGTGTCATGGAGAATGTGTCCTCTTATATGTAGTGTCTCTCTATTACTATATCAGACGAACCTAGATATACAAAAGGCACAGGCTATCTGGGGAGGCTATAATTGTGTACATGAACAAAAAAGGAGCCGAATATGTTTATCAACGCTCACCAAATTGACCTCAAACTAACCACGCCGTTTCGTATTTCGCGTGGCGTACAGGAGACATCACCGAACATCATTGTCGAAATTGTGCACCAGGACTACAAAGGCTATGGTGAGGCGTCGCCTACTGAATATTACGGCGAGACGCCTGCGTCAGTGATGGCTTGTATCGAACTGTTCAAAAACGATATAGGCGACGACCCGTTCGCGCTTGAAGATATTTTGCAGAGGCTTGATGTAACCGTTGGCTTGAACCCTGCTGCGAAAGCTGCGATAGATATGGCACTGCACGATCTGATAGGTAAAATGTTGGGTGTGCCACTCTATAAACTCCTGGGCTTAAATGCCACAAAGACGCCCTCCACCTCATTTACCATCGGCCTCGATAGTCCAGCGCAGATGGCAAAAAAGGCGACACTAGCAAAAGAGTATCCTATTCTCAAGGTGAAGCTTGGCACAAAGCATGATATCGAGATTATCAAAGCCATTCGCGAGGTCTCGAACGCGATAATTCGTGTCGATGCCAATTCTGCCTGGACACCAAAAGAGGCTATCAAGACGATTAACGCCCTTGTGCCGTACAATATCGAGTTTATTGAACAGCCTGTGGCATCGCACGATCTCGCGGGCTTGAAGCTGATACGCGACAATGTACCCGTACCAATTCTTGCCGACGAAAGCAGCGTCACGGTTGATGATATTCCGAGGATTGTGGGCTGTGTCGATGGTATTAACATAAAGTTGATGAAATGCGGAGGCTTGAGACACGCTCTGAAGATGATACACGTTGCGAGAGCACATCATCTCAGTATCATGCTCGGCTGTATGATCGAGAGTTCGCTTGCCATCACCGCTGCCGCGCACCTGACTCCGCTCGTGGACTACGCCGACCTCGATGGAAACTTGTTGATCGAGAACGACCCCTATGAGGGCGTCAAGGTGGAGCAAGGAAAGTTGGTGTTGCCCGATGAGGCTGGGTTAGGTGTAAAAGTACGCTAACATATCTTCTTTGCGAGATGCAGGTAGTATAGCAAGAAATATAACAACTTCTGATACCTTTTGGCGACTTCGTTCGTGTTTTTGAGTATATAGAGGATTGGAGGAATTAGACCTTTCATATATAAGGAGCATAGCGTATGGAAGCGCAGGATGCAACCAGACTAAGAAGAGAAACTTTTGGCAAGCCATGTATGCATGAAGCCATTGAGAAAGAGTACAAGCAGAGAGTGGAGATTGAAGAATGGGCTTGCTCTAAGTGTGGTACGGAATTTGTTAACAAAGAGGTATGGGCAAAGATTCGACAGAATTTACAGCAAAGTACACCTTCGCAGTAGCAAAAACAGAATGCAGCAAGGAGGGCTGTCCACGTGGACAGCCCTCCTTGCTGCATTCTGTTTTTGCTACTGCGAAGGTGTACTTTGCTGTAAATTCTGTCGAATCTTTGCCCATACCTCTTTGTTAACAAATTCCGTACCACACTTAGAGCAAGCCCATTCTTCAATCTCCACTCTCTGCTTGTACTCTTTCTCAATGGCTTCATGCATACATGGCTTGCCAAAAGTTTCTCTTCTTAGTCTGGTTGCATCCTGCGCTTCCATACGCTATGCTCCTTATATATGAAAGGTCTAATTCCTCCAATCCTCTATATACTCAAAAACACGAACGAAGTCGCCAAAAGGTATCAGAAGTTGTTATATTTCTTGCTATACTACCTGCATCTCGCAAAGAAGATATGTTAGCGTACTTTTACACCTAACCCAGCCTCATCGGGCAACACCAACTTTCCTTGCTCCACCTTGACGCCCTCATAGGGGTCGTTCTCGATCAACAAGTTTCCATCGAGGTCGGCGTAGTCCACGAGCGGAGTCAGGTGCGCGGCAGCGGTGATGGCAAGCGAACTCTCGATCATACAGCCGAGCATGATACTGAGATGATGTGCTCTCGCAACGTGTATCATCTTCAGAGCGTGTCTCAAGCCTCCGCATTTCATCAACTTTATGTTAATACCATCGACACAGCCCACAATCCTCGGAATATCATCAACCGTGACGCTGCTTTCGTCGGCAAGAATTGGTACGGGTACATTGTCGCGTATCAGCTTCAAGCCCGCGAGATCGTGCGATGCCACAGGCTGTTCAATAAACTCGATATTGTACGGCACAAGGGCGTTAATCGTCTTGATAGCCTCTTTTGGTGTCCAGGCAGAATTGGCATCGACACGAATTATCGCGTTCGAGACCTCGCGAATGGCTTTGATAATCTCGATATCATGCTTTGTGCCAAGCTTCACCTTGAGAATAGGATACTCTTTTGCTAGTGTCGCCTTTTTTGCCATCTGCGCTGGACTATCGAGGCCGATGGTAAATGAGGTGGAGGGCGTCTTTGTGGCATTTAAGCCCAGGAGTTTATAGAGTGGCACACCCAACATTTTACCTATCAGATCGTGCAGTGCCATATCTATCGCAGCTTTCGCAGCAGGGTTCAAGCCAACGGTTACATCAAGCCTCTGCAAAATATCTTCAAGCGCGAACGGGTCGTCGCCTATATCGTTTTTGAACAGTTCGATACAAGCCATCACTGACGCAGGCGTCTCGCCGTAATATTCAGTAGGCGACGCCTCACCATAGCCTTTGTAGTCCTGGTGCACAATTTCGACAATGATGTTCGGTGATGTCTCCTGTACGCCACGCGAAATACGAAACGGCGTGGTTAGTTTGAGGTCAATTTGGTGAGCGTTGATAAACATATTCGGCTCCTTTTTTGTTCATGTACACAATTATAGCCTCCCCAGATAGCCTGTGCCTTTTGTATATCTAGGTTCGTCTGATATAGTAATAGAGAGACACTACATATAAGAGGACACATTCTCCATGACACGCATCACATCATACAATATTCTTGCTGGTGGCTACGACTTGCGCAGAAATGGCACAATACATCGTACTCAACAGCTTACCACGATAATCCGCTCAACCCAACCCGACATCGTAGGCATAGCAGAAGCTATTAACCCACTTGTGGCACAACGTCCGCTCATTGTGGAGCAGATCGCCGACGCGCTAGGAATGCAGTTGGTTATGGGTAGCGAACCAACACATTATCATGATTATCAGACCGCAATTCTCACTAAACTTCCTATTGTCTATCAAAAAATTCATGCACGGCCAGGAGTGTTGACGCGTCCCCTTCTGGAAGTGTGCGTGGAAGAGGAAAATGGAGAGCACCTGATCGTCTTCATAGCACACCTTGCAGCTGCGTTCAGTCAAGGGTGGGCGGGCAATGCTATTCGTGTGCGTGAGGTACGTGAGATATTGAGTATTCTGGCACAGGTACAGGATAAGCCACATGTGATCATGGGAGACTTTAACTCAATGGCTCCTGGCGATTCCTTCAAGGCAAGTTTTTTGCTACGCTACGTTGTGTATATGGACCATAAACGCCGTACTATTGGTGCTGTCGATGGCAATCCACATCTCAACTTTGTCGTCCCTGGACCCCTACGCTTTCTGAACCCACTACTACGCATCATTCCAAAGAGTGCGCTATTATGCAACTTGTTTGATCTCGCGGCTTCGCTCTACGCACCTCGTGGCACGATAGCACTGATACAGCGAGCGGGTTACGTAGACAGTTACCGACGTGTTCACCCTCATGCATTCGGGTTTACCTGCCCCTCGGCAGCACCTGCAGGCCGTATCGACTTCATCTTTGCCAACCCTGCATTAGCCGAGCGTCTGGAAACATGTTACGCGGTCGTAGATGGCGACGGTCTTCCTGGCAACCAAGCCAGCGATCATCTGGCTGTTGCCGCTACTTTTTGCCCCTCCACAAAGAAAAACAACAGTTATGGGGTAGGTAGCGCATATGCGCTACCTACCCCATAACTGTTGTTTTTCTTTATTGAAACACATCTTTTGTTTTGTCGAAGATGTTACGGAAGATGTTTTTATCATTCTGCTCGGTCTGTTCGCGCTCCAAGCGTGCGAACTCTTCGAGCAGATGCTTTTGCTCTTGCGTCATGTTTGTCGGTGTTACAACCTTAACCTGCACATGTTGATCGCCACGGGCACTGCTGTGTACAACAGGTACGCCCATACCCTTGAGACGGAATGAACGACCACTCTGCGTTCCAGGGGGAATCTTCAGTGGTGTCGTCTTGTTGTCGATAGTCGGAACTTCGACTTCATCGCCAAGTGCAGCCTGCGCGAAGCTCACGGGAAGCTCATAGGCAATGTCGTTGCCTTGTCGCTTGAAAAACGGATGCGGCTTAACTGTAAGAATGACATACAAGTTGCCCGGTGTGCCACCACGCGCACTTACCTCGCCCTCACCAGTGACGCGAACATTGATACCATCATCGACACCTGCTGGAATATTTACCACTACACGCCGATTGTTACGAACACGTCCTTGACCGCGACACTTCTCACAGGGAGTTGTGATAATCTTGCCTTCTCCTCGGCAGCGCTCACACATGGTCACGTTCACAAACTGACCAAAAATTGACTGTTGCACACGGCGGATTTCACCAGTTCCCTGGCAAGAAGGACAGCGCGAGGTTGAGGTGCCAGGCTGTGCTCCACTACCACGACAGGAACCACAGGTCTCCCAGCGCGGTAGTTCGATCTCTTTCTGACATCCAAACACCGCCTCTTCAAAGGTAATAGTGAGATCATAACGCAGGTCTGCACCACGTTGTGTGGTCGAGCGACGCTGTGTGCTACCAGCACTACCGGCGAAAAAGGTTTCAAAAAGATCATTGATGTTGGTGAAACTGCCGAAGTCGTTGAAGCCCGCACCTGCACCTGCACCATTACCCAGACCTGCATGTCCATAGCGATCATAGGCTGCACGCTTCTGCGTATCACTCAATACTTCATAAGCTTCGTTGATTTCGATAAAGCGGCCCTCTGCTTCAGCCTCTTTATTTGTATCGGGGTGATACTGTTTAGCAAGACGACGAAAGGCTTTCTTTACCTCATCCTCGGTTGCGGTGCGCGCAACACCCAATATTTCATAATAGTCGCGTTTATTCGTCGCCATCGCAAGTCCTTTTTTCTTCGTACACACAGCACAGTTTATAAAATACTATGCTACACAATAGAATACGTTGCTTCTTATAATCTCGCAAAACAATCTTTTAGTAAGATTACATCAATTAGCAGAGTATACGCAAGACTGATAGCCCAAGTAGGGTAGCAGGGAGACCGCAAGGGTCTCCCCTACATATAAGCTCTACATGTAGGGAAGACCCTTGCGGTCTCCCTGTTGACTACATTTCCTTGTATTCGCCCTCGATGGTGTCATCGTTGGCGGAAGGACCTTGACCTGCATCCGCAGAGCCAGCACCGCCGAAATCAGCACCAGCAGGCGCACCTTCACCACTCTGGCGATAGATCGACTCGCTGATCTTGTAGAATGCTTGCTCCAGTGCCTCGCGTGAGGACTTGATACGGCTCACATCGTCTGTGGAAAGGGCTGAGCGAACATCCTGAATTTTAGACTCAAGATCGCTCTTTTGCTCAGAAGTGATCTTATCACCCAGTTCGGTGATGCTCTTCTCCGCGCGATAGGATGCGCTATCGGCGAGGTTACGCTCCTCGACCTCTTCCTTGCGGTTCTTATCCTCTGCCGCATGTGCCTCGGCGTCACGGACCATCTTATCAATCTGGTCCTTGCTGAGGCCGCTTGACGCGACGATAGTGATCTTCTGCTCACGACCAGTACCACGGTCACGAGCCGAAACATTGAGAATACCATTGGCGTCAATGTCGAACGTGACTTCAACCTGTGGCACACCACGTGGTGCAGGTGGAATACCATCAAGAATAAAGGTACCAAGCGAACGATTATCCTTTGCGAACTCACGCTCACCTTGCAGAACGTTGATCTCTACGCTCGGCTGATTGTCGCTTGCAGTTGAGAACACCTGACTCTTCTGAGTTGGAATGGTTGTGTTGCGCTCGATCAACTTGGTTGAAACACCACCCATTGTCTCGATACCGAGAGAAAGGGGAGTTACGTCAAGCAGAAGCACGTCTTTCACATCACCTGTGAGCACACCAGCCTGAATAGCCGCACCGATTGCCACTACTTCGTCGGGGTTCACACCACGATTTGGCTCGCGGTCGAAGATGCGCTTGACCATGTTCTGCACGGCTGGCATACGTGTCTGACCACCGACCAGAACCACCTCGTCGATTTCGCCCGGACGCAGGTTTGCGTCGGAAAGAGCCTTGACAACAGGACCGCGTGAACGCTCTACCAGGTCCTCGGTCAACTGCTCAAGTTTCGAGCGGGAAAGCGTCATAGTTAAGTGTTTTGGACCACTGGCGTCAGCTGTAATGAAGGGCAGGTTGACCTCTGTAGACATTGAGCTAGAAAGTTCTTTCTTTGCCTTCTCAGCAGCTTCCTTCAAACGCTGAAGTGCCATACGGTCTGAGCGCAGGTCGATACCCTGCTCCTTGCGGAACTCGTCGGCAAGCCAGTTGATAACGCGCTGGTCGAAGTCGTCACCGCCAAGGTGTGTGTCACCATTGGTACTCTTCACCTCGAACACGCCATCGCCGAGTTCCAGGTTTGAGATATCGAATGTACCACCACCGAGGTCATAAACGGCGATCTTCTCGTCTTTCTTCTTATCAAGACCATACGCAAGAGAAGCGGCGGTTGGCTCGTTGATAATACGCAGCACTTCCAGACCCGCGATCTGTCCGGCATCCTTTGTTGCTTGACGCTGTGCGTCATTAAAGTATGCGGGAACAGTGATAACAGCCTGAGTGACACGTTCGCCGAGGTATGCCTCTGCGTCTGTCTTCAGCTTCTGAAGAATCATGGCAGAAATTTCAGGCGGGCTATATGTTTTGCCTTGAATCTCTACCCATGCATCGCCATTCTTGGCGCGCACAACTTTGTATGGCATAAGCCGCTTGTCACGGTCTACGTCGATATCCTCATACTTGCGGCCCATGAAACGTTTGATCGAAGAGACCGTGTTCTCAGGATTGGTGATGGCTTGACGCTTTGCAACCTCACCAACGAGACGTTCGCCGCTTTTATTGATGGCGACAATTGAAGGTGTAGTGCGCGCTCCCTCAGCATTAGGGATAACGACTGGCTCTCCGCCTTCCATTACCGCAACACATGAGTTTGTGGTTCCCAGGTCAATACCAATAACCTTTGGCATGATTGCCTCCTAATATATGTACTATTGAAGCATTTGTGGTGCTCCAAACAATAGATTTCGCTGTGTTGTATCTATAGATATAAACATCTGTTTATGTATCAGTATTCCCCTGTAGGGACTGATTATGCAATTTAATACATGAATTATGGCCCTTACAACATACCCGTTTCATGTATATCATCACGTCCCTATTGATCGGAATCGTACCCGTACATTTCGGCGAGCAGTTCATTCATGACCTGTGCCATGTACCGTACAACCGCGATAGCCCGTCCATATTGCATACGGGTAGGGCCGATGACGCCAAGTAAACCACCAATCTTGCCCTCTTGTCCGTAGCGAGCAACAACCATGCTCACGTCCTTCATGTCGTCCCACTGGTTTTCACCGCCGATAATGACCTGCACACCATCAGAGGCACGAAGGTGCTCTGCCAGGACGGGCAAGAAGCGATTTTGTTCCAACACCTCCATCACCTTACGCACACGCTCGTTACGTTCCTCTTCGGGTCCCATACGGCTGTACTCTGGCTGCTCAAGGATGTTGACAACACCTTCACGATAGAAGACATCGCCAAGAATATCGCCATGCTGCTCTAATATGTGCGCGATACTGTTGCCAATCAATCGCTCAACAGGTGTAAGGTCTTGCTGCTTGAGTAGCGCATCCATCTCAAGAGAGTTTTTGTTCTGCAACAACCGATTCAGATGATCGGCAGCAGTACTCAATTCTTCTTGTTGAATGGGCGCATCAAGCAACAGGCGTTGCTGTTTCACAGTACCATCCATCAAAACTAACACAACATACGCTGATAATTCTGTGACCGACAACACCTCAAAGTGTTTCAGTCGCCCTTCAGCGGAACGTGGTTGCGTCATAACGGCAGCACTATGCAACAGTCGCGCCATGACCGATGCGGTAAGCCGCACCCACTGGTCTAATTGATCCTGTACCTGATAGAACTGGTGACGAATGAGCCGTTGCTCATCTAATGACAAAGCCGATTCGCCCATGAGATGCTCGACAAAGTAGCGGTATCCCAGGTCTGTAGGCACGCGTCCCGCCGACGTATGGGGCTGAAAGATAAGGTTTGCTTCTTCCAGTCCCGCCAGTTCATGGCGTACCGTTGCGGAACTGAACTGTAAGCCATATTTTCGTACAAGGGTATCAGACGCAATAGGAGTGGCAGTGTGAATGTACTCTTGAACCAGTGCACGCAGTATCTGCTGCTTACGCTGGCTTAATGGTGTCATCGAATATACCTCGTGCCGTCTCCCGTTGTCCTCCTTGCCAAGTTTTTCGCTTTAGCAAGATGATACAACGTTTGTCAACTCTGATTGCTAGCACTCTCACCGTGAGACTGCAAATACAGAATAGCACTCAACGAGGGGGATTGTCAAGTGGTAAACACAGATGAGTCTCCATCCTTCGGGGGAAATTGAGGAACATGCAGGGAGACCGCAAGGGCCTTCCCTACATGTTCGTAGAACCCTACGTGTAGGGGAGGCCCTTGCGGTCTCCCTGTTCCCAAAAAAGATGGAGAGCTAAACCACAAAATAGAAAACGTTAACGCTTTGGCTTTCCACCACGTTTCCCTCCATTTCCACCGTTTCCACCATTAGTAGTAGTAGTTGTTGGAGCCGTATATGCGACACCATAGCTCGTTGGGTCCTCGCCATCGAGCATCCAGTCATAGTTACCACCACCCCTTAAGCCGTCCATATTAGAGGTTGAAGCTTGATGAACACCTGATGGGACTGTAAACGTTCCTTGCGTAAAGTTGTAAAGTGAGGGATTAAAGGAACCACAAGGAACACCATCAAAGTTAGGATCGTTCGGATCGCACGTTTTTCCACTTACGCGCTCTATGATGCTATGCCAGATCGGTGCAGCACCAGTTACGCCAACACTATTTATGAGTGGAGAGTTATCCGCGTTGCCTGACCAGACTCCAACAACGACATTTGGCGTATAGCCCATCGTCCAGTTATCCACGAAATTATCAGTCGTACCAGTTTTCGCCGCTACTTGATGAATGCTATAGGTTGGGTCCCAGTCGTTAAATGACAAGACATGATCGTTGCCAAACTCAGCAGCACGTGCATTTTCATCAGTAAGTACCGAGGTCATCAGATAAGCGATCTGAGGCGAAATAACGCGAATTGCGGGTGGATGAGTTGGATCATAATGATACAAATCATGTCCATAGTTGTCCCAGATATCGAGAATGCTCTGTGGTGGTATACGTGAACCTTGATTAGCGAATACTTGATACGCACCAGTCATTTGAATGAGTGGTACTCCCATTGAACCTAATGCGAACGAGAGTTGGTTGTAGTCAGTCACGGTCTTGATATGAGTACCCTGCGTTTTGTTCTTTATCGCTATATCTTCGTCCAAGGCTGTGATACCAAAACGTCTGGCGGTATTGGCAACATTTTCTATTCCTGCAAACTGTAAAGCTTTTACAGCAGGAACGTTACGCGAGTTAGCGGTTGCGACATGAATAGTGTTATTGCCACCAAGATACATGTCACCATAATCGGGAGGCACGTATGCATTTTTGATATCTGTAGTTCCATTGTTGGGAAAGTATGTCTTCACGTCGGGTAATACTGTTGATGGATACATACCCATTTCAAAGGCTGTTGTATACACCAACGGCTTCCAAGTTGAACCAGGTGAACGATATGCATCGGTCGCTGAATTAAATTGACCGTCGATTGTTTTATCGTTGACTGCGTTATAGTCTGCACTACCGTCCATTGCGAGGATTTCGCCAGTCTTCGCATTCATCACGATGGCGGCTGCATTATGTACGTTGTTATCCTGGCTAAGGATGGCGTAATGTCCTGATGGAAATGGTTGATACTCTGTCTGATTAAGATGGCGGTTTATCGTGCTCTCAACATAGCTTTCAAGGTTTACATCTATCGTTGTGCGAATGTTGAAGCCACCACTATATAATGCAATAAGCCCTGCCGTTTCATCACCATGCCCTAACTTCACCGCGAGCTGTTGCTTTACCCATTCAAAAAAGTGTGGGGCTTTGATTGTCTGCGAATAACGCGTGAAGGTCATATGCGCGGTCAACGTCTCGGCTTGCTGAATCATCTTCTCGGTGATTAGCTGTCCATCAACCGACATCCCGATGGCAAGCATGTTATGCAACACTTCATCCTGGCGAATAAGAGCCAGACTGCGCGCTGTTTTACCATTTGTTGGATCATAACTGACTGGACTTTGTGGCATCCCTGCAAGCAACGATGCACGAGCAAGGCCCAGGACAGGATTTACTTTTCCGTTCTTGTCATACTCAAGCTTTGAGATACCAGGGGTACACTTAAAATTCTTTGGATCGCATACACGTTGGAGGCCAAAGTATTCTTCCGCCGCCGCCTCGACTCCGAGGTCAAGCGTGCCGAAAGGAGAGACGTTAAAATACATCTCCATGATTTTCCATTTTGGATATTGCTGTGTCAGACCGATGGCGAGAGCAGCCTCCGGCAGTTTGCGGTTAAGTGTCTGATTTGTATCACCAGTCATATTTTTAATTAATTGCTGTGTGAGTGTGCTACCACCACCCTGAACGGCATCATGCTGAAGAAACGCTGTACCAGCACGGAGAATACCTTGTGGATCAACCCCGGAGTTGGTCCAGAACGTCTTGTCTTCTGCCGCAATCATCGCGTCCTGCATGACCTTTGGAATATCCTTGTACTGCACGGGTGTACGCCGCCCAACACCATTGGGATCGAAAAGGTCTCCAAGTAAGACTCCGTTACGATCATACATGCGCGTTGTCTGCTCTATGTGTTGGCTTGCAAGGCCCTGTACGCGTGGCAGTTGACTCTGGTAGTAGCCATAGGCATAAGCACTGGTGGACGTGGTAAGAATAAAGAGTAGCAACATCACAGCCATCAGGATACCGATACTCACGCGTCCACCGTTTGGTGATTTACTGTACCAACGATAGCGACGATGACGCATCTGCATCGCAACACGTATGGTACGTGAGCGTTTCCACCGCTTTGTCCTTAGTGGCAAAGGCGTCTGGGGCACTTGTGTTTGTGGTGGGTGGCGTAGTACCATTGGAGGTGCTGGCTGTCCATAGGTCTGTGCAGCCATCTTACCTGACCACTGACGCACTCTCTGCATTGCGTTTGCAGCCCAACGTTGTTGAACTGGCTGATTTTGAGGGACAGGTGGCGTTTGCTGTATAGATCGGTCTGGTCCCTGTTGTTGGTTATAATTCTGAGCTATCGGTGAATACTGATGAGGTCCCTGTTGTTGACTAGGATTCTGAGCTACTGGAGAATATTGGTTCTGAAATATAGGAGGATACTGCTCCTGATATCTTTGTGGAGGTTGGTTCTGTTGCGAGTCTAGCTCCTGGCTTTGTCTCCTATACTCACGTAAACGATTTCCTGAACGGGGAGCACCGTGTTCAGAAACTGAATTATTTTCAGGTTGCCAATTATTACTCATAGTAGTGTTCTTTCTCAAATAGCATCCGTTTTATCGCATAAACCATCGCTTGCCCGTCCAACAATCGCCTTTTTCTAACATGATCAGTATTCAAAAGAACGAGTCATAGCGCGAGTTTTTAGCAGGATCGAGATAATGTACCTCCCTAACCCTACCAACGTGACCTACCAGATGCCCCCATCCACACATTCCCCACATCTCGTAATAGCGTCTAAGTGCTGCTGTAGCGCAGTGCCTGTGCTTTACCTTATTTATCATAACGGGCAAGATGAAACACATTAACCAATTTACCCATTCGGGTCACTCGCCTTCTCCTACTAGCCGCGCCTTGTCATATCGTGTACAATACGAAACGTGCCTATTGTACTGCTTGGGAGGAGCCTCTGCTATGTTTTCATGGCGCGTGTACTTGTTACAGATGGTCGTTGCATTTTTCTGTGCTAGCGTTCTTTCTCCTATACTTTTTGTAACTTCTGCATCCGCAGCGACTGATCCAATCACCATCACTTCTCAAACAGTCACCGAAACCTTCCCCAAAGGCATAGATTTTCAGGTCAGTGTACGTGATAATCTTGGCATGATTGTAGGCGCGACACTCATGCTTTCTTCCCAAAATCCTCATTATATGCAAATGCAGCGCGTCGTTCCCGTTACTACACCACAACAAACATTGACGCTACACTGGCATGAGGACACTACAAGCAGTAGTAATTTTATTTACCCTGGAACAACGTTGGACTACTACTGGCAGTTTTACGATAAAACGACTCAAGCGTATTTCCAAGGACAACATAGCGCGTTTACCGTCAGTGATAATCGCTTCAGTTGGCAGCACCTCACACAGGGACTGGTTCAGGTAAATTGGTATAGTCAATCCACTGATTTTGGTCAGGCGATACTGAGTCAGGCGCTCAACAGCGTGAAGCGTATTCGTGGTAATCTTGGTGGTACGTTACTTCATCCTGTAAACCTGTGGGTCTATCAAACGCCTGAAGATTTTCGTGGGTCGCTTCCCCCAGGAGTCCACGAGTGGGTTGGAGGTATTGCGTTTCCTTCATTAGATGAAGCGTCTATTGTTGTGGATAGCCTCAACGCAGACACGCTCATCCGAGACATGCCCCATGAGTTAACGCATCTTGTCTTCCATCAATTGATCGCGCAGGGCATTCTTGCTCCGCTATGGTTTGACGAAGGCATGGCGGTTTATAATCAAATCTATCGAGAGCCGGACATGTTACAAGCCTTTAACCATGCCCTTGCTACACACACCCTCCTGCGTCTGAACACAATCGTGTACACCTTTCCCGCAGATGCAAATGCAGCCTATCTCGCATATGCTCAGAGTTGGGAATTGATTGGTTACATGTATACGACGTTTGGTCAAGCAAAGATGGCAAGGCTTATTACCTTGATGGATAGCACAACAACCGAGTTCAACGCAGACCTGAAACAAGCATTGGGAGTGGATCAAATCCATCTCGAAAATTCATGGCGTGTGCAACTCGGTCAATCCTCTGTGCTCACATCAGCAGATACATTGCAGTCAACACCACAAGCATCAAATAGTTCCCTTCCTCATCCTATAGGAGGCGACGATGCCTCTTCACCAATACTTCTTTTCGCTGGCTTGCTCCTTGTTCTGCTTCCCATCGTGGGTCTCTCTAGCTTCTTTGTTTTGCGAAGGCGCAGACAGCACAAAGACTTCCAGGCACTACAGGCACAGCACGTTCTTGCCACAACATTTTCATCGTATGGATACGGGCCGTATCAGCCGTATGGACCGCAACAACCCCCCATCATCATGCCGTTTGAGTCCTATGGCGATGGTGAAACTACGCAATCATACATTGACTCTGTACACTATACGCAACCGCCCTACCCGTCTCAGTCTATGCAGCCGCATCAGACGAATACGAGCCAGCAGCCACCAACGCAGGCTCCACAAGAATAGGCGTTTTATTTATGAATAGGAAGATACAAAGTAATGTCGTCTTTGACCTCCCAACTGCTTACTACCCATCGGAGGCATTGACATTAGACGAACTCGCGCACTGGGTTGCATTCAGTCGTTTTCCTGGAGTCGGACCTGTGCGCTTCAAGCTTCTGCTTGACTTCTTCGAGAATGATGTAGCGGCAGCATGGAAAGCCGATAGCAAGCATTTAGCGGAAGCTGGACTCGACTCAAAAACAATTGACAAGCTTATCGCACATCGCAGCACAGTCACGCCACAGCATGAACTAGAGGTGCTGGAGAAAAAGCGTATTCACGTCATCACATGGAAAGACGCGAACTACCCACCTTTACTCAGAAGAATTGAGTATGCTCCCCCTGTCCTCTATGTCTATGGAACCTTTACCGAGGATGACCGTCGCTTTACGCTTGGCATCGTCGGCACACGCAAGATGAGCACATATGGGCGTCAAGTGACCGAGCGCTTTAGTACGGAACTTGCACAAGGCAAAATAACCATCGTAAGCGGTCTGGCACTCGGCGTCGATACCGTCGCCCATACAGCAGCACTCGACGCAGGAGGGCGCACACTTGCGGTATTAGCAAGTGGCCTAGATACCATCTACCCGCCTACGAACTACAGCCTTGCCAAACGGATCGTCGAATCTGGACAAGGAGCATTAATAAGTACATTTCCCTTAGGTGTGCGTCCCGACGCTAGCAATTTCCCTGCCCGCAACCATATTATCTCGGCATTATCGCTCGGTGTACTTGTTACCGAGGCTCCCCCAAAATCTGGGGCATTAATTACCGCTAATTCAGCCCTCAATCAGGGGCGCGAGGTCTTCGCGGTACCAGGAGGAATTTTCTCTCCTGCAAGTGCCGGGGTAAATAAGCTCATTCAGGAGGGTGCGCATCCTGTGACAAGTACAGCCGATATCTTAGAGTGCCTCAATATTCATGTGATTCCACAAAACGAAGAGACGCGTACACAACTGAGAACAATTTCGCCTGATAGTCCTGAAGAACGCGCTCTACTCAAGTTCCTTAGCCTGGAAGCCTGCCATATCGACGAGCTGACACGTCAGAGCGAGTTGGAAGCAAACACGGTAGCTTCTACGTTAGTAATAATGGAATTAAAAGGCATGGTCAAACATGTGGGCAATATGCACTACGTGCTAGCAAGATAGAGGGAAGTATAGACACATGAACGTTGAAAAATATCGTACGCTCTTACCAATATTTGAAGAGTTGCAGGGTGAGCGAGTCGTGATACGCCCCTATCGTGAGAGCGATGCACAGTCACTCGTCGAAGCAGTGAGCGAGTCACGGAAACATATCCGTCCGTGGCTACGTTTCGCCGATGCGCATCAGACGGTTGAGGAAAGCCGAGACTGGATTATTCAGCAACAAGCAAAATTTTTGTTACGTGAAGATATGAGTTTTAACTTACAAGACAAAGCAAGCGGCAAGATGATTGGCGGTACTGCCCTTCATACACGCGATTGGAAGGCGCGCTATTTTGAGATTGGCTATTGGTTACGCGTTTCCGCAACTGGACACGGCTACGTGACCGAAGCGGTAAAGCTGCTTACAGAATACGCCTTCACGCACCTTCAAGCAAACCGTGTCGAAATTCGTTGCGATACAAGAAACACACATAGTGCTGCCGTTGCGCAACGTCTCGGCTTCGTGCAAGAGGGGCACTTGCGTAATCAGGGTGTTGATACATTTGGAAACTTACGCGATTTGCTTGTCTTCGCGTTGATTCCCAGCGATAAACGATTTGTGTGAATTTTCGTAGGGACCAGATTTATCGCCTATAACCTGCATGCCATATAGAGACATGCTAGAAACGATTGTGCGCAATGTTATTGTTGTGCCAAATAATAAGGGTATCTGATGAACTTGATGGTTAAATACGAGAATGTAGAGCGGTAGGGGCAGCAATTCATTGCGCCCATACGCATCAAGTTAAGGGTTATGTCA
>CAXUIS010000030.1:9520-28510 GCA_964250915.1 uncultured Ktedonobacteraceae bacterium | reverse complement strand
AACGTGAGATGGTCTGAGACGTGAGCAAAAAAGAAGAGAAGAGGAAAAGACACATCCGTCAACGGATGCTATCCACACAAGACAGCTCGCTAGGCGTGAAGGCAGCGATTAAACTATCGTAGATATGAGGAACTTGTTTCCTCACACAGAAATAGAGACAATTGGGCGTGATGTTGCAGAAACTACGCGTGATTGAACGGAGAAGAAGATATGACGACAAGAACACCAGGTTGGTCAAACAGAGTGAGAAGTAAATCCAAGAGCAACAGGAGGATAGCATGATCATTGTTACTGGAGCCACCGGCAAACTTGGCCTGGGGGTGGTGGAGCAACTACTGGCACGCGTTCCCGCCGAGCAGGTCGGTGTGAGCGTCCGCGACCCGGAGAAGGCGCAAGGACTCAAAGAGCGGGGCGTCCGTGTCCGTCAGGGAGATTTCGACGATGCTGCGAGCCTCACCCACGCCTTTGAGGGGGCGTCACAAGTGCTCATTGTGTCATCCAACAGTAGCGGCAAGGCAGCCGTTCGCCATCATCGCACAGCGATTGACATCGCCAAGCAGGTAGGTGCGCGCCGAATCCTCTACACCAGTCAGATGGCCTCGTCCCCGACATCGCTCTTCCCTCCTATGATCGATCATGCCGCCACCGAAGCGTTGCTCCGGGATTCAGGTGTGGCCTTTACGTCGCTCCGCAACGGCTTCTACGCGGATACAACACTCTTTATGCTCGGCAACGCCCTCAAGACGGGCGAGTTGGCTGCCCCGGAGGACGGGCCAGTTGCTTGGACGGCCCACTCCGACCTCGCTGAAGCCGCGGCGATCATCCTGAGTAAGGAGGTCCTCGACGGCGTGACCCCGAAGCTGACAGCCTCGGAAGCAATCGACCTGAACGGCATTGCAGCCCTCGCCTCGGAGTTGGCGCAACGCCCGATTCGTCGGATCGTTGTGCCGGACGCCGAGTATCGGGCAGGTCTGGTCGCCCACGGCCTCCCAGAGGAGAGGGCCGACATACTTCTGGGCATATACCGTGCGAGCCGACAAGGGGAATTCGCCCAGATTGACCCGACACTCGCCCGCCTCATCAAGCGACCGCCGATGCCCTTATGGGACGTTCTAAAGGCGGCGATCTCTCCGGCTGAGTGATACTCCGGCATCGATAGAAGTGCAGAAGGTGCACAAGCAGAGTCTTACGTTTGAAGGCCAAACCGACTCACATGGAAGGTCATGTACCAGCACCCCATAGAGACAAACTACTTGTCTCTATGGGGTGCTCGGCAATCTCGCCTACCTGCTCGTATCGACCCCTTTCTCGGTCATCAGTTTGCTCATCGCTTCTTGCAAGAAGCGATGAGTGTGCCGAACGCGCACGTCGGTCTGTTCTTCGTGCGACATATTTTCCTCTGTGTTGCATATATAACAAAAGACAAGTATTGATGCTTGCCCAATGTGACCGTCCAGACTACACTGTCTAGTATAACAATATGACGCCTTTGTAACAAATTGTTGCTATACTAGAAAGAAAGTAGGGTGATCACATCACCGAAACCCCTACTCTACTATCTCCTGAAGGAGTGTACTATGTCACAGAGTCGCGTAACAAACGACGTATGGATTTTGGGAGCAACTGGTCGTGTAGGCCGTGCTGTGGCCGCTCATCTCGTTGAGAGCAACATCGCACTCGTGCTGGTTGGGCGTGACAGGGAACGTCTGAGTCAGGTGGGCGCAAGCCTCGAGAAAGAGCTACGGACCGTTGTCGCCGATTCACCTGAGGAGATTGCGACTGAGATTAGTCGGCAGCGGCCGGCTCTCGTCATCAACACAATCGGCCCTTTCACCGAAACCACGGTGCTGATTGCTCGCGCTTGCCTCCCATACAGTCACTACATTGATCTGGCAAACGACGTGATCTCTGTATCTGCACTGCTTGATCTGCATGAGGAAGCGGTCGCCGCAGGCTGCACGTTGGTAACTGGTGTAGGGTTCGGCGTGTTGGCTACTGAGAGTGTTATTATAAAGCTGTGTCAAGACCGTCCGACTCCTGACCGAGTTCGGACAGACGCGCTGGCCTCTGTTGCGCTTGAGGCAGGGGTGTTTGGTGAAGCTCTTGCGTCAACCATCATAGATGGTTTGCCCTACGGTGGACGGTACTACAAGAACGGTCGCCTCGTGCGAAACCAGGTAGGTAGCAGCTTGGCTAATATCACTACACCCGACGGCTCAAGTGTCACTTCAGGAAGCGTTCCATTTGGTGAACTTATTGCAGCACAGCGAGCTAGTGGAGCCACCAACGTCTTGGCTGCCTCTAGCGAGGTGCCTACCGGTCCTGCCGTCCGCGCGATCCTGCCATTGGCGATGGCACTCTCGCATATCAAGCCACTCCGCACGTTTGCCAAACGCCGACTTGCCCGCGTAAAATTCTCTGATCGGGAGCGTCCTCGTGAGTACTCATGGGGACATGCCTTCGTCCAATGGCCGGACGGAACGAATCAAGAAGGCTGGCTCCGCACCGGTGACGCCATGAACTTCACTACCGCGGTCGCAGCCGAAGTCACGCAACGATTGTTCAAGGGCGAAGGCCGACCAGGATCGTATACCCCTGGTGCCCTCTTCGGGCCGGAGTTGGCCGAAGCCGTCGGCGGTGAGTTCCTTGTCGCAACTTCACGAAGATAAGAAAGGACACATAACATGCCAACAAATACAGCTGCATGGCTCATGGCTAAACAAACGAAACTCGAGGTGAAGCCCGCACCATACACCAATCCACGTGAGGGTGAGATAGTTATAAAGAACCATGCCGTAGCCATCAATCCCATCGATTGGGTAATACAGGTTGCTGGTACCATTGCATTCTCTTGGATCAAATACCCATTTATCCTCGGAGCGGATCTTTCAGGTGAAGTCGTCGAGGTCGGGAAAGGGGTCACTCATCTTAAAGTGGGTGATCATGTTCTCGGACATGCCGTGGGAACGGACAAGAAGCGGAACAGTTCGGCGGAGGGTGCCTTTCAGGAATATACTGTTGTCCTCGCTCACATGGCGGCACCAATTCCCAGCACCATGCCGTATGAAAACGCGGCGGTTCTGCCTCTGGCCTTGTCCACCGCAGCCTGTGGCCTGTTTCAGAAAGATCATCTCGCGCTACAGTATCCCTCCACGGCTCCAAAACCGACAGGGAAGACTCTTCTTATCTGGGGAGGCTCAACGAGCGTGGGCAGCAATGCTATCCAGCTTGCCGTCGCTGCTAGCTACGAGGTCATTACCACTGCATCCCCACGGAACTTCGACTATGTCAAGAACCTTGGAGCAAGCCAGGTCTTCGACTACAACAAGAAGGCCGTTATCGAAGACATCATAGAGGCTTTCAAAGGCAAGACAATCGCCGGAGCACTCGCCATCGGAACAGGGTCAGCCGAGGCTTGTTCTGATGTCGTTCACGCCTGTAACGGCAACAAATTTGTCTCCATAGCCAGCCAGTCCGTCTCTTTCGAGAACCTTCCCCTGCGCTCCAGCATGAGCTGGCAGCTCCTCATCCTCATTCTTCAGCTGGTGTCATCGAATATATCGCTGCAGGTGAAGTTCTGGATGAGGCACATCCGCACGAAGTTCATCTTCGGCAGCACCCTGATGGACAACGAGGTCAGCAAAGTCATCTACGAAGATTTCTTGCCTCAGGCCCTCGCTGGCGGCTACTATATCGCCGCACCCGAACCTGTCGTCATAGGCAAGGGACTCGACTACGTACAAGCCGGGTTAGACGCTCAAAAGAAAGGTGTATCCGCTAAAAAAGTGGTCATTTCTCTCTAGGCTTCTAGTATGGTGGTACCAACTATCAGAATATGCTACTCTATATGCAGAACATATTTACGATAGGAGTGTTCACCACATGGTTCTCGACTTTGAAGCGTTTCGTTCGGGAAAAGCTAGTTATGCCGACGCTGTACGCGATGTTACTCACGCTGATCTTTATAAAGCTACCAACGACCTTTTCGATACCATCGAATCTATTGTTACGGGTGTCACAGATATGGGTGCCACATTTGTACCTCATGATCCAGATTTGAAAGATGCAAGCGAAGAGGCGTATACCTTGGGGCATGTCATTGTTCATTTGACAGCGACACTTGAAGAGGCGTCGTCAATTGGCTCCGTCTTGGCGCGTGGTATTGCCTTCGAGGGCCGATTGCGCAACGAGGTTCCCTGGCAAACTATACATACGGCGCAACAGGTTCATGCTCGTCTCAGAGAGAGCCGTCGTATGTGTAAAGCTTATCTTGATGCATGGCCTGACGCGCCTCATCTCGACGTGACGATTATGCGTATCCCTAGCTTTGGTCCCATGAATGCCATTGGTATGCATGCGTTAGGTATTTTGCACGGTGAGGCACACGTCGAACAGTTGCGAGAGATTATGCGTCAATCCAAAGCACGGGTATAGAAATCAGGCATCTTCATGTCCCTACAACAGAGTTATGATGCAGTTGTGATCGGCTCAGGACCAAATGGTCTTGCAGCCGCTATCACACTCGCACAGGCTGGCAAATCCGTTGTCGTCTTCGAGTCCAAAGACACAATTGGCGGTGGTTCGCGCACGAAAGAACTAACACTTCCAGGGTTCAAGCATGATGTTTGCTCAGCAATTCATCCGCTTGGACTGGCCTCACCGTTTTTTCGCGCTCTACCATTGGAGCAGTATGGACTGGAATGGATTCAACCACCTGCCGCCCTTGCTCATCCACTCGATGATGGTACTGCTATGCTCTTGGAACAATCCATAGAGGCCACAACAAAAACGCTAGGTGTTGATGATGTTGCTTATAGTCATTTGATGATGCCTCTTGTCACGCATTGGCAAACGCTTGCTGACACATTGCTTGGTCCTTTGCGTCCTCAGATGTTTCAGCATCCGTTCCTGCTGGCTCCTTTTGGACTCAATGCCATACGTTCCGCCGAAAGTCTTGCGAAGCAACTTTTCAGAGGCGAGCGAGCACGTGCGATCTTTGCAGGTATGGCGGCTCACTCCTTTTTACCACTCGACCATAGTTTAAGTGCTGCCTTTGGCATTATGCTCGCACTCTTTGGACATGGTGTAGGTTGGCCTATTCCTCGCGGAGGTTCGCAAGAGATTGTCGATGCACTTGCCGCATATCTGCGTTTCCTTGGAGGAGAGATTGTGACAGGAGTTGAAGTCACCTCGATTGATATGTTGCCTACAGCGCGCGCGCTTTTGTTTGACATCACACCACGTCAACTTCTGCGGATTGCTGGCGATCATTTACCTATAAACTACCGACATAGCTTAGCACGTTATCGCTATGGACCCGGCGTGTTTAAAATTGACTATGCGCTTGACGGACCAATTCCCTGGAAAGCGCAGGAGTGTCTACGTGCAGGAACCGTGCATCTTGGTGGAACACTTGCAGAGGTAACGCTTTCGGAGCGACAGATAGGGCAAGGCATACCAGCAGAAAAGCCATTTGTGCTACTTGCTCAACAAAGTCTGTTCGATACCACCCGCGCACCTATCGGGAAGCATACCGTCTGGGCATACAGCCACATTCCTAATGGCTCGACCTTCGATATGACCGAGCGCATTGATGAACAAATAGAACGTTTCGCTCCAGGATTTCAAGACCGCATTCTCGCAAAAAACGTTATTTCGCCGAGTGCGCTAGAAGCATATAACGCAAACGATATTGGTGGCGATATCAACGGAGGAGTCGCCGATCTGTTTCAATTCTTCACACGTCCAACGATTCGTCTCAATCCCTATACAACGCCAAATAAGCGTATCTATATCTGTTCATCGTCAACGCCACCCTCCGGTGGTGTGCACGGTATGTGTGGCTATTATGCTGCAAAAGCAGCGTTGCACCGAGCGTTCTAAAACATACAAAATCGGATGATACAGGCTGAGATGCGAACATCTCAGCCTGTATCATCCGATTTTGTATAGAAATCCCTTATTTTGAAAGCTTGCGTGCAAGCTCTGCTAGTGTACGTACGCCAACGCCGGTTGCACCTTTTTCTTGATAAGGCTTTTTGTTTTCGAGATAGCTTGTGCCTGCAATGTCCAGGTGTGCCCATTGCGCGTCATCGACAAACTGTTCCAGAATTTTTGCAGCCGTAATCGACGATGCGGCACGTCCGCCTGTTTGTTTGATATCGGCTATATCGCTTTTGATTGCCTCGCCGTATTCTTCGTCCATTGGTAGAGGCCAGAACTTTTCACCTGCGACACGACCAGCAGCGATAATGTTATTGGTCAACTGCTCATCATTGCTGAATACGCCCGTTGTGACATTGCCTAATGCGACTACTATTGCACCTGTAAGCGTGGCGAGATCGACAATGGGTGAGAGACCTTCCTTGACAGCGTAAGAAAGCGCATCCGCTAAGATCAAACGTCCCTCAGCATCTGTATTGACAATCTCAATCGTTTTGCCATTTGAGATGCGCAGAATGTCGCCAGGACGATACGCTGTTCCACTCGGCATATTTTCACACGTTGGGACGAGTGCTGTTACATTGATACTAGGTTTCAGCACGGCAATAGCCTGCATTGCTCCGATTACGGCGGCAGCACCCCCCATGTCACCCTTCATCTCATCCATACCAGCCGCAGGCTTAATTGAGATACCACCCGTATCGAAGGTAATGCCCTTGCCGACAAGTGCCATCCCTTTCTCTGTTGGTGCTCCACCTCGATAGCGCAGCACAATAAACTGTGGCGGTTCAGCACTGCCCTGAGTGACACCGAGGACACCACCCATACCCAATTCCGTAATCTTGGCCTTGTCGAAGACTTCATACTCTAAGCCAAACTGCTTCGCCATGTTGACCGCGCGATGAGCAAGTTCAGTCGGTGTGAGCACATTTGGTGGTTCGTTGACTAGGTTACGGGCAAAGTTCGTGGCTTCTGCTAACGCTTGCCCCTCTTCAATTGCGCGTTCGATGCTTGCCTTATCTGTACTACTCTCGGTCAAAACACTGATTTGTGAAACATTTTTCCCGTTGCTTGTCTGCTCAGAGTGCTTGTACATTCTAAATGTGTAGAGTCCGAGCAATGCACCTTCTACCTCGGCTTGCACATCGTCTGATGTGTCATTATTCCATTCAAGAGCAAGTGTGATGGAATGTGCTCCCGTGCTTTGTGCGTGACGTGCTGCGACAGCACTTGCACGTCGCAGTGATTGCGTAGTGATTTTGTCTTGTGCTCCTAAGCCAACCACAATGACGCGTTTTGTTGCAATGCGACCCATCGGGTGAATCGTCAGTAGTTCACCAAGGCCGCCCTTGAACTCGCCACCTGTATATGACTCGCTCAAGAGACCGTTCAAGAGCTTATCTATCTTGTCGGCGTTTGCCGATAGTTGTATGCCGTGTTCGTCTTTGCCTGCTTTGCGTGCAGCCGATACAATCAATACATCAGTTGATATATCCTGTACTGTTTGTGTTATTGCTGAAATGTCCATCTACAAAAATCTCCTAGCTATCTGTTTTTCAAAAGAGAGGCTGACCAATCTGTGTATCTTCATACGAATGATTGTAGGGAACAGTCTACGGCGTCCGAGGACCAATTTATCGGCTATACCTTGAGACGACATAGGCGATAAATCGCCCTTGGACGCCGTAGACTGTTCCCTACGAAAGGCTAATTAAATACTACTATGACGGATGAGTACAAGCAGGTAGGTCAGCATTGTTCAAATACATCTCATGGTTGCTCCTCGCCTACTTTGCGGGTAACAAGCGGTCTACCAACTCCAGAAGTTGACGTGGTTTGAACGGCTTTGTCAGATATTCAGTACAACCAATGCGCTTTGCCGCTTCACCTTCGTCGCTTAGTGCATAGGCAGTTACGGCAACGATAGGGACGTTGGCGAGATGTGGACGCGAGCGAATTAATTGTGTTGTGCGATAACCGTCCAGCACAGGCATTGAAAGGTCGGTTAGGATCAGGTCTACATGTTCGCGGTCAAGCACGTCGAGGGCTTCCTGACCATTTGTGGCAGAAATACAACGATATCCACGTGTTGATAGGACACGTTCAATAAGAATGCGGTTTGATGCCTCATTCTCGACAATGAGGATGGCAGGTGTGTTCATGTGTTCTCTTGTGTACTTTCTTATGTATGGACCGATGACGCTCTTTACGCGTTTTAGGTCGGGAAAATGGTGTAGGGGCGCAATCAATTTACGCCTTATAATATTCGAGGCCGAATAGGACATAATGAATTACGCCCCTACCTTCTATGCACTGGGCGAAGATGCGATAGGCAGTGTCAACGAAAAGGTTGAACCTTGACCCATGATGCTCTCTACCGCGATTTCTCCTCCCTGTAATTCAACGAGTTTCTTTGCAATTGTGAGGCCCAGACCAGTACCTCCAAAGCGTCGTGTGGTACTTCCGTCTGCTTGCCGGAATGCTTCAAAGATAAAGCCAAGGGCGGCAGGTGAGATGCCAATACCTGTATCTTGTACCGCTATACGTACCATGTTTAGATGCAGCAGGCGCGTACAGCGAACTGTGACGCCGCCCTGTTCCGTGAATTTCAGGGCATTCGAGACTAGATTTGTGATAACCTGGCGCAAACGGTAGCTGTCTGCACGAACTAGTGGCATGTTCTCTTCTACATCCAGTGTGAGATAGAGTTTCTTTTCATCGGCGGTCAACTTGAGTTGATTAATAATGTCTTGTATACTTGTTGCAAGCTCTATTGGCTCCGGTGTCACTTCGATCTTATCCGCTTCAATCTTTGAAAGATCAAGCATCTCATCTACGAGATGTGAGAGGTCCTCGGCCCGTCTCACAATGAAGCGAATATCTTCCTCTTGTTGTGGTGTCAAGTCGCCCTCGACGAAGCCATCGACCACCATCGACCCATAACCAATAATGCTATGTAAAGGAGAACGTAGCTCATGTGTAACGGTTGCTAAAAACTGAGATTTCAAGGCGTTTGCACGTTCAAGAGCCTCGTTCTTATCTTTTACCTCAGCAAACAGGAGTGCATTCTGAATTGCCATCGATGTTTGAATCGCAGCAGTACTCAGGAGGAAGGTATCACGTTTGCTCACCTGATATGGCTTATCGAAGTAGAGCATGAATGCTCCAATTGCTTGGTCTTGCAACATAAGTGGTACTGCGATTACTGCATGATAGCCAGCGTCAAGAGCCATACGTGCCCACCCATCGTGTTCTCGTGAACCTAAAACAATGTCTTCATCGTAAGCAATCTTTTGTTTTGCGATAACCGTACGAGCTAAACTCATATCCAGATCGCGCAGTGCAGGACGAGGAATACGTGGACGCCGTATTCCATACGGTGTTTGTGGAGACTCAGAAGTGTGCACTGCTTTTCTCTTTCCACTACTAATAAGAGGCAAAGCAACCATTTTTGTTGTGACCGCCATAGTGACATCACTATCAGGATCAGCATGGACCATGACCTCTCCCTTTTCCTGTAGTACAGATGGCTCAAACACACGAGTTGATAAGCGAACAGGAGGAATTGCACCTGTTATTCCTGTCTCAGACCATTGCGCAACGGCCCACGGAGAGAGCATTTCACGTCCATAGAGAAGCATTGAGACATGTTTTGCCTGCATGATATGTCCGAGACGTGCTACAATTTCTCCCAGCAGTTGTTCCAGGTTGACCGTCGAGATCAAGGCATCACTCATCACAAGCACATTGCCCATCTGCTCTATCATTGCCTGGCTCTCGCTTTCTAAAGACTCAGAGAGCAGGTTGAAAGAGTGCGAAAGTGTTCCCAACTCGTCCTGTGCGGGCAGGATGACTCCTGCATTCTCGACGACCTGTGTTCGTACCTGTGCTTGTAGCTTTCGGAGTGGAGAAATAAAAAATACTTGTATGATGCATGTGTAGAGAAAAACTCCCACTGCCATAGTAACTATCCCTACGCCAAGCAAGAGGAGCAAGACGCGTTGGCTATAGAGCAAGATCGAAATTGGAGGCTCCATATCAATCATAAGGAGTTGCGACGAAGAAGCTATTTGATGCTCAGGTGTCAGCAAACTTTCTGCGATAACATAGTGCTGCGTTCCATCGCTTATACTTTGTTGTTGTGTCTGACATATACGGTTTGAGTCAATAGACGAAGAAAACCGAGTAGAAGTGTGTAGTGTTGTTCCTGCGCTACCTTGTATTTGACCAGATAGACAAAGGAGAATATTGCCGTGTGATTGCGCGGCTATTGTTTGCGCAAGTGTATCATCAATCGGCTGTGTTACTAACAAAATACCCACTGCCGCGTGCTTTACGGAAAAAATGGGAAGTGCAACACGCAATACCCAAGCACTCTTTTGTGTTGGTATAAGACTAAATGTCTCTGTTTGCAGCGAGGACGCAATGTTTCCTTGTGAGGCTTGATCTACAAGGGCGATAGCGTTGACAGGAAGCTGATTATTATTCTTATCGTCTTCTACCTGAGTAAGTAGTGTGTGATTTGGCGCGACGACATCTATAGCAGATAACGAAAAATGATATTGCGCAGAAGAGGAAACTTCCTTGAGATAATTCTGTGCCACGTGTCTCGAAGTGGTGGAAGAGATGATACCTGAATCTGTGGCTATCGTTTGTAGAGCATGGAATAGGGATGTATTACTTGTATTGTACGTTTGTTTTGCAAGCGTAAGATGAACTTGTGCATTATTTCTTGCTTCACGTTCGGCATAGAACGTTAGTACTCCCCATGTTGTCACCATGGATAGAAGCAGGCAAAGTAAAAGCACTAATGCAGCACTAGCTGTAAGTTTTCCCCCTAATGACCGCATTGAAAATTGCATGCGACCCTTTCTCGCTTGTCTTGCTCAAATGTAAGGGGAAAACGGGGTGCCAGCTCGTTTCCCCCTTACTGCGCATATACAGAACGCAATGCGCAACTATGGACGGTGCGCGTACTAACCTCTATGGGGAAAAGGCTGCACGAACTCAGTAAATATATGTTACAAGCTGCTCGTCGAGGTGGTATGCCTGCTAGCATATATCCCGCCTGCCATCCTAAGCTTATGTATTATAACGCATGAATAGTAGATTTGTTAGCCGTTTCACTACCAATTTCTGCGAAGTAGGAAAATCGGTACAGCTTACTTATATTCTCTGTATCCCCATAAAGTCTATATGTCCACTTTTAAGAAGGCGTACCAGTACCTGAGACACCTCGTCCTCGGTACGATGAAGCAGACGCATTACATCAGCAATCGTGCGTTGACCATCTAGTAAGATGAGTATAAGGCGGTCGCGCCTTTCCATCTGTGTCAGCGCATGTCCAGCAACCGCGGTCGCACGTGCTCGAAAAACGGCATGTACACTTATCTTGGCTATCTCATCGGTATGAACTCCTGTATGAGATAGCGGACGACCATTTGTAACACCTGTAAAAGACGTTTGTGCTATTGTTACCATTAAACATTCCTCCAAAACACATACACCCCACCACACTAGTGGTTACAAAAGAAGACTCCTTTACACTATACAGATTTTATATGAAAAACCTATGAAAAACCTACATCATTTTGTGAAATTCGCGTGAACATTGACGATAAAGATTATATAAATGCTTTTGTTATCTTTTGTAGGGACCAATGTATCACGTCCTTCTGGCCTCTCGATACCCGAACAAGAGCGCGATAAATCGGTCCCTACATTTAAGGTACCTGTGTCCATACAATAGGACCAGCAATACTTTGAGTGCTTAGTAATTTCGCCGTATTGTGTTGTATATCAATGAGGTAAATGCTTTGTGCTCCACCTTGTATTGCTATAACAGCCATATGTGGCGATGTTGTAGACCACGTAAACGCAGTGGCGGCACCTGTTACGGAAAGCTGTATCTTATTATTTTGTATATCTGCAACAAAGTTGTGTGTGCCAACACTGTATAGAAGATGTTGCCCATCAGCAGACCATAACGGTGCTGGTGTGTTGCGTACTGTGTTCGCAACTAACGTGTTGATGCCTGTTGTTGTATCTACACTATGAAGCGTGCCAATACCAGAAGCGAACGCGTCGAAATACGTGATGTGCTTGCCATCTATTGTCCACTGAACTACACCTATTTGACTACCATTTGTTACTGTGTGAACCGTACCTGTCAGAGTAAGCGAGAGCAACGTATCTGTATTTGTTGTAAGAGTGCGACAGAGAAGCCAACTCCCTGTACCATATGCTCCGTAACGACTATATATAGCTTGCGTATAGTCCCCACTGCTGAGTAGTTGTGTTCCGTTAGCGTTCTCAACTCCAACACGCCATAACCAGATACTATGTATATGACCTTGTGTCCCTACACTCCAAGTGAGAGCGGGAGCATTATTGGTAGGTGTCCAGTCGAGAGTAAGCAGAGTATCATGCGGGTTTTGTGCTGTAGTAGTCGTTGGTGCAACTGTTAATACTTCCCGTGTCAACACATTATAGTCGAGAATACTCGTAGTACCGTTGTGCATGAACTCGAATGCGATACGTACTCCATTTGGAGACCATACAAGGTGAGTGATAGCACCCGTATCCGAAAGAGCAGCTGATTGTATTTGATTTGTGCTAGTCGAATACGTATATACCGTAGACGTTTTTGTTGTGGCACCAATAAATGCAAGTGTATGACCATCAGGAGACCAGGATAGACTGTTTAAAATAGTTTCACCAACAGGTGTGTTCCAAGAAGTAGCTGATACATTCGGTAGCAAGAGTTGCTTGACAACAGTATCACTTTGTCCATCGGAACGAATAATGTGAATATAACCTTGTTTCATATCAACGTATGCAAGAAGATTACCGGCAGCGTGATCCGAAGGTGCAGGGTTAACAGCCCAGTGGAGTGCGACTGTAACCGTCGTTGGTGTTAAACGAACCGTTTGTGTACTACCATCTTCTGGAGTACTCCACAAACTACCATTTTTCAAAAAGACAAAACGCATTCCTGCTGTAAGTGGTCCACCTTGATGAAGTGATTGTGGTGGTGTAATACTCGATGCATCACGTGTAGTTGCTCCCTGCTCTTGCCAGAGATGCCATC
This sequence comes from uncultured Ktedonobacteraceae bacterium, assembly GCA_964250915.1. Taxonomy (GTDB): domain Bacteria; phylum Chloroflexota; class Ktedonobacteria; order Ktedonobacterales; family Ktedonobacteraceae; genus JBBQVS01. Next base: position 15,477 of record CAXUIS010000030.1, on the reverse strand, counting down.
CAATGAAACTGCCCACGCCAACCGTAAATAAGAGACACGCTGCTATCATGACTTGCATGAAGCGTTGTATAGACATATTCCGACGTTGTGGTGTGCGAATACGTGCTTTTGTTTCCTGCTCAGAAGATGGAAGAGAGTGTACTTTGGCTGGTAGTGCAACCAAACGTGGATGGTTCGTATAATCTGGAGATATCCGTTTTTGAGGGACTGTTTGCTGATTTCTTATGTCACTTGCCACAACATCATCACTTGCCGTCTGCTCTGACATGTCCTCTATGAGTTCGAGGTACTCCTTTGAGGAAAATATTCTTTCACGTAAAGCAGCACCAGGATGTACACGCGGCTGTTTCGCCAACAATATATCAAAGCGGCGGTAGTCAGCGAGAACAGTACTGCATGCTACACATGTTTGTAAATGGCGAGCAACATCGGCCTGTTCTTCCTGAGTAAGAGCATTATCAAGGTATGCGCTTAACAAATCCTCGACATGCTCAGTACTCATTGGATGCCTCCTCCCTGTTCAAGGGACTTATAGTGTTCTCGAAACGACTGTCGTGCACGAGAGAGATACATCTTGACGCCACTCTCGGCAATGTTTAATGTACGGGCAATCTCGCTATACGAGAAACCCTCTTGTGTATATAAAAGTAGGGCTGAACGATATTGTTGAGGCATGCGTCGCAGGGCGGCACGTACTAACTCTGTCGTGCCGTATATCTCTTGCGGGTCCGCACTCTCAACATCAGCAGGTTCGTGGTCAAGGTCTTGCCAGGGCAACCATGCGATCAACTTACGGCGGCGTAATGCATCGTACGCCGTATTCGTTGCGATACGATACAACCATGCCGAAAGCTTGAGGCTCCCATCCATTTTGGGTAGAGCCTTAAACGCTTTTAGAAACGTGTCCTGGGTGAGATCGTCTGCCTGCTCACGATCACCGACTAAATGGTACACATAGTTATAAATAGGTGTTTTGTATTCGTCGTAAATCTGGTCAAATGACCAAGAAGTTTCTTTCATTTCCACCTGGGCCATGCGCTACAATCCCTTCGATGGCTACAATTATTCTCTGCTGTCCGTTCCAAAGCAAAGAATTGCAACACGTCTCCAGGCTGCACAGTGTGAATCACATCTGCCAGTGTGGAAAGGCTTTTCGACCTTCTGTGTAGTGGAACGGACAACCGACGTTACGAGTAACATATCTGAATGGTCATATATACTTGCACTCGCGTTAGGTATCGACTATCATGTTAGCATACTCTGGTGGAAGTTAAGCTATAGAAAGCCTCTCTCTTAGTACTATTGGGGGGACACGCTCGCTGAATAGGGCTTGCTCGTTGTAACAAATTCCTTTTTGGAAAGAGCGATGGAAGAAGAAACAAAGAAATATGTGTGTGCTCTAGTGGACAAAAAGCAACAACTCACTCAGACAGATATACGAACCGTGTGGTGGGAAGAAGATGATGTTCGGGCATACGTCTGTTTGCTCGATCAATCGCTCCTACCGCAACAAGTGGTTACACTCAGACTTACTCATGAAGAGGAAGTTGCAGCAGCAATTACAACGCTTAAAGTGCGTGGTGCTCCTGCTATTGGCGTGACAGCTGCCTTTGGTATGGCTCTTGCACTCTCTCGTATCCTCCAGGAGCAAGGCTCGGATGTAACAATTGAGCTGGCTTGTGCTCATCTACAGACCGTTGGGCAGCTACTTCGTAGTACACGCCCAACGGCAGTGAATTTGGCGTGGGCTGTGGAACGCATGTTGCGTTGTGCCTCACGTGAAGAAGATAGTGTACAGGATATGTTTCAGCATTTGCGAAACGAAGCACTCTTGGTTGCTTCTGAAGATGCTGCTGCCTGTACGCAAATGGGTCTTTATGGTGCAAGCTTGATTGCTGATGGCGATGTTTTGCTGACGCATTGTAACGCAGGTGCGCTTGCTACCGCGGGAAGTGGGACCGCTCTTGCACCAATCTACACGGCTCATAAGGCAGGAAAGCGGCTACATGTGTTTGTCGATGAGACGCGTCCTGTGCTGCAAGGAGCTCGCTTAACCGCCTGGGAACTTCAACAAGAGGGAGTTCCTCTGACGCTCATTACTGATAACATGGCTGGACACTTCATGCATCATGGTGGCATAAAAGCTGTCTTTGTTGGTGCTGATCGTATCACTGCCAACGGTGATGTTGCAAACAAAATTGGCACATATAGTGTAGCTGTGTTAGCGCATGCACATGCTATTCCATTCTACGTTGTTGCTCCATGCTCGACGATAGACCTTTCGCTCACGTCAGGTGCGTCTATCCCCATCGAGCAGCGTAACGCTGAGGAAGTGACAACAGTGCGCGGAACGGTCATTGCACCAAAGGGAGTTTCCGTCGCTAACCCAGCCTTTGATGTCACACCGCATAAGTACATAACGGCTATTGTCACGGAGCAAGGTATCGCTCGTTCTCCCTACTACGAAATACTCCGTAGTATGTGTGCAAAGAGTATCGACAAGCAGCAGGGCAAAGATGTTGGAAAGGGGTAATCGTAGTGGATACAGAGGTACGTGAAAAAATAATACAGGCTGTCGCTCATTATGCCGAAAAAACGTTGGGTAGCGAAGGCTTTCGTTATGTAAGTATCGTCGTTGCGAACAGTAAAATGCTTGCCTTACAGCGTGAGACATTGGATGAGGGCGATACAGTAATGGTAGATATGGATGCGTTGATTATTGCAGCCTATTTACATGATATTTCGACAACTTCGCAGGGTTTTCAGCAACATCATATTGCCTCTGCACAAATGGCGGTTGAGTTCCTGCAAGCACAACAGGTAGCACCAGAACTTGTGCAAAAAGTGGAGCAGGCCATCCTAACGCATATGACACCTCATGCTCTTCAAGAGACTAACACATCCTCGCTTGAGGGTCGTATTCTGTATGATGCTGATAAACTGGGACGATTGAGTGGTTTAGCCGTTGTAACGTCATTAATTGAGATAGGCGCGCGTTATACAAATAAGGCTGTAACAGGGGATATGCTTGCAGCCATGTTGCGCCACATTGAAGAACGCTTTATTGACTTGTACCAATCCTTAAACACAGAGCCTGCCCGTGATATGGCGAGAGAAAAATTTAATAGTACACTTGCGTTTCTTGATGGAGTGATCGAGCATCTCAGCGATGCTACTCCTGTCTAATTTTATATTTTTGTACAAATGGAGGCTATTCGTGCCTATTCTTGTTGTTGGGTCCGTTGCTTTTGACAGTGTTGAAACACCGTTTGCGAAGGTAGACCATGTGCTTGGAGGGGCCGCCTCGTTTTTTTCGACGGCTGCTTCACTCTATGACTCTGTGAATCTTGTCGCGGTTGTGGGTACCGATTTTCCGCAGAGGTTTCTTGATTTTTTGCGTAGCCGACCAATTAATCTGAGTGGTTTACAGATTGAGGAAGGGAAGACGTTCTATTGGTCTGGTCGCTACCATATGGATATGAACTCCCGCGATACCCTCGATACACAACTTGGTGTATACGCCGACTTCCACCCTATTATTCCCGATGTATATAAGCAAAGTCCGCTTGTCTTTCTCGCTAATATTCAACCTGGACTTCAGTTAGAGGTTCTGGACCAGATGCCACATGCACGTCTGACCGTCTTGGATACGATGGAATTATGGATTAACACTGCGAAGGAGCAGCTAACAGAAGTCATCAAACGCGTAGACATTTTGCTCTTGAGCGAGGAAGAAGTCCGCCATTACACTGAGCAGGCGAGTATTCTCAAAGGTGTGCGCCAGCTATTGAGTATGGGCTTGCAATATGTTGTAGTGAAATTAGGTAGTTATGGTGCGCTCCTCTTTGGATCTGATGGCACGTACTTTACTGCGCCAGCCTATCCGCTAGAGGAAGTAATTGATCCAACTGGTGCAGGTGACGGTTTCGCAGGAGGTCTCCTCGGCTATCTCTCTACCGTTAAACCAGGACCAGACGGACATTACCTCGTTGAGGATATCAAGCGTGCCGTCGTGCATGGCAACATCATTGGCTCCTTCGTCTGTGCCGATTTCAGCATCGACCGTTTACGCACTCTAACAATCGACGATATTGCCAAACGCTACAAGGAACTCGTAAACTACTCCCACTTTGATTCCGAGTGGCACTTGTTGTAATGATTGGGTGTGCTAAAGCAGACCCGTACAGGAGTAGGGGACGAAATGGAAGTCCTGTACGGGTCTGCTTTAGCACACCCTAAGCAATCGGTCCCTACAAATGTTGTAAGATATATTTATCATTGCAAACACGTTGCGCCTGACGACTGGTTGTATGTTGTCAGGCGCGTTGTTACGCATAAAGAAGGGAACATTCATAAATTATGACAACCTCAATTTCTGGTGATGTGAAAGACATCACTCTAGCCACTCGTGGTAAAGGGCGCATCGAGTGGGCCGCTAAAGAAATGCCCGTGCTACGTCTCATTCGTGAGCGTTTTGAGAAAGACCAGCCACTCAAAGGTATCCGCATGTCTGGCTGCTTACACATCACCACAGAGACCGCGAACCTAGCCATCACGCTAAAAGCAGGTGGTGCCGATCTCGTATTGTGCGCCTCCAATCCGCTTTCTACACAGGACGATGTTGCTGCTGCACTCGTACACGAATATGGTATCCCGACCTTCGCTATCAAAGGTGAAGATGAGGAGACCTATTATCGTCACATCAACGCCGTACTTGACCACAAGCCTCAAATGACGATGGACGATGGGTGTGATCTCGTTTCAACCATTCACTCAAAGCGTCCCGAACTCATCACCGATATCATTGGTGGTATGGAAGAGACAACAACGGGCGTTATTCGCCTGAAAAGCATGGAACGGGATAGCGTTCTCAAGTTTCCTGTGCTGGCAGTAAATGACTCCGATACGAAGCATATGTTCGACAACCGCTATGGGACAGGGCAGAGTGTTCTTGACGCGATCATTCGCTCAACCAATATTCTCATCGCGGGTCGTACTTTTGTCGTTTTCGGGTATGGATGGTGTGGACGTGGTGTTGCTTCACGCGCTCAAGGTATGGGTGCGAACGTTATTGTGACAGAAGTCGATGCCACACGCGCGCTTGAAGCCGTCATGGACGGGTATCGCGTCATGCCTAGTGTAGAAGCTGCTAAACTTGGTGATATCTTTGTCACCGTAACTGGCAATGTCAATGTAATTGACCAGCAGCACCTCGACAATATGAAAGAGGGTGCCTTAATTTCCAATGCAGGTCACTTCAATGACGAAATCAACATCTCCGCCCTAGAGAAGATGGCAACGGCTAAACGCCGCGTACGTGATTTCGTTGACGAATACACCTATAGCGATGGTCGTCACGTTCACTTGCTTGCAGAGGGTCGCCTTGTCAATCTTTCTGCCGCAGAGGGTCATCCTGCAAGTGTGATGGATATGAGTTTTGCGAATCAGGCACTTGGTTCTGAGTACATGCTCTCGAACGCCAAGCAGATGCAACCACGCGTCTATACCATTCCTACCGAAATGGACAAAGAGATCGCGCGTCTCAAACTCCACGCGATGGGCATACGTATCGACACGCTCACACCTGAGCAAGACAAGTACCTCAACTCGTGGGAGTCTGGCACCTAAATCATTTTGTGATGAATGCTGACACCCGAATACGACCGTATCCGGGTGTCAGCATTCATCACAAAATTGACAACCCTGCCTTTCATATCGTAGAATAAAGACAACACCAAGCAAGTAGATTGCGAAGGCATACAACAACTGAATAAATTATGAGATCGCTCTCATCCAGAGAGGTGGAGGGAAACGGCCCTACGAAGCCCGGCAACCCATCTGCTACCAAGCAGGAAGGGTGCCAATTCCGGCGGAACACCGCACTATGCGTTCCGCGAGATGAGGGGAATGTGCAACATGCCATACCCCTACGCTCTAGGGGCTTTTTTATGCCCACT
>CAXUIS010000030.1:5927-9420 GCA_964250915.1 uncultured Ktedonobacteraceae bacterium | reverse complement strand
AACTCTTTGAGTAATTTTATGGAAAGTCCCAAGTCATTTTTCACCAGCGAGTCGGTCACGGAGGGACATCCAGATAAACTTTGTGATCAAATTTCAGATTCCATTCTCGACGCTATTTTGACGCAAGACCCCTTAGCGCGTGTAGCGTGTGAAACGGCTACCACAACGGGTCTTGTACTGGTCGCGGGCGAGATTACGACCTCGGCGTGGGTTGATATGCCAGCCATTGTGCGTAAGACAATCGAGCAAGTCGGCTACGTCAACGCGGAGTATGGCTTTGACTACCGTACCTGTGGTATCGTCACCTCAATTGGCAAGCAATCGCCCGACATCGACATGGGCGTTAGCCGTTCGCTAGAGGCGAAAGACGGTGGTGTCAAGCATTTGAGCGATGATGAGTTAGAGCAGATTGGCGCAGGCGATCAGGGTATGATGATTGGTTTTGCCTGTAACGAAACTCCTGAATACATGCCTATGCCAATTAGTCTCGCTCACAAACTCACGCGTCAACTCTCGGTTGAGCGTCGCAAAGCGTGGATGGGTAGTGGCGCGTTGGCGTATCTACGTCCCGATGGCAAGAGTCAAGTTACAGTGCAATACGAGCATGGGCGTCCTGTGCACGTTGATACAGTGGTCATCTCGACACAACATGCAAGCTATGTCGATCAAGAGCAGATTCGTGCTGATGTGCTAGAGCATGTGATTAAGCCTGTTATTCCTGAGAATTTGCTGGACTCGTCAACCAAGATTTTTGTGAACCCGACGGGACGTTTTGTTACAGGTGGTCCAATGGGTGACGCTGGCCTGACGGGACGTAAGATTATCGTTGATACTTATGGTGGTATGGCGCGTCATGGTGGTGGAGCCTTCAGCGGCAAAGACCCGACAAAGGTAGACCGCTCAGCAGCTTATGCAGCACGCCATATTGCAAAAAATATTGTCGCAGCTGGTCTTGCTGATCGGCTCGAACTGCAAGTTTCTTACGCTATTGGTGTTGCGCGTCCGCTCTCACTCTTTGTTGATACCTTTGGTACGGGCAAAGTCTCTGACGACGAAATCATTCGTCTCATCAACGAACATTTCGACCTGCGCCCTGCCGGAATCATTCAGGCGTTGAACCTGCGGCGACCCATCTACCAACCCACGGCGGCCTTCGGGCACTTTGGGCGCACCGATATCGACGCCCCTTGGGAAGCACTGGATAAGGTTCCGATGCTGCGTAAAGGTGTTGGAGCACGTGTAGAGAGTAGCGAAAGCGTTTCTTAATATCAAGAAACACAATCATGCACAAAAGGCAGAGCACATATGCTCTACCTTTTGTGCATGATTGTGTTTCTTAGCTATTTTCTGTCTATAACTCGTATAATTGTTAGTAAGCAGTGCAAATGCACTGCGTCTATCTAGTATGTATGAATGAGCACAAAGAAAGAGAGCAAACGGTGGATTTTTCACTCAACGAGGAGCAGATAGCCATTCGTGATACTTGTCACGAGTTTGCGGAACAAGAAATTAAGCCTATCGCGGAAGAAATAGATGCAACAAGTCAGTTTCCTTATGACCTTATTCACAAAATGGGCGAACTTGGCCTGTTAGGATTACCGTTTCCAGAGCAGTATGGTGGTGCGGATGCTGACTTCTTGACCTATTGTATCGCCATCGAAGAGATTTCGCGTGGTGATGTCTCGGTTGGTATTACGATGGAAGCGCACACATCGCTCGGTGCATCACCGTTTTACCTCTTTGGTAACGAGGCACAAAAAGAGCAATTTCTGACGCCGCTTGCCAGTGGAAAACAATTATGGGCGTTTGGACTCACCGAACCAGAAGCTGGCTCCGACTCAGGTGGAACACAAACTCGTGCAGTCCTGCGTGACGGACAGTGGCATATCAACGGCTCGAAGGCGTTTATTACAAATGCAGGCACCGATATGACTGGTGGCGTAACTATCACCTCTATCACAGGGACACGTCCAGATGGACGCAACGAAATCACCAATATCATTGTGCCCAAAGGGACTCAGGGCTATGAGATCGGCAAGCCATACAAAAAGATGGCTTGGAAAGCATCGGATACGCGCCCTCTTGCCTTTGAGGACTGTGTGGTACCAGAGGAAAATATTCTTGGGCATAGAGGCGATGGCTTCAAGCAATTTATGCAAATACTCGATGCGGGACGCGTAGCTATCGCGGCACTCTCTGTTGGTCTTGCACAGGCGTGTCTTGACGAGTCGTTGAGCTATGCGAAGCAACGCAAGCAGTTTGGGCAACCTATCAGCAAAAATCAGGCCATTCAGTTCAAGCTAGCCGATATGGATACTGAGATTGAACTAGCACGTTTGATGTACTACAAGGCTGCATGGCTGCATATGCAAGGCAAGCCTTATACGCGTGAGGCATCAATGGCGAAGCTCTTTGCCTCCGAAACCGCGAATCGTGCGGCAAATCAAGCGGTACAAATACATGGTGGCTATGGCTTTATGGACGAATACCCCGTCTCACGCTATTTCCGAAGCGTCAAGATCAACGAAATCGGTGAAGGCACTAGCGAGGTTCAGCGTATGCTGATTGCGAAGTTGATGGGATGCTGAGCAAAGGATGATAGTAGTATGAGTTTAGTGACAACACAACTCCTTGCAGAAATACCGCTTTTTTCTAATATGGACGACAATGAGCGGGCCGAGGTCCGCTCTATAATGACAGAAAGATTCTTTCAACCAGGACAGCAAGTTATGACGGCTGGTGATACTGCCTGTGCGTTCAGCATCATTGAGCGTGGTAACGTCGAAGTATGGTTGACGGATACTGATGGCAAAAAAGTTGTACTGGATGTGCTTGGCCCCGGAAAGTTTTTCGGAGAATTGGCGATGCTGGCTGGGGAAACGCGCTCAGCCAGCGCAACTTCAGAAGAAGAGGTGGTAACGCTCGAGTTAGATCGTGACGAATTTTTCAACTTTCTACGCCGCCGCCCAGATGCCGCACTTGACGTATTGATGGAACTTGGGCAACGCCTAAAGCATACAGATGATATTCTGCGAACTCGTGTTAGCCGTAATCCAAACGATGCCGAAGAGGCACATCTTTCAGTAGGGCAGCGTATCGCTGATGTAATCGCTGACTTTAGTGGCTCTATGCCTTTCTTACTTATCAACCTTATAGCTTTCTTACTCTGGATTAGCGTAAATACACTTGGCCCTAAAGGTTTTCAGTTTGATCCCTATCCATTCCAGTTCCTCACAATGGCGGTCTCGCTTGAAGCAATCTTCCTCTCTATTTTTGTCCTGATTAGTCAGAACCGCCAGTCAGCCAAAGATCGTATCAAAGCAGACCTCGACTACCAGGTGGATGTCAAGTCAGAGTTAGAGATGAGCGTTATGGTTACGAAAATGCAGGAAATGGAGCAGAAGCTACACACTATTCATCTTGACATTTTGAATAACAAAAAAGAAAAAGCATAGAGCAATAATGGGTCATGACAGGGGCAGAGCACCTGTCA
>CAXUIS010000030.1:0-5827 GCA_964250915.1 uncultured Ktedonobacteraceae bacterium | reverse complement strand
CCTGTCATGTAAACTCACGTACTTAAGCCGCGGGCCAGTTAAACATACTAAATGTCGCTGTTTGAACTCCTGTTGTATTCTTTGTCGAAGAAGTATCTGCCGCTACGGTCCATACGGCAGAGTCACCATTTACTGCCAAGAATGTTGCGCCTTTTGTACTATCTTTGACCTCTACTGAGGAATTCGCAGAAGCATCGTACATTTGATAACCGGTGCTACTTTGCCACAGAAGGAACCGTGTTCCGGCTTGTAGATCAGCCGCAGTACTATCATTTGAGAGTGTCTTTGGTTGTGCCGTTGGGTCATCAAGCGGAAAAGCTAAAACCGTGCCGTGTATAGACTCGTCAATTTGCGAGGTGTACATGTCTGTAAAGCGTGGGGTGACGGGTGCAGTTGATACAGGCTTTGCTGTTGCCTGTAATGTTGGAGTACTTGTCGCGCTTGGTGTCCCTTGCGTTGCCGCTGTTGTATCACTCGTACTGAGCAAAAAGAGTGTATTGTTAATTACCTGCGGATGGAATGATGTATCACCCGTACTATAGATATATTTATCTACCGTTGTGCTTGGACGCCATGCACCGTTTTGGCGAACTACCTGCTTTGTCTCTTGCTGTGTCCAAATGATACTATGGGGTTGCTGGTCGTCCGTAAACCATTCCTCTGACCAGAATATACGCATTCCGTCATCGGTTGTCGTTGGTGATGTGAGGATATGACCATTATTCGTTGTTGCGATAAGCGTAGAAGTTGTCCCTGAATTGCTATACAACTGATAGTGTAGAAGTTGTGCGTTGCCCTTTGCATCGAGAGATGTTACAAGCAGCGTATTTTGCTGTAGAAATGAGAGACCCTGAATAGGAGTATGAACCCAACCAGGAACCATTGTTGTATCGAACGTGCCGTGCTGTAATGTCACTACATTTTCAGATTGCGTATCCGGTGATACTGCGAGAGGGAGTGCATTCAAACTCCATGTTCGTGTAAAGGCAGATGTTGTCGTGTGCTTCTGAATTTTGTTTTGTGGTGTATCAAGCTGTAGCCAAATAACCCATGTCGAAGAGGCTCCCAGCACAAATAGCTGACTCTGACTACTCGTCTTCAGAAGCGGAACACTTATTGCATTCTTTGTAGTACCGTTGACCTGCTCAATCATCCATTGCGTTTCGTCGCTACCATAGGCCGAGTAATAAATATGGTCATGAGTAGCAACAGCGCTTGCGATATGTGGATAGGCCGTTTCTGCCGTATAGCTTATAGGAGCAATTAAGGATGGACTTTTGATTGACGATGCTACTGAGTTTGTTCCATTAACTCCGTGATTTGCCAAAACCAGGAGCGAGACAAGCCCACCTACTAAGAAGAGCATCAAGAAGCTAGCAGCCAAGCCAAGAATGGCAAATTGTCCCGTTGGGGCGACACGCTTCTTACGCTTCATTGGAACAACTGGTAGTGGTCCAGTATCAGCAGTAGAGAAAGCTCTGAGCGTCTGGGAGTTCTTCTCGGATACTTGCATCGGTTTACTTATGTAGGGCTTGAGAAAATCGGGGACAGACGAAGCCGATGACGCATGTGCGTTAGATGAGTGTTGTAGAAAATGTGTATGCTCGGTCGCTAACGCGCGCATAAGTTTCCCATGAGCGTCGGGAGCTGGTTCAAGTGTAGGCAAAAGGCGTACACGTTCGCCAACAACGTTCTGCTGTGCTAGTACCTGTCTACATGCCGCACATTGTTCAAGATGCACATCTAACTCTGTTGTATCAATCTGACCATGTTTCAATTCACGATGTGCTGCCAGTATTGACCGCGCTTGGTTACAGTTCACTCTTCACCGACCTCTTTTTTGTACAATCCGATAAACCGTTCCCGCGCTCGCATGAGTCGCATTTTTACTGCCGAGGAGCTAATATTGAGAACATCAGCAATTTCAGCACAAGACAAACCATCATTCTCATAGAGCCAAAGACAGACAGCGTATTTAGGCTGTAATTGCTTCATCACACGCTCAACGATCTCTTTGTCTGCAACGTTGTTTTCAAAGCGTCCACCATCATAGCCATTGCGTTCATAAAGCGTGCTTACAGAGCCCACGCGATTTTCGCTATGATTCTCTTCGTTCGTATTTGTAAAGCCATCGGCGGTGCCACCAGAATCGGACAGAACACCAGCTCCTATACCTCGGTCCTCGTTAAACAACGAGAGCGGCAGCCAGGAGATCAATCGTCTACGTCGTAATGTATCGGTTGTCGTATTGGTAGCTATGCGATAGAGCCATGCCGAGAGTGCCCCTGGTTGCACCACTGTTCCATTCAATAATGCTTTGTAAGCTTTGACAAACACATCTTGTGCTAAATCATATGCTTGTTCTCGATTGCCAATCAGATGATAAATGAAATTTGTAATAGGTGTCTGGAAGCGTAAGAAGATCGCTTCAAAGTCAGCAATATCTACCGCGACAGCTTGCTCAGTCTCTTGCGCATGCTCACGTGTGACAGTTTCGGGCGACGAGGTTGTATACTCTCGTTCATCTGCTCGTGTCTCAGACACCTTGCCTTCCTTATCCGTTGGCAATGGAACGGTGAATTTACGTGTGCGATCTTCCTCAAATGGAGAATGCACATTGCTATTCGTATTGTAGAAACGGATAGAGGTATCCATCAGTTACATCAACCTTATGCAAAGTAGAAAATTTATATCATACGGATTATTTTTGTTCTCATTGAGATAGCATAACACATTTAGGAAGGGTATGCTGTGAGCTAGTAGACAAAGTTTGATTGTGCAATAATATCCTACTATAGAGAACAATTGTGAGAGAGCTTTTTATTCATTCACCAAGCGGATAATATATCTGTCTGTATCCAGTATGGTGAATGCTATCATCTCATAGACAGAAGCCCGATGCAGCATTTTCCGTATCGGAACGTACATGATAGAGGGCATTACTCTACCAAATATTTGGACACCTTTCCCATTTTTCTTAAAGAAGGATAGCTATGCGGCTTGGATTATATTGGTCATATGCTACACGCTCACTTTTGCGTGGTGGACAGAGGACAGTACTTGCTGTTTTTTGTGTTGCGGTAGGTGTGATGGCGATTGTAGCATTGCAGCTCGTAGGGTTGAGCGTCAACTCAGCATTAGTGGGCAACATCGTGGAGGCGAATGGTGGGAATCTACGTGTCAATGCGGGCGTCTCTCCGTTACGCAAGCGCGACCTGCCTTTTTTCGATCAATTGAAGCAACATGGAAGCATTACAGACTATGCTACATCATACAATACAGGGGGGACAATTACCTCCTCCTCCGGCGACGAACAAACCTTCACTATTGTAGCTATATCAAACAATTTTCCTCTGATAGGACAGGCAAACGTTCTTGCACCATCCTCAAGCCCGACAATTCAACAGGTTGTTCATGGCACCAATGTTGCCGTTAGCATGCATATTTTTCAGACGCTGCATGCCCATATTGGCAGCAGTTATACGGTGAAAACTGCTGATGGACGAAGTCTTTCGGTGGTTATTACGGCTGAATTTCAAGAAGGAGGAGCTTTCCAAGGACCACAAATTCTCATTTCACAGGACGCGTTAGCCGCCATTCCTGGTCCAAACGGCTCTGCACTCCCTGAACAATATACGACCATCTATACAACGGTGCCTGATGCTAACTTAAAGTCGGTACAAACACAGATTAGCCAGAACTTTCCTACTGCGACGCTTGTCACGGCTCAGGACTTGCTACAACGAAGACAGAGCCAGGTAGATCAAATACGTCTCTTTCTGCGCATCGTTGGTTTGTTAGCACTCTTTATTGGTGGCATCGGTATCATCAACACGATGCAGGTACTACTGAGGCGGCGGCGAGTCGAGATTGCTATGCTCAAAACAACTGGGTATCGACGGATTGATCTCTATGGTCTTTTTGGTCTTGAGGCAGCATTGCTTGGCATTGTAGGAGGTTGTGTTGGTACGCTTGCCGGTATTGGAGCAAGCTATCTTGTTCGTGCCATTGTGGAGTATGCCTTCCCGTTACACCTGCCAATTACGCTTGATCCAACAACGATTGGGTCAGGCTTTGTCATTGGTCTCGCAACGGCCTTCATCTTTGGTTTGTTGCCAATTGTACAAGCGAGCCAAATACGACCATTAGCGGTGCTGCGTGACAGTGGAGAAACTACAGAAACTAGCTCACGCGCAACAACTCTTTTATTGCTTATCTTGCTCTCTGTCCTATTTGTTGCGTTGGCTGCGAGTATTCTAGGCAGTGTGACAACGGCAATTATTGCTGTTTATGGTGGAGCTATCATCATCTTCGCGTTGGCACTAGGGCTTGGTCTGCTTGTATTAGCAATCTCGAAGTTACCCGTCTACGAAAAGCCGCAACCTCGCATCCTGCTCTGGCTGCTTGCCGCTTTGGGAGCTATTGTAGCTGCCGCGCTTGTCTCTGGTCTACTTGGATTATTGGGAAACGCTATAAATCATTATGCATCACGTGCAGGGAATAGTACGCTCGGTGTGTATGCATTGGCGGTTTTGGGTGGATTGGGTCTTGTCCTATTAGGTGGTTCGCTTGTGTTCTTTTTCGCAACGATGGTTGATGGTGTGGTCATGTTTACGCCACGCTCCTGGAAAACACCCGTTATGCTAGCATATCGTAACATGGGACGACAACGTTTACGTACCACGACAACACTTACAGCACTTTTTGTTGGCGTGTTTGCGATTGGACTCGTCCTTGTCCTAGGCCAAGGTATCAAAGATACCATTACTAGTACGCTCGACACGCTCTTCACGCGCAACGTCTTTATTGCAGCACAACCCAAACAACAAGGGACGATACAGGCGAAGATAGCGCAACAAAAAGGCGTTGATACAAGCAAAACTGTCTCGAACGTGGTGGTGCGTCAGGTCTATCCACTCTTTATTCAGGGGCAAGACCTGAACACCGTATTGAAAGAGACTGGCCCAAAAGGGAGAGGAAATTCCAGGGATGCGGTCAACAAACTTGCCAGTATTGAGGGCTATACGCTGCGGGACGGTGGAAATGACATTCCTGTGATTACTCTGCACAGTGGGCGCAACTTAAGTCCGTCCGATGCGGGAACAAATAATATTCTTGTTAACTCGTCGTTACAAAACGCCCCGCTGCACTTGAGTGTTGGGAACACTGTGATCGAGCAGAGCGCGGATGGAGCTGTCACAAAAGTGCTGACTATCGTTGGCTTCTATGATGACTCGGACCCCACGAAGAATCCTACCTTCGCCTCGATTCTTTGTGATGAGAAAGTGGCGACACAATTGGGAAGGTCATCGACGTTGGCGGTCTACTCGCTTAAAGTTGACCCCAACCTGTTGCCTGAGTTTAAGCACAACATCAATACAGCCGTACCAAGCGCACTCGTTTTCAGCGTGGTTGATATCGACGCGATCATCAATCAGGTGCTTGACAATCTCATCATTTTGCTTACTACAGTTGCATCGTTGGCAATGATTGCAGGCTTGATTATTATTGCCAATGCGGTTGCGCTGGCAATGCTGGAACGGCAACGTGAAATTGGCATTCTCAAGTCTGTCGGTTACACCAGTCGTTCAGTGCTAGCGACCGTCCTCATCGAGAATGGACTTGTTGGCTTGCTCGGTTCATTGGTGGCGATGCTGCTCGTCGCGGGGTCAATCACTGTGTTAAGCACATTTGTTTTCCAGGTGCAAATTAGTGTTGGTCCCTGGCTCATCGCTCTCATCGTTGCCGTGACAGTACTCGTCACTATGCTCGTTGCGTTGCTTGTGTCATGGAACGCAACCCGTGTGCGCCCATTGGAAGTGTTGCG
>CAXUIS010000029.1:3352-28514 GCA_964250915.1 uncultured Ktedonobacteraceae bacterium | reverse complement strand
GGTTGTCTCCGAACTGAAAGAGCGAGGGATTCTCGTAAGTATAAGTAGAAAGGGGGATTGTTATGATAATGCCATGGTAGAAAGCTTTTGGGGCATGTTGAAAGCAGAAGGCATTGGTCAAGAAATCTATCAGACGCGAGAAGAGGCAAAAACAGCTGTTTTTGATTATATAGAAGTGTTTTATAATCGAAAAAGAAAGCATTCATCTCTAGGCTATCTCAGTCCAGTTGACTATGAAAAGCAAGGAGAAAAGAGAAAAGAGAAGAGTAGCTGACAAAAGAATACTTATCGGGTAGTATGTGACTCTACCATCTGTTTTCTCTTTCTTATATTTGATGCATCTCCACTGACTTAACTTCCACGTTTGAGTCACCCCCAAAAGCGGGTCAATCTCATTTCTCCAAAGAATCGACTAGTATGAAAGAGTCATTGCCGTCTCCTCACAAAAATGCTTCCAAATGGTCAAGCTATAGAGTGGAACCGAGAGTATAGTGGTCCTTGTTGGAAACACTGTCCATTTGGAACATGAAAAGGAGAAACCATGACCACTACATCTCATGAGAGCAATGCTTTTTTCAACGATCTCGCAACACGCATCACAGACCAACTGCTTCTGCCTGAGGATGCTGCTTATGAACAGGCGCGTCAACTCTGGAATGGGAGTGTGAAGACCCGACCAGCAGCAATCGCTCGGTGTGTGAATGTGCAAGATATCATTCAAACGGTCCTTTGGACCCGTTCACATGGATTACCACTCTCAGTTCGAGGAGCAGGACACGATGCTGCAGGGCGAGCCTTACGCGAGCATGGCGTCGTCATCGATTGTTCGCAGATGAGAGCTGTCACCATCGATCCAGTCACGCGCACCGCTCAGGTTCAGGGAGGCGCAACGATGGGCGACCTCATCGAGGCGGCACAGCACTACGGGTTGGCAACAACCACAGGAACCTACTCCACCGTTGGGATGGCTGGATTTACTCTGGGGGGAGGCTATGGTCCTCTGATAGGTGTGTATGGATTGGGTGTCGATAACCTGCTGTCGGCACAAGTGGTGACAGCCGACGGGCAGCTTGTGACTGCAAATGCTGAGGACTATGCGGACTTACTGTGGGGACTGCGCGGAGGGGGAGGCAACTTTGGCGTCGTCGTTTCCCTGGAGTATCACCTTCATCCTCTCACCACGGTGCTCTCTGGTCTGCTGCTGTATCCTCTCGATCAAGCTAGAGCAGTGTTACGCCATTTTAACGAGTTCATCACTACAGCCCCGATGAATTAACGCTTCAGTCTGGATTTCTGCAGATGCCAGATGGCTCGCCAGTTCTTTTTCTCTCACCCACCTATTGCGGTCCACTTCAAGCAGGTGAGCAAGTGTTCGCACCCCTGCGGACTTTTGGCACCCTGCTGGTCGATCAGGTGCAACCGGTCGCCTACAATACGCTCATTCATGAGTTGGATGCGCTTGCCCCAAAAGGTCGCCACTACTACGTCCAAACTCAGTCGCTCAACGGTCTGCAGACCGAGACCATCGAAGTACTCATCGAGCAGGGACTGCCATTTTCTTCTCCCTTCTCGATCATCTCGCTGGATAACTTTCATGGAGCCGCGAGTCGCGTAAGCGTGTCGGAGACCGCTTTTGCGCTGCGTCAGAATCACCTGATGATTCAGATAATCGCAGGCTGGGAGGCACAGTCTCCAGACGAGGAGCAGAGGCATATCCAATGGGCACAGAACCTCTCGCACGGGCTTGCACCCCATGCCATCAAAGGGGGATATATCAATCTCTTGGATGAGAGGGAGCAGGAGCGCGTTCCGCTCGCCTTTGGGCCGAATTATGAGCGCTTACTCGCCCTCAAGCGGACCTATGATCCTGATGATGTCTTTCATTCGACGATTGGCCATGTCGCACCATAAGGATTGTTTGTCCACACAATGACTCTAAAGGAGCACGACTGTTTACGGAATCGACCGTATACTGTCTCCTTGTTGCTGACGATGGAGGTGCTGACAGGCAACTGTTGGAATTTCTGAATGCTTCTGCAGAGAGGACGCGTTCTCACAGAGATATGCGTCACACCTTATCCGTCGTAATATCATTTTAGTGTACATAGGGGATATATCATGAATCAACAACTTACACCGGACAAAATTTTCGAGACGATGATAGCTTTTGGACCGGCAAAAGCACTGATGAATGCTGTCGAATTAGGAATGTTTACCGAGCTTGCTAAAGGTCCGCTTGATCTTCAAACATTAACGGAGAGGTTCAAGCTCAATCCACGAGGTGCCCAGGATTATTGTGACTTCCTTGTCTCACTACACTTCCTGGATAGACAAAATGGCAAGTACTCCAACACACCTGATACGGACCTCTTTCTTGATCGAAACAAGCCTTCCTACATTGGTGGCTTTGTAGAGTTTATCGACACACAAATCTATCCTTCGTGGGCATTGCTGGAGGAGGGCTTACGGACAGGAAAAGTTCAGAATCAGGCTAAAGAGCAAGGCTCAGACGACATTTTTGAGAGTATATATTCTAAACCTGATGATCTCCGTAATTTCTTACGTGGTATGTCGGGCAGCAGCAAACCACTCGTTCGCTCGCTTGCTACCCTCTTCCCCTGGCAAAAGTATCAGACCTTCGTGGACGTTGGGACTGCAGAAGGAGAATGCCCCATAGAACTCGCGCTGGCTCATAAGCATCTTACTGGTTATGGCTTAGATTTGCCAGCTGTGCAGCCGTACTTTGAAGAATATGTAAGCCAATTCGAGCTGCAAGATCGGCTTCACTTCGTCGCAGGCAACTTTTTTGAAGTGGACCTGCCAACCGCAGATGTTGTGATCATAGGACAGGTTTTGCAGGATTGGAACCTTGAACAAAAACAGTTCCTTATACAAAAAGCGTATCATGCGTTGCCACCCGGAGGTGCGTTGATTGTGTATGAGGCGATGATGGACGATGAGCGTCGGGAAAATGTATATAGTTTCTTTGTAAGTATGTCTATGTTGCTTCAAACCGTTGGTGGCTTCAACTACACAAGCAAAGAGTGCATGTCGTGGATGCAAGCAGCAGGTTTTAGCCAAACGTATGTTGAAACTCTCGCTGGCCCTTGTTCGATGGTTGTGGGAATCAAATAAAGACTCTTGAAACCGAGCCAAACATACTCTTCAACGCACATAATCCCCTCGTTTTTACGAGGGGATTATGTGCGTTGAACTGATCCGTCATGTGCGACTTGTTGCACACAAGGTCTAGCTCCTTACCTTCTATGGGCGCAAGGTCACTAGCCCTAGAGCTTGCAGTTAGACGAAGATGTGATGTCAGCAAGAGTCCTCTGTCAGCTTTGGATGAGACGCGAGCGTTGAAAGCGCATCAAAATGAGAAAAATGAGAACGGCATCAAGAAGCGTGACACCGCCAATCATGTATGCCAATATTTCTCCCTCGCTCAATCCCTGTAGCAATTTCGCAAATGGCAGGCGTGCCAGTTGGGATTGCAGCAGCAGAGTGACAGCAAAACCTAATACAGCTACACCAATGCCAAGCGTCTGCTGGGCTTGCCGTACTGTTGCTGCACGTAGCGATACGAAGATGCCAATGGCAATGATCAGCAGAGAGAATAGTAGGCTCAGGAGCACAGTTATCAGCAAGCGGTCAAGAGAATAGAAATTCCATGCAGACACCTGCGTCTGCAGATTCGCCGCCACAAAGCCCACCACGAGAATAGGTATCGTCACTACCACAGGCAGGGTAAGCAGGGCTACAATCTTCCCTGCGACAATGCTTGCATCCGAGAGGCGAGTAGCCAAAAGCGACTCCAGCGTATGCCGTTCGCGTTCGCCTGCGAAACTTTCTGCAACGAAAGTAATCACTGGTACTGCAGGAACGACGGCAAGCAGCAGGATAACGAAGAGGGGAAGCTGCAACCATGCATGCCCAATCTCATACGGTAGCCAGCCTCCCAGGAAGACCACCAACAGTACAATTGTGAAGAGTTGCCTATTTCCCTGAAAGAACAGCTCTTTGCATTCTTTCCAATACATTGCCCAGATGTCCAACATTATACATTCTCCATTAACTTGATAAAAACGTCTTCCAAACTCCCTTGTTCTCGATGCACCTCTTCAACGGTACCACCTTCCTGCACAATTATGTTAATGTACGGCGCAACGTCACGCGTGTCTTGGAGCTTAAGCACGAGGCGATTGGGGTGGTGTTCCACAGAGAAAATGCCTTCCTGCTGTCGGAGTCGCATCACAAGCTGTGCATTAAAGCCCGAACCAATCACCTTTATCTGCGAACCACTGTATTTCATGCGTATTTCATCTGGGTTGCCAGCAGCCACTAAATTGCCTTTGCGGATAATCCCTATCTGGTCACAATAGTTTTCGGCATCAGTGAGATTATGCGTATTGAGGAAGACGGTCGTCCCTTCCTGCTTGACCAAGCGTACCAGGTCCTTATTGAGAGTCGCTGCCGCCATCGGGTCCAGACCAGCCGTTGGTTCATCCAGAAACAGCAGTGCTGGACGATGCAGCAAGGCGCGTGCAAGCGCAAGTTGTTGCTTCATCCCGCGGCTCCAGGTGCCAACTTTGTCATTGCGTCGTTCCCACAAATTCCAATGGATAAGCAGCTCTTTGATACGCGCCTCGCGCTCAAGTCGTGGCAGATGGTAAATGCGTCCATAGAACGCGAGATTGTCTTGGGCACTCATATTCTCATACAGTCCGTTGAATTCGAGTAAGGAACCAGTATGTACACGGATAGAGGTTGCCTGATTTCTGGTATCGAAGCCCAGAACCTGAGCGGAGCCAGCATTTGGCTCTAATAGACCTAAGAGGAGATGAATAGTGGTCGTTTTACCCGCTCCATTCGCACCAAGAAATCCGAACACCGTCCCTTTTGGAACAGACAATGAAAGATCATCGACAGCTTGAATGGCTTGAAATGATCGTGAGAGATGTTTGGTTGTAATTGCATAGTCAGTCATACGTTCTTTTTCCTCATGTACGGAAGGCAGCGCGTACATTTCTATCTGCAAACAAGTAGATTAGAATAACAATGGCAAAGATGATGTTTGAGGTCGTGGTCGTTGTCGTACTATTTCCCGTCTGAGTAAGCATGCCAACACTGCTGAGAAGGCTCACTAGTTGCGTCACAACGGTGAACCAGAACGCCCACCGCTTGAGCGTCCATAAACCCCAGGCAACTAGTAGCGAGAGTACAGCAACAAGAAGAAGTACTCCGCCAAGAATGCCAACATGGGCCACGCGAGAATACAGCGGCTCATGATAGCTCGAAAGTGTTGTGAGAAACCCGAAGAAGCCTATAGCACTAAGAATGAGTAAGGCAATTCCTTGCAATGCTGCTAGAATTGCGATAATTGTAACTCCCAGTGGACGTTGACGGGGAGCTAGAGTTGTATTTTGCATTCTATCCTCCTTCTCATAATCGCCATCCATTGGCGACAAAGTGATAAAGCGAAACTAGCCAACAACTGGATGAAGTTCGTACCAGTCATGCCCACCTGTACTGGTTTGGAAAAGATGGATAATATTCTGCTTGTCTTTGATTAGTACCCAGCCAGTTGTAGAAGTGATGAAACTCAATTGGAGCAGTACCTGATTATTGATGTCCGCTTGTGGCAGGCCACGCGGCTGAAGAAGGGACCAGAATTGCCCTCCATTGCTGGTGTGATGCAGAATAAATTGTCCCGCTCCATCGAAACCAAAGCTCCAGCCCTGCTGTGCATTCAGGAAACTCAGCAAAGAGAATTCTTGAAAACTGGTAGAGGGTGAAGATGGCTCTAGTATCCAACTGGTCCCACCATCGTGTGTTTGATACGTAGTGATATGCGGCATTCCATTACCCGTAGACGGATCGTATTTGACATAGAGCGTCGCAGCTTTGCTATTCTGCCAGTAGGGGCCGTAGTCCTGTGTGAAATCGACACTCTCCCCCCCTTTCATAGGAGTAATGTTTGCACGCTTCCAGGTTTTCCCACCATCACGAGTCTCATACAGGTACACATCGTCAGCAGGAAGAATACCTGTCACCCAACCATCTTGGGGAGTAAGAAACAGAAAGTGACTACTGAGTGAAAAGGGAGGTGGCAGAGCCGACGGATTCTGGGATGTATCAAACAAGGTGTGCCAGGTTTTGCCACCATCGCCGGTACTCATCAACAGAATATCGAAAACCCCAGGCTTTACCTGTGCTCTATCAAAAGAGAGCCAGCCATGTTGGACATCCAAGAAAGTAATCTGCGTTATCGTCACCGGATCGGTCAGGATAGGAATAGCAAATTGAGTTGATTGCCACGTTTTTCCTCCATCCTGCGTACTGAGCAGAAAGACATTTCCATTCTGCAACTCCACACCCAGATAGCCATGAGTGGCATTCAGGAAAAACGAGGCCGTGACAGTGATCGTGCTGATATTATTGACCACAAGTGGTGGCGTCACATCCGTCCAATGCTTAGGTCCCTGAGCAGTAATCAGGAGATGTTTCCTATCACTGGCAAATGCCCATCCATGACGTGCATTGATCATGGTTATCGTTGAGAGTTGAATGGAGGTCGAGCGTGCTTTCGCATGAGACGTTGCAGGTGTAGAGACGACAAGCGCAACGCTGACCAGCAGGAATGCAGCCAGCAGTAATCGCGCGGCACTTCTTCCCTTGAATACCGCGACCACAGAGGAAAATGCTTGCATTATGTATAAACTCCTTCAAGTATTGAGATCAGGCATGGGTGGCTGTGAGAGCTACATCGTCAACAAAAAATTCGGTCGCGCCAGACGTTATGGTCTTTCCCTCGAAAGAGACCTCAATCCGCTTACCGGCGTATCGCTTCAAGACCGATGAAACATCAAACGTATACTGTTTCCAACCAGCAGCGGTAGTATTACAGAGCGTCTGTAGTATCGCAACGGTACTTCCAGTAACGGTACGCAGACGTACAAAGAAGGTGTCAACACAGGTATTCGTCGTTTCTTGCGTACTCACATAGACCCAGTAGCTGAACACAATCTTTTTCGAGGAAGCTGGCAGGATAACGGTTTGATAGATGCGATCATTGCAGCCAGCATATCCACAGAGATCAGCACTCGTACCGCCAGCATGTGGTCGGGTATCATCGACAATTTCATAGTTTCCAGCAGAATACTCGCTCCAGGATGCAGGACCACGATCAAAGTTTCCATTGCTGAGAAGTTGTGTTGTGTTGGTAGTCCCTACGGGAGGAAGGCTCGCCACGTCACGAGCGAGATTCCATACATCGGGCGTACCTATTCCAGAGGCTGTATCATAGCCAGGAGTTGCCGAATAGTAGTGGTTATTGCCCGTCGTTACATCATGGTACGCACTATAAGGCTGGTCCTTATTGTAGAGTGCATACAGGCTTCCACTGGCACTGCCCAAACTCGGCTTTACCTGACTGATTAGATACTCATTGATATCCGTCGCAATTCCTGCCCACAATGGAGCCGCAGCACTTGTGCCACCTACTAACATCCAACCTGTACAATCCGACGCTGTGACGGTACAATACGTTGAATAGCCTGTATTTCGGTCTGCATCTGCTGATACATCAGGAACCATCCGATTAGAGTTGGTGAGATTAGTCCCTTTCTGGTACGCGGGACGTGTAAATTGTGTACTGATACCACCTCCGCTCCCTTCCCATACAGCTTCGCTGCCATAGGTGCCATCGCTCTTAACATGCAAGCTGGTACCACCAACGCCAACCACATAGGGATCATCGGCAGGAGATTCTACTGCCAGCGTATTAGTATAGCAGTCATATGCTCCAGCATCACCTGAAGCCGCAAAAAGTGCCTGCCCCTGAGCTGCTCCCTGTGCAAAGATTTCATCCAACGTGCTTAACTCTGCAAGACCGGAGTAATTTTCGCACACGCCCCAACTCGTACTGATTCCTTTTGCCTGATCGTCGGTCACTATTTTGTTATAGAGATCATTGATGCCAGTAGGAGTATTCTGACCAATATAGATTTTTTGTGTGGCGTCAGGGGCGAGTGCTGACGCTACTTGCATATCCAATTCAACCTCAATTGCACCGTCACCAGGAGTATTTGTTGCGCCATCCACCAAAACATCTGAGTATTTAGGAGTACCCAGATTGTAATGACTCAGATACGCATTCACATCTGAGGGAGTATAGCCATCCAATTCAAACAAGGCGAGCGTCTGACCTGCGCCAGTGCTACCAGTATGCAAGAGAGCGTTTGCATCATAAGCGGTGCGAAGTTGAGCAGGAGTGTAGCCAGGAATAGCATCAGCTACCGATTGCTTCTGCTTTATCGTACTAGCATGCTGATAACGCGCAACGTTGTCTAATCCTGCAACATTAAGAATGATGGTCCCTAATGTATCAGGCACGCTCGGCTCAGAAGAGGGGGCGTACACCGTGCGTCCATTGAGCACGTAGTCATTGAGAGTAACTCTAAAGGCTTGCTCAACCGTGCCTACTGAACCGGAGGCGTTCACCAAAACATGATTTGGTGAGACTCCGTTCACCTTCAGCCCTTGACTCTGCGAGTATGCTATAACGCTATTCACCATTGTCTGAGTCGGACCAAATTGATCCGTAAATTGCTGTGGAGTCAAAAACTGATGATACAAGGCTGACGTAGGATCATTTTGTGCGGCAATCAATGCTGTCAAGGCGGTGCGATTCCGTATATTCAGGCCGATTGAAAGCTGCAATTGCTGATTCTTATTTGTTGCGTGCCCTAACAACTGAGACCGCTTCAGTGCAGGAACCAGATGACCTGGTAGTGTATGACGACCATTGCCGCCAACTGCTGCATAAGAGGGAGTGTAACTCCAAATGGTGAATGAGGCTATGAGCATGAAAAACACGATACAAGTCATCACTCCAATAGAAAACAACTGTTTGCACTGTAAACTCTTTCTCACAAGACCTCCAAAAGAAAAGGGTAGAAAATATCACTATGCGTCAAGAAACACTATAGCGTCTGTTTCACTCAAAGTCTTGCTTCTTTGGAGTCATTTTCTTTTATGCTGTCTGAATGCAGGGCTAGTCCAAATGAGCCATACTTCTCCCTTAGAAAAATGACTCTAACTCATCACGACTTTTCGCAACACCAACTTTATACTGTCTCTTGGGTTGAACGTGAGGTGAACACCTCTCGTTCAGCAACGAAGCAATCCAATTTTTGACGTGAAAGGAAAGAAGCTATGCTAAATGTACAAAGAATGAATGTGTTTCTACAGGGCTTGATATGGGGAGTATTGCTAAGCATTATTAATCTTAGCCTGGGGAGTATCAGTACCTCTACTCATCTCAGCATTCTCAGCCAGCTCGTTTGGATTATTGATATCGTAGCCTATCTATAATACGTCGGACTGATTGCTTCGCGGGTAACGGGCAAAACAGGAACGGGAGCACTTGCTGGACTTTTCACCGGACTCTTTTACACCATCGTCTCCGGTATTGTAACGTTTATTAATACAATTACTCATGTGGATGCCTTACGTCAAACTGCTCAACGTATAGCGGACCAGCAACACTTGAGCATACACTATACAAACAACACAGTCATCCTCTCAGCACTCTTCGGTATAGTTGTAGCGTTACTCCTCGCGCTCATATTAGGATCAGTCTTTGGAGCAATTGGTGGCGTAGTCGGAAAGAACCGAGCAAGAAATACAAGTGCTCCTGAGTATACGCAAGATACTCACGAGTTGATTGAAAGATAGAGTAGGATAAGGTACCGTTGTGAATACTGATATTGTTCTTAAGGCTCATCAACTAAAAAAGTATTATGGTCAGATTCATGCAGTCGAAGACATTTCTTTCACCATCACAAAAGGCGAAATCTTTGGTTTTCTCGGTCCCAATGGAGCAGGCAAAACGACGACAATTGGAATGATACTGGGGTTGATTTTTCCCACGTCGGGAACAGTTGAAGTCTTTGGTCAGCCGGTCACTCCTACGCATAACGTAGCACTACGTCGTGTTGGAACAATGATAGGTTCGCCCTCGCTCATGATGGGATTTTCAGCTCGCCATAATTTGCGCATGCTTGCACGCCTCTATCCAGAAGTGACAACACAACGCCTAGAGGAGTTGCTCAAAATGGTGGGGTTGCAGGATATCAATAACCGGCCAGTAAAGCAATTTTCAACCGGCATGAAGCAGCGTCTGGGTATAGCAATGGCGCTACTCGGTCAACCCGACCTGTTGATTCTCGACGAACCAACAAATGGGATGGATGCCATTGGAATGCATGAGATACGTGAATTGCTGCGCAGGCTAGCTAATCAGGGAATGACGATTTTTTTGAGTAGTCATCTTTTACATGAAATGCAAATCATCTGTGATCGAGCCATCATCGTCCGCAGAGGAAGCGTGGTAACGGAAGGCACAATGTCAGATTTGCTGACAACCGAAGGTGCCACGCGCATCAAGGTTGCCAATATGCATAAAGCTACTCAGATATTGTCCGGTCTGGATAAAAATATCACTATTACACCTCAGGAGGACGAACAGTTTCTTGATGTAAAAGGAGCAACTGCTGAAAAAATCGTCGAGACACTTGTTCTTCATGGCGTCATTCCTGCACAAGTCTTTCCTGTCGAGAATGACTTGGAGAGTGTTTTCTTAAAATTAACGCAGAGCGAAAGGAAATGATCGCTATGTTTTGGAGATTATTATTGCTTGAGAAAGATAAAGTCGCGAGTAGGCTCTTCCTGTGGATAGAACTTGGGATACTTGCTCTCGCGATTGTAATCATAGACATGTTTAGGTACGTTCTGTTTAATACTTCGTCCGCTCTAAAACAACTTGTTGTTCATCAGATACTATGGCCGCAAGCACTTGCAAGTAGTATTCAGATGGGATCGTTAGAAAATATCCTGCTTATCGTAGCAATTGCAGTGCTCACGGCCCAGGAATACACGTGGCGCACCTTACATCTCTGGCTCAGTCGAGGCGTTTCTCGCATATCGTTGATGGTCGCCAAAAGTATGCTCATCATTGCACTTACGAGCTTGACCGTCTTGGCTGCATTGGTCGTTGGAACCATCATCACTGGTATTCTCACCCTTCTACTAAAAGGATCGTTGCCGTTCTCGCAAATACATGTACAAACGCTTCTGCTAAGCTTCCTGGCCGCGGACCTTGGACTGCTTCCGTATGCCGCACTCACATTCATGCTGACAATCCTTTTTCGGAACACCGTTGCATCGATGGCAATTGCGTTAGGCGTCCTCCTTTTGGTAGAAAACGTGCTCTATATTACACTCGTAGGCATAAACTCGACGACTGCAACAATTGGAAACTATCTTCCGAGCCAATTGTATACCCGTCTAAGTAATGCCGTCTTGGGAATGCAACTGGTCAATCCAAATAGTCCAACACCGCTTGTTGCATGCATTGGCATTTTCGTCTATACAGGCGTTTTCGCTGGCATCGGAATATGGGCATTCAGACATCAAGACCTCACGGAATAAAATAGGAGGGCACCGACATTGATGAATGTAGGCGGGAGGCCCTCTAACTGCTCAACGCGTGCAACTGCCGCATAGGGCGAAACATCTGGTCCGCCTGCTTCCTGACCTAAGAGGGAGGTCCAGCCAAAGCAATTGTTTTCACGTGTCCAGATGAATTCTCCTGTGTAGGGGTGATGCACGAAGCACTCAGTCACCTCAATGTCGGGGAATGTTGGGATGTTGGAAAACTTTTGAGTCTGGCTTATAGCTCGCACTTGCTTTCTGAGAAATGCCAAACGGCGAAAGGTGAAAAGGCACCGTTGTCCAATTCTCATAAAATTTTCCTCTTTCATAACGCGTCTCGCTTAGGATTGCCAATATATTCGTCGGCAACAAGGGACAGTATAGCGTCTCTTGCATCTTTAGACAGTTTTTTCTCGACAATCGTAAAAAAGGAGTCAGGCTCTCATCTGAAAAGGTGATGTGATGGACGACTTTGCACCTGATGAGAGCCTGACTCCTTTTACCCTTTATTGAGATTGCTTATTTGATCTTATGTGCTGCGTCAACAATGAGTTCAAAGACCACTTGTGGGTGAGAAAGTGGGGAGATATGGCTTGAAGCGATCTCACGGGTTGTTGCTTCCATCCTCTTTGCCATAAACCGTTCACTCGCAGGATCAATACAACGATCATGAGTTGACACGAGGTACCAGGAAGGAATCTGTTTCCAAGCAGGTGGTCCGGCGAGGGTTGCAAAACATCCTGGTTGAATCGGCTTTTGCGCGATGGCAAGTTCCCTGGCAAACGCTGGATCGAGGTCCTGTGCAAATACCTGTGGAAACCAGGATGGATCACACCAGACATATCCTGTTCGATACGAAGGAACCACATGCTGTAAGAGCGGAGTCTTCGGGTATTGGGAAAAGAGGGCATTAATACTTTCACCCTCTTTTGGAGCAAACGCCTCGGCATAGACCAAACCACGCACATTGGGAACATTTGTTGCCGCCGAGGTAATCACTGCTCCCCCATAGGAATGTGCCACTAGGATGATCGGGCCAGAAAGCGTCGCCAGGGCTTGCTGTGTGATCGCAATATCCTCCGCAAGTGATGTTAGCGGAAGTTGTACTGCTAGCGTGTTATATCCCTGTGCTTGCAGTAAAGGGACAACCCTGCTCCATGTGGAGGCGTCTGCAAGGGCTCCGTGAACGAGAACTATATTGACACCTTTCCTGGTTGAACCCGACTCCAGTTGTTCCTGGACGCCTGCAGCTTGAGCTACCAGTGAAGGGGAATCGAATAAAAACGTACCGGAAGTACCTAGGGCAACGGCTGATGCAGCAGAAACACCGAGATACTTAAAAAAATGACGCCGAGTCGATTGTGGGTTAAAGTTGGACATGAGAACCTCCATAAGATTTTTTCACAAAAAGTGATATTCATTCTGTCGTATGAAGCGGAGTGGGCGGTACGACAACATCGAGCAGCCCTGTTGTCACGTCATAGACAAGCCCAGAAACAAGCCACGTACTAGGTAGGGAGGAGTTCGCCTTGAGCGCAGCAACATCAACTGCAACCGCTACACGAGGGTCAATGACTGATTTGGCTTTGACTTCCTCTTTGCCGATTTCAAAGTACTCAGCTAGCATGTCGGGACTGCCATCAAGACGTTTGGACCCGCAGTCAGTGTGCTGAAGAACGATAACGTGAAATTCGCCTTCAGGACCCGCTTCTTCAACATCGGCTATCCTGTTGAGCATATCGAGCATCCGAAGCGTTCCTGGAGTGATTCGACCGCCGATGTTGCGTATCACAACGGCTTCTCCAGCATTAAGAGCCAGCACACGAGCCGGGTCAACGCGCGGGTCCGCGCAACCGATTATCAATGCCCTCGCTTTACGCAGCACCCTCGCTAGTGAGGGCATAAGGGATACGTCCGCAGCGAATTGATGGGCGGCGAAGTCTTTGTTGCGTTTCATTAGAGTGTCAAGAGTAGTCGTCATAGTATTTCTCCTACTATCAGTTGTTTCAACCGGCTTCTTTTCAAAACCGTAGAGCTGAATTTGCCGCGATACTCACTCAAGATTCTGGCAGCTTCAGATTGACTCTCTCCTTACTGGAACATTCTACCGTTAGTTTCGCCAAAGGTCTTGATTATTTAGAAGCATTTTTCATGAGGAGGGAGCAATGATTATTTTGGACTAGTCGCGAGTAACTCGTCTTTCGCTCACAAACCTGCTATTATAAAGTGGGAAATCGAAAAGGAGAGAGCAGTGCTGAAGGAGATGACGGATGAAGAGAGGTTCCTATAGAGAGCAAGACTATGCCTTCGGGCAGCGTATGCTGACGTTGCGAACAGCTCTTGGACTCACTCAGGCAGAGTTAGCACACATCCTGGGCGTCTCCCGTAATGCAGTAGGAGGCTGGGAGGTTGGACAAAGTTATCCCAAAACGGAACATCTCAAGCACATTATTGCTTTGGGTCTGCAGCAAGATGCCTTTGCTACAGGGCACGAGGAAGAGGAGATTCGTATACTGTGGCGTGTAGCGCACCAGAAAGTGTTCCTTGACGAGCACTGGCTCCACCGACTCCTCCGTCAACAGGCTCCTCCTTCAGTGCCAACAGCCCTTGTACAAAATGGTGCTATTGAGCAGATGAGCACACCTTCTACACAAAGTGGACCACGTGTGGACTGGGCAGACGCGCTGGATGTCCCCTTATTCTATGGACGCGAGGCGGAACGAACATTGCTTTCCCAGTGGATTGTTGAGGAGCGGTGCCGCGTGGTGACTGTACTGGGCATGGGCGGCATTGGGAAATCGGCTTTAGCAACCAGAGTGATGCATCAGGTGGCGCAACAGTTCGAGGTCGTCATCTGGCGTTCCCTGCGGAATCGTCCCTCCTGTGAAGTCCTCGTCGATGACTGCTTACGAGTGCTTGCCCCGCAGGTACTTCTGGAGCAGTCTACCTCCTTCGAGAGACATCTGCATCTGTTCATGGAACAACTGCGTGCGCAGCGCGTCTTGCTGGTGTTGGATAACTTAGAAACGCTGTTAGAGGAGGGCATTGGTAGCGGTCGCATGCATGCAGGTTTTGATGACTATGCCCGCCTTCTGCAACAAATGGGGGCGACTGCTCATCAAAGCTGCCTCGTACTAACCAGCCGCGAGGTGCCTGCCGTTCTCATGCCACTGGAAGGCCGTCACTCGTCTGTGCGAACAATGCGCTTAATAGGGCTGGACCCAGAGGCCGGGGCAGAACTGCTGGTGGAAAAAGACGTGGTAAGTTCTGCAGGCGAACGAAAACAGCTGATCGAGGTGTATCAGGGCAACCCGTTGGCCTTAAAGATCGTGGCACACACGATTGTGGAGGTGTTCGGCGGCGAGATTCTTCCATTCCTACAACAGGGCGAGGTCGTCTTTGGAGGAGTACGCGACTTGCTCGATGAGCAGTTTACGCGCCTCACGGCTCTGGAGCAGACGGTACTACTATGGTTAGCCGTCCTGCGTGAACCGGTAAGTCTACCTGACCTAGTGACAGTATTTAGTATCCCCAGACCGATGGTGCAGGTGCTGGAAGCCGTGGAAGGACTGCGCCGCCGCAGCCTGATCGAGCAAGGACACCGTGCAGGCAGCTTTACGCTTCAGTCGGTAGTGCTGGAGTACGCGACAGCACGGCTCATCGTCGAGGCAAGCCGTGAGATTGAGCAGGGGCAGTTGGTTCGCCTGATTGAGCATGGACTGTGTCAAGCCCAAGCGAAGGAATACGTGCGCCAGACCCAGGAACAACTACTCGTGACTCCCTTGCTCATGCAGTTGCAGGGCACCTATCAGGGACGCGCCAAGATAGAGGAACACTTGCTCCGACTACTTGACCAAGTGCGAAGTCAAGACCAGACAACTCAAGGCTATGGACCGGCAAATCTGGTGACACTGCTACGCGTGCAGCGTGGACACTTACGGAGCCTGAATCTCTCGTATCTAGCCCTGCGTGACGTGTTTCTGCAAGGCACCGACATGCAGGAGAGCACCTTGTCCCACGCCATCATTGAGGGCAGTATCTTCACCGAGCCTTTTGACGCAATCATGACGGTCACGATAAGTAGAACGGGAGCATACTGGGCGGTTGCTACCCGACGTGGGGAAATACGGGTGTGGGACGAGGGGGGACGTATTCTGCGCCAGAGCTGGTTCGCTCACACGGAGATGGTCTGGTCGCTTGCGTTCAGCCCAGATGAACGTCTGCTCGCTAGTGCGAGCGCGAATGGGAGTATCAAAGTGTGGGATGTCAGCAGTGGCACGTTGCTCTGGGAGAGCTGGCTTGCCAAGGGCGTTGTCTGGCTCGCCTTTTCTCCAGATGGAGGGATGCTTGCTAGTGCAGGACTAGATGCGCTCGTTCGATTGTGGGTCCCTCAGAGCGGCATTCTTCTCAAAGCGTTGCCACATGCCACTGCTAGCATCCATGTGGCATGGAGTCCCAATGGAAAGCTCCTTGCCAGTGGTTGTGCCGATGGGAGTATATGGCTGTGGCAACCCCAGGTACCAGAACTGAACACAAGCGTGCAGGTGCTTGCGGCACATGCACGCAGAGTGACAGGGCTGGCCTTCTCCCCTGATGGTATGCAACTCGCTAGTGCGAGCTATGATGGGACGGTCAAACTATGGGATATGACCACGCGTGCCTGCCTTCAAACGTTCTCCGACCATAGAGTGCCTGCATTGCGGGTGGCGTGGAGTCCCGATGGACGTACACTCGCTTTCGGTAGTTCTGATGCTACGATCCGGTTGTGGGATATGCAGCAGGGCAGATTACGGGAGGTGCAAGGACATAGCCGGCTGACGAACAGCCTCGCCTTCACACCCGATAGCCGTACTCTTCTGAGTAGCGGTGACGATGCTACGCTACGGGTGTGGGACGTGGACAACGGACAGTGCCTGCACATCGTGGAAGGCTACACGGACTCCCTGCTCGATCTCGACTGGAGTCCCGATAGCACACAGCTTGCCAGTTGTGGAGCAGATAGGCTAGTGACGCTTTGGAATGCAAGAAGTGGAGCACTACAGAGTGTGTTGCAGGGACATCGTGACATGGTGCTAGGGATTGGATGGAGTCCCGATGGACACTTGCTCGCCAGTGGAGGGCGAGACTTCATAGGGCTTTGGGACTCAACCACAAACGTTCTCCTGCACGAGTTGCGGGACTCCAATGTGACTGGTGCCATCTTTCAAAGCGTGGCGTGGAGTCCTGACGGGCACCTGCTTGCAATTGGGAGCTATCTGGGGGGAGTACAGGTGTGGGAGAGAACGGCTCGCATCCGTCGCTGGAGGGGACAGACGACCCGCATCCGCCGCGTAGCGTGGAGTCCCGATGGATACTTGCTTGCAGGTGGAAGCGATAACGACTCGGTGTATGTATGGAATGCCGATGACGGAACTCTGCGGCAGCAGCTGGTGGGACACGACGGGGTAGTTGTGAGCGTGGCATGGAGTCCCGATGGAAAGCATCTAGCCTCTGTTGGGGACGGCAGAGAGGGTGGGCAGCTCCTTGTATGGGAGATGCACAACGGGAAACAGGTTCATAGCTTGACATGGCCTTCTGCCGTTGTCTCAGCCGTTGTGTGGAGTCCAAATGGGAAACAACTGATTAGTGGGGACAGCGATGGTCGATTGCGCTGGTGGGAGGTCGAGAGTGGGCAGTGTGTGCGGGTGCAAGAGGGGCATCAAGGGATGGTGCAAGCTCTCAAGGTCAGTCCCGATGGGAGCACGATTGCCAGCTGTGGGGACGACGGAGCAGTTCGGCTGTGGGATATAGACAGTGGTGAACTTCTGCGAACGCTGCGACGGGACCGACCCTACGAGCGACTTAACATCACGGGTATTCGCGGTCTCTCCGAGGCGCAAAAGGCATCACTGCATGCTCTGGGAGCGTTTGAGGAAAGAAGTGGTGAAGAGTAGCAGGAGAGCGGTGGCGAGACTTTACTGCACCGCTCTCTCTAATGACGAACGGCCACCACCATCAACATGCAACTCTGTACCAGTGATATAACTACTCTCATCTGATGTGAGAAACAAAACTGCTCTGGCTACTTCTTCTGGCCCACCGATTCTGCGTAGTAAGCCCAATTCCAAGACTCGCACCAGTAATAACGGCAACTTTTCCGTCGAGTTTTCCCATTGTATCTATCTCCATATACTTTTTGAAGAGTTTCCGTACTTGCTCGACAAGGCAGAAACTCTGGTCAAGCAAAGCAGGATTGTGAACATTTGTAACTATATCAGTACCTCCTGCGAGGAACGTACCGTCGTATGTCTAAGATACTATGGGAAGCATGAGGCAATCTTGCAGTTTCGTGCGATGGCTGAGCGAATTTTTTTAGCACTTTCATGGAAGTACATGAGGAAACGGTGAGTTTCTCGATCACGTTGGTAGCTTCCTTTACGTTCTGAAAACTGATTGACGAAAAGGATGCTTAACCTTAGCAGAGAGGAGCGTGCTCCTCTCCTACTCCGCCTAGTTTTATACTTCATGACAGCTTATATAGCTCTGGACCTACTACAGTTGATCATTCTGGATAGCCAGTAGTCCGAAAGAGTTATCCTCTCTTCCTTACAAAGATGCTTCCAAAGCATCAAGACTCTCGGCTCAACCGATGGTAGAGTGTTCCTTAACGCCGATATGTAACGATGTCGGCATTTCAAGGGAAAAGGGAGCATGTTCTCACTTCTTAGGGTATGCCTTGCCCAAAAAATAGAATGACCATGTTCTTGCAATGAACTGTATGGAGGAGAATACTCTATGTCGCATTTACTGGCTGCACGTGCCCAAATGGGAACCTCGCTTGCATTTCACATCATCTTTTCTGTATTGGGAGTTGGACTACCGTTGCTCCTCTGTATTTCCGAAGGTCTAGCTCTTCGACGTAAAGATGCCATCTGGATGACGTTGACATGCCGTTGGACCCAGGCCGCCGCCATTTTGTTTGTCATCGGTGCTGTCTCAGGAACGATTATTACATTTGAATTAGGTCTTCTATGGCCTACCTACATCAAATACGCTGGTCAGGTCGTCGGCTTACCATTCATGCTTGAAGGCTTTGCATTCTTTCTGGAGGCGATTTTCTTTGGTTTGTACCTCTATGGCTGGGACCGATTGTCACCGCTTGCCCACTGGCTCTGCTCTTTCCCCATTTGGATCAGTGGCGCGGCTTCCGCATGGTTTATCGTCAGCGCGAATTCGTGGATGAATACCCCTGCTGGCTTTGTCTACAAGAATGGCAAGATTTCCGACATTAATCCTATACAGGCGGTCTTCAATCCAAGTACCCCCTATGAAACAGTACACATGCTCCTGGCGTCATACATTGTGACGGGCTTTGCTGTAGCCGCTGTATATGCATTCTCAATGCTGAGTGGCAAGCGGGATGAGTACACACGAAAAGGCTTGATCCTGGGCATGACAGTAGCGTTGTGTGCAACACCACTGCAAATTGTCAGCGGCGACTTCAATGCTCGCTTTCTCGCACATGCCCAGCCAACGAAGTTCGCGGCAATGGAAGCTTTATACCAGACTCAGGCAGGTCCCTCGCTCAAAATCGGTGGTATTGCTGACTCAAGCACAGGGCAGGTCTACTATGCAATTGAGATTCCACATGGCGAAAGTTTGCTGGTGAACGGTGATCTCAACTCGGTTATCAAAGGTCTGAATGCCTTTCAACGTCAGGACTGGCCCAATGTGCCACTAGTGCATCTGGCCTTCAATGCGATGGTTGGGATCGGCTTCTTCATGCTGTTTGTGGTAGCAGTCTTCTGGTTCCTGTTTCTCCTGAGAAAGCGAACAGTGTCGGAAAATCGGCTGTTACTGCTAGGTATCCTGATCTCATCTCCGCTTGCATTTATAGCTGTGATATTGGGCTGGATTACGACTGAGGAAGGGCGTCAGCCATGGGTCATCTACGGCTTTTTACGTACAAAGGATGCTGTGACCACGGCTCCTCTTCTTAACCTCAGCTTTCTGATCTTCTCTGGCATCTACGTTCTGCTTTCAATAGCACTCATACGTCTACTCATTGGCGTAGCGCGTTCTCCACGCCCTAAAATGAATTGGCCTGCTGAGCAGCCAGTGGCCCCAGAGCTAGAAAGAGTTGGTGTCTAATGCCTATTGCATTCGTTGCGCTGAGCGTTCTCTGGTTTGGAGTCATCGCTTACGCGGTCCTCGGTGGGGCGGACTTCGGTGCAGGTATCTGGGACCTGTTCGCGGTCGGACGCAATGGCGACCGCCAGCACGGGCTCATCAATCATGCACTTGGTCCTGTCTGGGAAGCCAACCACGTCTGGCTGATCTTCCTGCTCGTTGGGCTGTTCAGTGTGTTTCCGCCCGCCTTCTCCATCCTCACGACGGCCCTTTACATTCCTTTATCCCTGGCCTTGGTCGGTATTGTCCTGCGCGGTGCAGCGTTTATCTTCCGCACCTACGCTCTCAACACCAAAAGCCTTACAGCCCGCATATGGAGCCGAGTCTTTAGTACAACTAGCTTGATAACACCGTTCTTTTTTGGCGCGTCAGCAGCGGCGGTTGCGAGTGGACGTATTCGTGTTTCCAATGGTAACGTCCAAACGGATCTCGGCATATCCTGGACCACGCCCTTTGCGCTCACCACAGGAGCGATAGCAGTCATGCTGTGCGCGACACTGGCAGCAATCTACCTCACGGCGGAGGCACGCACTGATAAAGACGAGCAACTTGCGGCACTCTATCAGTGGCGTGGACTTGTTGCCGGTGCTATCACTGCTCTGCTGGGGGCATTAGGATTATACCTCTCGATATCGGAGGCACCTCTCCTCTGGCAAGGATTACTGAGCCGTGCTATTCCCGTGGTTATCGGCACTATGGTGATCGGACCAGCAACGGCGGTCACATTGTTTCTGAAGCATTACCGCTTAGCTCGTGCCCTGATGATTCTGGAAACAGCGTTTCTGCTTGTATCCTGGGGTCTATCGCTGGTTCCCTACCTTATTCCACCAGATGTGACCATTGAGAATGCAGCCAATGCCCCCAATGTCATTTTGACGCTGTTGATTGCCACGGGTATTGGAATGCTCATTCTGCTGCCATCGCTCTACTATCTGTTCTCCGTCTTCGACCTTCCGTACCCGGTGCCAGGATTACGAAAGCAGGCTAGGAAACAGGCAGAGAGAAACAAGGACATGCTCATGCACTAGTTGTCCTGCAACGCATAGCTGATCACTTGCTCCTTCGTCATGACCTGACCAGCAGCCCGACCAGCTTCTAATGCTGCTTGGTCCAGGCGTGTGCGCACCTGAGCAATCTCCTGGTCCAAGTTGATCGCGCTCATTTCCTCGAAGGAGTTAAGAAGACGTGGTGAGAGTATCTCGGCTGCTCCCAACAGCCTTCCTGCTCGTTCCGCTTGTCCGCGTGCAGTAGCGACCTCTGCCAATCCGATGAGGGACCATCGAATCCCAGCTGTATTCTCCTGGTCTTCAGTACTGTCCCAAAGGTGTAAACTCTCGCTAAAGAGAGTGTATGCCTGCTGCACATCCCCTCGCCTCAGCCGCACCGTTCCTGCCATGAGCAGAAATTCCTTGAGGTACCGCGGGTCTCCTGCCGCCCGCATCAGTGGCAAGCTCTCATTGACCAGCGACTGAGCCGTCACTACGTCCCCTTGCGCCATCGCCACAACACCCAGCGCACCAAGCGTGGCGGCCTCTCCTAACAAGTCTCGCGCCTGCTGGAAGAGCACCAGACTTTGCCCGAAGAGCGTCTTTGCCTCCATCAGGTCATGGTTCGACAAGGCAGCTTGACCCAGATAGCGCAGCACAAAGGCTTCCAGGAACGGAAGGTCTTGTTCCTCAAACAGGTGCCTGCTCTCCTCAAGCAAGGAACGAGCTTCCTCTAGCTTCCCCTGACTCATCTGAATATCCCCCAGCCGTGCGAGTGCAAGAGCAAGCCAGTACGGGTCTGTTAGTCCTCGAAACAATGAGACACTCTCCTCAGCTTCCTGGTTAGCAAGCTCGAAATCGCCCTGAGTTCGCGTCAGCAGACTAGCTCCATACAGTGCTTTCCCTCGCGCAACACTGCTGTCTGCCTGCTCGTTCTGTGCAAGGAATCTTTCTAAGAAGGTACGTCCCTCCTGCAGATTGCCACGAAGATACCAGTACCAGGTGAGTGCTCCTGCTAAGCGTAACCCAGTCCCAAGCGCAGCGTGCTCGCTGCTCCATGTGAGGGCGGCTCGCAGGTTGTCGTGGGTACGGTCTAGCCGTTCGAGCCACACGCCGCGCTCTGGACGCAGCAAATGGCGTTCCGCTGTTTCAGCTAGGTACAGGTAATAGGCAGCGTGTCGGCGTTTGACCGCCTCTTCCTCCCCATTTGCAGCCAGTTGCTCCAACGCATACTCTTTCACCGTGTCCAGCATCCGAAAGCGCGGCACTGCCCCCCCTGCGTCAGCTAGCTCAATGAGACTCTTCTCGACTAGTTCTGTGACCCGCTCCATCACTTCGTTTCCGTCATGCAGTTCATCAGTACAGACGGACTCGACTGCTTCCATAGAAAAGCTCCCCACGAAGACGGCCAGGTGTCGGAACACCTGCTGCTCACGCTCACTCAGCAAGTCATAGCTCCACGCAAGCGTGTTCCGCAATGTCTGCTGTCGCAACGGTAGGTCGCGTGCCCCTTGTGTGAGCAGTGAGAGACGATACTCCATCCGAGCAAGCAAGGCGTCAGGCGCAAACACTGAGAGACGTGCGGCGGCGAGTTCCAATGCTAGCGGCAACCCATCCAGACGACGACAAATTCCGATGATGGCTGCTACGTTGTCGGTTGTCAGTGTGAAGCCGGGGTTGACCGCTCGTGCCCGTTCAAGAAACAGGGCGATGGACGGAACCTGTGCCAGGGTCTCGAGGTCAGGAAGCTGTCCAGGGTCTGGAAGGGGAAGCGGCTGGAGAGGCACGACACGCTCCGGGATGAGCCGTAATGCTTCCCGGCTCGTGGCCAGCACTTTGAGACGTGAGGCACGTTCCAATGCCTGCGTTACGAGAGGCGCGGCAGAGATGATCTGCTCGACATTATCAAGCACTAGCAGGAGCTGTTTGGTACGAAGGTAGTTGAGCAAGCTCTCGCTGAGAGCTTGACCGGGTGTCTCGGACACCTGGAGAGCCTGTGCCAGGGTTTGCACGACGAGTTCTGGAGTTTTGAGCAAGGCCAGCGACACGAAGGCGACACCATCGCGGAACTGCGAGGCAAGTTCGGTGGCTGCCTGTATCGCCACCCGTGTTTTGCCCACCCCTCCTGGTCCGGTGAGCGTCACCACCCCAACGTCATCGCGCATCAGCAGGTCTCGTACCAGCGTGATCTCTCGCTCTCGGTCAATGAGGCGACCGCGTGCGAGAGGCAATGGGGCAGGGTGAACGGTACGTGTTGTCTGAGGAGTCTGCGTGAAGCGTTCAGTCAATAGCAATGCGAGATCATTGGCGACTCGTTCGCCCAACTCCTGAGGCGTAGCGAATTTCTGATAAGAAGTGACTCCATCAGCGCGAATACGGTCGAGCAAGTGCTGCAAGTCAGGTTCACGTTCGGGAGCAGGAGACTTGACATAGATGAGTCGTGGCTTGTCTGGCGAAAGCAGGTACTCGTCTTCTAAGCCAGACACCTGCATCGTTGGCGCAACCCAGCCGTAGTGCTGCCAGTAGATGCCCACAAAGATATCGCTCTGCGCCAGATATGCCTGATACAGTTCACGCGGCGGGTAGGGACGCGCACCCGACTCAAAGAAGACAGGTGTGAGGCGCAGTTGAATGATCGCCTCACGCACGGCGGCTCGCTCAGGAGCTAACTCGTCGAGCGTCGAACTGACAAAGACGCGCACGCGCTGATCAGGCGTGCGAATACGCGGAGCGACATTAAAGGCTTCCGTTGAGGTGTTTGCATTGATGGTTGAACGTGTTCGCATTCTCTCTCGCCTGCTCTCTCAAGCAAGGGTTCTCCTTGCTTTGTGCTTTACTCGAACTCAACATCCTCATCGGTCACAGTCTCGTCCTCGTCTTGCTCACCGGGTTGCAGGTCCACCACCAAGGTAAGTACGTAGGCAGCGGTATTTCCGTCAAGAGCCAGCTGTGTTGATGACGAGAGGATGTTGACCGCTAGACCGCTCTCCTTCCAAGACGTCAGAGTGGTGTTGGCTTGTTGCGTCGTGGCTGCAACCACCGCCCTGACGTTGACCCCATCTTCGCCCGCTTGATGACTCGAAAATGACTTCACCTGTATCATTGCTGTTCCTTTGTTCTTCTATTTTCTTCTCTTAGTAATATATGTATCGCGTGCTTGGACCCGACCTTCTTAGATGCGAGGAAAGTCTGTGGAGCGCGACAAGGACTCCCAACGGTCAAGATCATTGAGTTGCTGCTGTACATGCTGCCGGATGATAGTAAGTGCATCTGTTCCTAGAGGAAGCCTCAGAGGTGGATGCTCAGACTCGACCACAGCGAGAAGAGCCTGAGCCGCACGAGTAGGGTCTCCTCGCTGACTTCCGTTTTCGGCATGTATCTGCTCACGGCGAATTCCCATGACTGCGTCGTAGGCAGGTATTGAATCAGCTTCGACCATCGAGCGACCCGCCCAGTTGGTGAGAAAGGTGCCAGGTTCGAGAATCGTGACGCGAATTCCAAATGGGGCAATCTCTTTGGAGAGAGCCTCTGACCAGCCCTCAAGCCCAAATTCACTCGCTTGATAGGCCGAAAAGCCAATGGTGCCAACCTGACCACTCATAGAACTTATTTGCACCAAATGTCCTGACCTTTGTGTACGCAGAGATGGCAAGATGGCTCGCGTCACGTTCATCGCTCCAAACAGATTGACCTCCAGTTGCTGGCGAATCTGTTCATCTGAAAGTTCCTCAAAGGCTCCAAAGAGTCCATAGCTCGCGTTGTTGACGAGGACATCAATGTGCCCAAAGGTGTCCAGGGTAGCCTTTACGGTCGCCTGAGCCTGCCCAACGTTGGTGACATCGAGTGTCATCACCTGGACTTGACCTGGATGCTCGCTTGCCAATGGTGCAATTTGCTCGACCTGGCGAGCGGTCGCGACTAATTGATCTCCATGCGCAATTACGGACTGAGCAAACGCCTGTCCCAACCCACTCGAACACTCCGTAATCAACCAAACGCGATTTCCTATTAAGGAAGTCATACTCTCCTTGTCCCTCTCCAATGTTATCGTTGTGTTTCCTTTGAAGTCCTGAACCAACAGACTCCGTCCTGGCTCTGCTAAGGCGGACGGCAAGGAAGCCTACAGACGAGCAGCACTCAATCGGTTAGTAAAACACTCTTTCGCTATGAAGGAAACATCATCACTCCTTAGCGATAGGGACAGTATAGCGTCTGTTTGCACTCAAGGTCTTGCTTCTTTAGAGTCATTTACTCTGAGAAAGATACATGTTCCTTTCGGATTAGTTCTACTTTATGCACAATGATACTCATGATGCTTCCATCAGAGTGTTTGCAAGTAGATTCAGTTGTTGAGCGTGTACCACTGCCTGTGTGCGGTTGCGTACTCCCAATTTTTCTAAGATGACTTGTACATGCCGCTTGACGGTGTTAGGCGCGATCACTAGGGCATCTGCAATCTCCTGATTGGAGGCACCTTGCGCCAGTAATTCCAGTACCTCTTGCTCACGTGT
>CAXUIS010000029.1:0-3252 GCA_964250915.1 uncultured Ktedonobacteraceae bacterium | reverse complement strand
GCCTCTCGCTCCTGAGCAAATGCTGAGGGCAGGGGGGCTTGCTGTTGACGACTCTTTCTCCATTGTACGGCAAGCTCCTGTTTTCCTGTCGTCAGCCAGAGCCGAACCTGCAGGCCAGAGAGCAGCCACGTCTGTGCATAGTCATTATCCCGGTAGGTAGGCAGAGTGAGCAACTGCTGCAAGGTCTCTTCTGCAGCGTCGAACTGCTCATATGCTAGGAAGATTTGCAGCAACACCACATAGGCTTGATCAACAAACAGCAGCACACCTGCTTGCCCAACCAATTGCTGTGCTTGTTGGGCAAGATCAAATGCTCGTTCAAGGGCATTCTGCTCGTAGAGCAGTGCCGCTTGATAGGCATAGAGTACTCCCTGCGAGGGAGTGGGTGGATTTCGTGTCTCTGGATATTTCAAGGAGATCAGGTCGAGGGCGTGTTCCGCCTGCTTGACCTGTCCCAACATCAGGAGATAGGACGAGGCTAGACAGAACAAACGGTGGGCAGAGGTCCTCGCACCAGCCTGTTCATAGGCAGACGCTGATTCCTCAACGGCTCGCAACGCCGCTCCAGTCTCGCCGCGAGCGAAAAAAGCGAGGAACTGTGCATTGTTGAGCAAAGCATGACCATAGCTATTGTCATCGTCAAGCAACTGACTTGCCTGTTCATAGAGTGCAATGGCGTCGTCTGCCTGTCCATAATACCCTTTGCTCATAGCTCGACGCGCAAAGAGTTCTGCGGAGAGTTGTTGGCGTGCGTTTCTTTCGGTTATCTGGGAGAGCGCGGTTTCGGCTTTGTCCAACCATCCGTCCGAGGTCCGAAAATCCCCCATACAGTACCACAACCAAGCAGCGAACAGTGCGAGGCGTGAATGCTGCACAAACAGGTCAGCAGGCAGTTGCTCAACCCACCATTGCATCATACGCACCTCTCCTGCTTGTCCACGCATGTTGCGGAGAAAGTGCCCC
Source organism: uncultured Ktedonobacteraceae bacterium (assembly GCA_964250915.1). Taxonomy (GTDB): domain Bacteria; phylum Chloroflexota; class Ktedonobacteria; order Ktedonobacterales; family Ktedonobacteraceae; genus JBBQVS01. The sequence continues at coordinate 2,289 of CAXUIS010000029.1, read as the reverse complement.
AGCAATGTGGTCACGCGGTGCCAATCGCAGCCTTGGACAGCGTAATGCACCGCTTCATGCATCTGCCCTTGCTCGGCGTACCACACGCTTGCCTTTGCGTACAGAGCAGTGATCTCCTCTTGTGACAAGGACTGCCGCAGACGATGGCGCAAGACTTCGGTAAACAAGTGGTGATAGCGATACCAAACGCCTTCTCCATCCAGTGCCACCACAAACAGGTGTCTGCGTTGGAGCGTCTCCAGCATTTGTTGGCTCTGTCCCTCCTCCCAGAGCGCATCACAAAGGGACGCACAGAACTGATCGAGCAAACAGGTGACCAGTAAAAACCTCTGAAGCGGTTCCGGTTGTTGCCGAAGGACTTCTTCCGTGAGATAATCCAGAATGTAGCGCTGATTACCCGAGGCACGGGTCAACACCTCAGAGGGGAGGGGCTGACCCTGTAACGAGAGTGCGAACAATTGCAGTCCTACGAGCCAGCCCTCGGTACGCTTTGTGATCTGCTCCACCTCGTCACGAGTCAGCGAAAGCTCCATCACTTCAGTAAGAAAGGCGGTTGCCTCAGAAGATGTACATTGCAAGTGTTCCTCTCGCACTTCCAGAAGGTGCCCGCGAGCACGCAAGCGAGACAGGGGCAACGGAGGATCGACACGGGTTGTTAGAACAAGGCGGAGTTGCGGTGGCAACCGCTCAATGAGGTAGGTCAGTCCCTGATGAATTGTTGGTTCCGTCATCAGATGATAGTCATCAATGACAAGCACATAGCGAGCATTCGGCTCCTCAAGCAAGCGATTGATGAGCAGAGAGAGGATATGTTGGATATCTGGAGTTTGTTGATCCCGCCACAACGAGAGAAGTGGTGCTATTAGGTCAGGAGCACATTGTTGCAGTGCCAAGAACACACACAGCCAGAACCTATGAATATCGTCATCAGATGCATCCAACGATACCCAAGCAGCAGACAACTGCATCTGAGAAGATAGCAACCACTCGGACAATACACTAGTTTTTCCATAGCCAGCAGGAGCCGAGAGCAACGTCAAGGGGCCACGCAGACCCTCATGAAGCAGATCATGTAACCGTTGCCGATGAATCAGAGGATGTAAAGAAGTTGGAACAGAAAATTTTGTACCCGCAAGAGTAAGACAAACAGACATAAATATATGATCTCCTTCCATTGCTGCATATCCACTATGACAAGTATAAGGAGATGCTCTGGAGAACGCACTAGTTATCAGTTGGCAAGTTACTTGTCACATCACCTTGCTTTCTAACTCATACTCGTATGAGTCAGAGGCTAGTGATGTGATGACAAAGCTGCTATCATAGAGTGGTGAAATTGAAAAGAGGAGTATGGAGTGGTCAGGTAACGTGTCCATGCTCCTCTACCAAGTATTGACCAAGATGGTGCGAACACCCGATAGCCATGAGTATAGCTATGATGGCTGGGAGAATCACTATTCATCAGCGTGCATCTTACTTGCCATCACCTTGCAAGGTGATGCTCAGGCAGGTTGTGTGTAGGAGGAGAAGACTCATGAGGAGAGCTTCGTACCGAGAACAAGATTATAGCTTTGGTCAACGGATGCTGACTCTGCGCATGAGCATTGGACTAACGCAAGCAGGATTGGCAGAGGTTCTCGGAGTCTCCAGAAATGCGGTTGGAGGTTGGGAGACTGGACAGAGTTATCCTAAAGCAGAGCACCTCAAAACGTTGATCGCCCTAGGACTGCAACAACAGGTATTTGCAACTGGGCACGAGGAAGAGGAGATCCGTGAGCTGTGGCGTGCAGCACACCAGAAGGTCCTGCTTGATGAGCAGTGGCTCCAAGAAGTACTTCGCCAGCCAGCTTCTTCTCTCGTGTCGGCATCATTCGAGAGGGATTCTGCCTCTGAGCAGATGAGCACACCTCCTGATTCAAGCAAGCTGCGAGTGGACTGGGGAGATGCCCTGGATGTGCCTACCTTTTATGGACGCGTGGCGGAACGGGCACTGCTCTCTGAGTGGATTGTGCAGGAGCGGTGCCGTATGGTAAGTGTGCTGGGCATGGGTGGTATCGGCAAGTCGGCTTTGGTGACAACGGTAATGCACCAAGTGGCGCAACAGTTCGAGATCATCATCTGGCGTTCCCTACGTGATGCTCCTTCCTGTGAGGTCCTTGTCGATGGCTGTCTTCAGGTGCTTGACCCGCGTGCTCTTCCAGATGCAAACGCAACCTTGGAGCGACGTCTGCATCTGCTTATGGAACAGTTGCGCACGCAGCGTGTCCTGCTGGTGCTGGATAACCTGGA
>CAXUIS010000028.1:0-30252 GCA_964250915.1 uncultured Ktedonobacteraceae bacterium | reverse complement strand
CCTTGCCATGTACGTTGATCAGCAGGTAGTCGCATCTGATCGATAATGGCTGCCCCAGCAAGTGCTATAGCGAAAAACAGCCCAAACGTTCTCGTTGTTTGCTTTTGGTTCATTTGATTCGTCCCCTTGAAATCTTGTTAAACATCCAAGAAAATCACCACTTATTCAATATTTCAGCATTTACTGAAATATTAGCGTGCAAATGAGAAAAAGTCAAGCCTCAAAAATAGATTGTTTCAGTTTATCTGCTTTTGGATTGTAAGTATTATTGGCAACACTCTTAAAGAGTAGGTTAAAATGTAAGAGTGAACATGAAAATCAAGCAAGTATACGAATAGTGAGAGGAAAAATCATGCTCAATCAACGATATTTTGCTTATGATGCAAAAGCTTCACTCGTTTTCGCAATACTTTCAGAACACGTATAGGATAATGCAACTATTCAGGATATTACGTATGCCAGTCCTCATGAGAGTAAGGAGCAGTGATATTTGGACACTGATGCATACATAACGTTGATTGAACAGAATTTTCCACAGATAACCATCCAGACAGTAAAGCCGATAACAAAAGGGTGGGATAGTTTTGTGTTGGGAGTCAACGACGAACTGATCTTTCGCTTTCCTATGCGTGACGACGTGATAGAACCATTGCAGAGAGAAATACGTCTACTACCAGTACTTGAGCAAATGCTTTCAACACCTATTCCACATTTTGAGTATATTGGACGCGGCAATGCTGTTTATCCATATATATTTGTGGGCTATCGCAAGATAGGTGGTCATGCATTAGACAACGCCCACATTACACCTGCACAACGTTTGCTCCTTGTACCAGCACTGGCTACCTTTCTTAACGAATTACATAGTTTTCCGATTGCCAACGCAATTGCGCTTGATGTGCAAGAATATACACCTGAGTTGTGGAGAGAAATGTATCAGGAGCGTTATATAGACCTACAAAAACGTGTCTTTCCTCTGCTAGATACGTGTCTACGGATGAAGTCAGAGCAGATGTGGAAGAATTTCCTAGAAAACAAAGCAGTGTTTACATTTCAACCGAAACTCGTTCATCGAGACTTGTCGGGGGAGCACATTTTTTGTGAGCAAGATGTACTTACAGGCGTGATTGATTGGGGAGACGTAACCGTTGGTGATCCAGCGATTGACTTTGTAGGATTACATCATGTGGGAGGGAAAGCATTCGTAGAACGTGTATTGATGCGCTACCAGAACACAATTGATACTGCATTCTGGCAACGCATAGACTTTTATCTGCACTACGGGCCGTTCTCACAATTGCTCTATGGGTCCTACAGTAAAAATGAGACCTTTACGCGAAAAGGTATCGAGGGGCTACGCACGATGTTTGGCGAATAATTGCTCTTGATGCTCTCGGCGTTCCCACTCAAAACTGTTCATGTGCTCTCTACTGTCGGCCCCCCAACGTAGAGCGGCTAAATCCAGGACAACAAACAAAGCAATGACGATGATGACGAACAACATGGCTTTCTCCTTGTATCTATACGGTTTTTGTGCGAGCCATACGCTTTCTTAGTGTTGGTTCGTATGGTTTAAGTATACGGGAAAACTGTGGTATAATGAAGGAGAAAAGAAAGGTATATTGCGAAATCCTTTAGGATAACAAGGAGAAATCAGGCTATGACTTTAGAAACTGAAAAGCTCATGGATAGTGCTGGCTGGCACCTTTTAGAGGCACTACAGGAGGATGCACGACTCTCGTATACAGAACTTGGACAACGAGTTGGACTTTCCGCGCCAGCAGTTGCAGAGCGTGTACGTAGAATGGAAGAAGCAGGCATCATTAGTGGCTATCATGCTGAGATCAACCGTAGTAAGCTCGGTTTTCCTATTACAGCGATTATTCGCATGAGTACCTTTCCTGGTGATCGTTGTACACGTTTCACTGCTTCTGTACAAGAGCTACCCGAAGTCCTGGAATGTTCACGGGTAACGGGGGGTGATTCAATGATTATTAAGGTTATGGCTTCATCAGTGGAACATCTTGAAACGCTGATCGACTCCCTCTCGGAACAAGGAAATATTACAACCTCGATGGTGTTATCTACGCCGGTTCCACGTCGTATTATGGCACGCTCTACAATGTCTTTAGAGGAGAAATAGTTCTCTTTTGAAAGGTTTTTATGCTTCCCCCAAAATGGTTATACTATCTCTTATTGCTGGTCGTCTTTGAACTACTAGCGGACGTGCTGGCAAAGCAGTTCGCGGTGAGTGGTAAATATGTGTTCGCAGTTCTTTCAATTATCGGCTTCATTGCCGCGAATACGGCGTGGTTGATTAGCTTGCGTACAGGTGCTGAATTGAGTAAGGGTGCTGTACTTTTCTCGGTTCTTTCTGGTATTGGAGCGGTGCTTATCGGTGTATTTGTCTATCATGAGAAGACGACGCCATATCAAATTATTGGGCTGGTACTGGGAATTGCAGCAATTGCATTCCTTTCAGTCGAGTAATACGTATACAAATTATGTATTGCATGTCATATATAGATACGCTATGATTACCTATGTGACATGACGAAAAAGAAAAAGTTTCATACCCCTATACGGCTTAGCGATAGGGGCATATCCTATTGCTTGACTGTGCTCGTTGGAGGAAGATGTGACCTTACAGGGATTACTCGCGTTGCTGACACAGCGACCAGAATATAGACGTTTGTTAGAGCAGATTCGCAATGCTGATGGACTACCTGCTCTGACAGGTATTAATGAATCTGCTCATCCCTATGTTGTGGCTGCGATTGCGCAAACCTTAAAACAACCAATCCTGTTTGTGGTTAGTGATGAGACACAGGCAAGCCAGACTGTTGAGACGCTCAAACAATTTGTACCTACTCCCGATGATGTGTTATGCCTTCCTGACCGCGATGCTCTTCCCTATGAGCGGCTTATTAGTAACGCGGCAACGACACAGGAACGTATGCAAGCTCTTATCGCGCTGGTACAGAAAGAGCGTACTTCACTTGTGGTTTGTTCTGCACGCACATTGACACAACTCGTTATTCCACCACAAGAGTTAGCTGGAAGCCTCTTCACGCTGAAAACCGCGCAAGAGGTAGACCTGACGATGATGCTAGAGCATCTCTATAATCTTGGCTACACACCTGTTGCTGAAGTGGAAGAGCCGGGGCAGTTCAGTCATCGCGGTGGTATTGTTGATCTTTTCCCACCAACGCTACCACGTCCAATTCGCGTAGAATTCTTTGGTGACGAAATAGAGTCGCTACGCACATTCGACCAGGAAACACAGCGTTCATTGAATCCCGTTTCAACCTGTATCATTGGACCAGCACGTGAGGCTCTACCAACTCGTGGACCAGAGGCTGTTCAAGTCCTGGCGGATCTGGATAGTTCTATGCTTAATCGTGATGCGGAAGAGCGTTGGAAGCAAAACATAGACGAGTTACGTCAGAAACATTCCTTCGACGACATCGCGTTTTATCTGCCCTACCTGCACAATCAGGCTACGGTACTTGATTATCTGCCGCGCAATGGCTTGCTTGTCTTCAATAACCCAACGAACGCACAAAATCGTATTCGGGAACTTGACGATCAGGCGCATGAGATAAAAGAGCGTTTGGAGCAGGAACACGAGAATCCTACACGCTTGCGTGATATGTACGTGAGTTGGAACGCACTAGAGCCGCAGTTACAGCAGCGTCGTCAACTTCAATTCGCTGACGCACTCTCTGCCGCAGAGGGTGATTTTGACCTCAGCCAACACGGTGGAACAGAGCACCTTATGCCATCGTTTAGCAGTGCTAACTCCTATGGTGGACGCTTACGTGCGTTTGTGCAAGATTGCCGCAAAGCACTTGATAATCGAGAACGCATAGTAATTGTTACGGCACAGGCACGACGCATGGCGGAGGTGTTGAGCGATGAGAGTATCCTGGGCGAGAAAGCGATTCATGTCAGTGCTGGCACCAATATCTTGCAGTTACCAGACGCTGGAACGTTGGTGCTTTTACAGGGACAATTGACTGAGGGATGGCAATCTCATTCTCTGGGCTTGCATATCTATACCGATACCGAGATTTTCGGCTGGTCAAAACGACGAAATATGCAACGTCGTAAACCTGTCACACCCGCGTCATTTCTTGCTGAGGTGAACCCTGGCGATTACGTGGTACATCAAGAGCACGGTATTGGTCGCTTCGAGGGTCTAGTCAAAATGAACATGACCGGAGTTGAGCGCGAATACCTGCTTATTCACTATGCTGGTACTGATCGCTTATATATACCGACAGATCAACTTGATCGTGTCACACGCTATATAGGTATGGGTGAGGCTGTGCCTGCACTGAGTAAGCTGGGCACAACAGAGTGGACACGCGCTAAGTCGAAGGTGAAAGAAGGCGTACAAGATATTGCACGTGACTTGTTACGATTGTATAGTGCGCGTGAGGCAGCTCCAGGACATGCATTTCCACCTGATGCAGAGCAACCGTGGCTACAGGAACTCGAAGATGCATTTCCCTATGACGAAACACCCGATCAAGAACGAGCGATTGATGAAGTGAAGGCCGATATGGAACGGCCTCGTCCAATGGATCGTCTTGTCTGCGGTGATGTTGGCTATGGAAAGACAGAGGTTGCGTTACGTGCTGCATTCAAGGCCGTATTAGATCAGAGACAAGTGGCAGTACTTGTGCCAACCACAATTCTGGCCTTACAACACTATAATACATTTCGTGAACGACTGAAGGCGTATCCTGTGCGTGTCGAGTTGTTGAGTCGTTTTCGTTCTGAGAAAGAGCAAAAGCAAGTCCTAGAAGACCTCGCATTTGGCAAGGTCGATGTGGTTATTGGCACGCATCGTCTGCTACAAAAAGACGTAATCTTCTTCAATCTAGGATTGCTGATTGTGGACGAGGAGCAGAGGTTCGGTGTTGTCCATAAAGAACGCCTTAAGCAATTACGGAGCGAGATTGATGTGCTTACGATGACAGCAACGCCAATTCCGCGCACTATGCACATGGCATTGGTTAACCTGCGCGATATGAGTGTTATCGAAACACCTCCACAAGAACGCCTACCAATTCGCACGGTCATCCGTGAGTATGATGACGCGCTGATACGAGAATCTATTCTGCGTGAGATTGATCGTGGTGGTCAGGTCTTTTTTGTGCATAACCGTGTGCAAGGCATTCAAGTGATTGCCCAAAAGTTACAAAGGCTTATTCCAGAGGCTCGTATCATTGTTGGGCATGGGCAGATGAATGAAGAACAGTTGGAACGTGTCATGATCGACTTCTCTAATGGAGAATATGACGTACTCGTTTCGACGACGATTATTGAAAATGGTCTCGATATTCCTAATGCCAATACAATTATTGTCAATAATGCTGCCTTCTTTGGCCTCTCACAACTCTACCAGTTACGTGGACGTGTTGGACGCGCGACGCAACAGGCGTATGCATACTTCTTTTATAGCAAGGATGCAAAACTGACACAGATACAAGAGAAACGCTTACGGGCTATCTTCGAGGCGACGGAGCTAGGTGCGGGCTTCCGTATCGCCATGAAAGACCTGGAAATTCGCGGTGCAGGTAACTTGCTTGGCTCAGAGCAATCAGGTTCAATGAATTCGGTGGGCTTTGATTTGTACTGCAAGCTTCTTGCAGAGTCAATTCAAGAGATGCAAGGGCAACAAAGCGAACTTGCGACGGTGAGTACGACGGTTGACCTACCATTGGATTCGTTCTTACCGGACGACTATATTGGTGATCGCACACTCAAGGTAAATTTTTATCAGCGTTTAGCGCATCTGAGTACACCGGAGCAGGTTGAGGCGATGACCGCCGAAATGACTGATCGTTTTGGCACACCTCCTCTTTCAGTACAAAATCTGATTACATTGGTGCAACTGAAGGTTGAGGCGTCACGTCTGGGCTTTGAGTCTATTGCGATTAAGGATAACGAGTTAGTGCTTACGGTGAAGCGAACAATTGTGCCTAACCGCATCATACTCTACCGTCGTTTCCGTAACGAAGCACGAGTTCAGCAAGGCATTATTCGTATTCCCAAACGTCTTTTAGGACAAAACTGGTTGGAGCAGCTACAAGAGTTATTGCCAGCAATCACAACAACAGCAGCAGCATCAGCCTAACGTTTTGTATGCATGAGATGAAACGTGAGTGCCTGTTTGTAATCGAGCACGCTGACTCGACCATTCTTGATTACCTGATTCGCAAGGTTCAGTAGAGTGGAAACCACTTGTAGACGTGTATCGTCGTAACGTTCTTGATGATGTAACATCTCTAAAAGCTGCGGAGGACTCTGATCTACTATCTCTAGTCCTGAATGGACGGCTTCAACACGTAACCAAATAATGAGTTGATGACGCAGTTGCTCAAAAATCGCAATATCGTCATCACCAACTTGCATCAATGAGCCGTCAAGCTTTTCACGTTTACTTACCGTTGTAGAAGACGCGACGAGCGAAGCTGTAGGTGCGGTAGTTTGTAGTGCACTTTGTGTATCCTCGATAGGTGTTACAGGTGCAGCAGGCGAAGATGCAGACGACTGTACTGGAGTTGCAGAACGAGCCAAGTTTACAGGCTCAGCCGACTTTGTGGAGAGTATTGATGTTGAAGATGATGGCTCATTCGTTACTGGTATTACAGGTATTGGTATCTCTTGCTTCCGTACAGAAGTAGCAGTTGATGAAGCTACCGATGCCGCCGGTGTGAGAGGTGTAGAGAGACGTTGCGGTGTCATATTCGGTAGTGATGTTGGATTCAATGGAGCAGTACTCTTCGTGCTTTGTAAAGGTGACGGAGTAGTAGTATGTCCGTTTTTCTGTGCTTTGCTTCCATTCACTTGTGCAGACTCTGGTTCAATCCGAAGGGAACCCGTACGGTTCGTTCTTCGCTGAGGACTGCTTGTTGTGGATGTCGCTGCACTCTCACTTGGGAGTGTTGATGTTTTGACTTCGCCGCGTAGCTCCTGTAGCTGTTGCTGCAGCGACATTGTAGTCATTACAACCTGCTCCCATGCTGGTTCAGTGTATCCTTTTCCTGCTATAGTCCAGGAGATGGGCTGTCTTGGACTCCCAAAAGGAGGTATTCCCTGACGGTCTTGACGTTGACCTGTGATATGGTTACGCAACCCCTGTGCGACCGTAGTAGACGTAGACGTAATCAACATGCGCACGTCTGACATGCGCTTACGACCCTGCTCACCAAAGAAACTACGATTGCGTTGTACAAACTGGATAAACAGACGTTCAATAGAGCGTTGAAAATCAGGTGACATCAAGTCAACGCGGTTCCATGCTGTGAAATCTACTGAACTCAAGTACAGCCATACCTCTTGACGCTTAGCACGATCAACTGGACGCATCCGCAGTGAGTCGGTACGATAATCAAAGAAACGTGGATAGCAGAAGTTAGCAATAATAGTCTCTGCCAATTCTGCTTTCAAACGCGCCACTTCTGCTGCTGGAAGTTGGCCTAAATAAATACCCGTCACGTCAACCTCTTTCGTACTACTACGTCTCATATCAAATAGAATTCCTTGCGTTCAAATATATCATGCAACCGTGCGAATTGCCATAATTTGTACAGCTTTCCTATTCTGCGTCAGGGAAACACTGGATGGAGCATGCACAATTTGCAGTGGGAGCCGAGCGTTTATGTCCATTATTGTGCTTCCGTTTTGTACTAAAGGTACAAGTGCAATAGCTACATGAGCTGTACCCACCGGCACACGGTTTGCCTGCACATTAAATAGTCTACTTGTCAAGCGTATCATGGTACCAGGCTTAAGTGTATCTGTCTGACACCACGTCACAGCAGGAAAATCCGCTGTACCTTGATATTCATTGCCATTTTTGTCTGTCATAAATGTTACAACCTGTAGTGGCATACTGAGCGGCGTAATAATTTTCCAGTACGTTGTCACTGACATAGAATCACTACTGACGCTAAATGGTTTAGGTGCATCTATACTAGAGCCGATAAGGTCCATCGTAGCTTGTGAGGTTTTAGGATTCATGAACGCTACATCTATACGGTTTTTTATGCTGTTCGACGAGACATTAATATAGGAGCAAAAACTGGTCGGCAAATTCGGCAACACTAACACATTACTTCCCGATGTACTAGGCTGTATGGGCGAAAACGCAGAAACACCAGATGCTGGCAATCCGTGCTTTAACAATAAATAGCCATCACGCGCGACCACAATACCATAATTTCCATTGAGCATCACACTTTTGGCTTCGTTAATATAGTCGTTAGAGCCGTAAAATGGTGTAATATCGCTCGTTGTATCCAGAAAGATATAATCAGCTACCGTATCTCCATAAGGGAATTGATAGATGTGCGAGCGGTGGCTAATATGTGGAATAAGATTTGACTGCGCCGAAACCGATGCAGTTGGTGGAATCATATTTATAATTGGTTGAACTGAGTCATAATGGGCCTGTTGCATAGGCCATTTGAACTGTTGCGAAAAAGGGGCTGTGCCACGCTCGTAGTCAGCATGATACACGGAAAAGAGAATCAAACATAGCGATGCAAATAGAATACCACTGTGTGCGATCCAGTCTGCGCGTTTAGCAGGAAAGGAAAATTTGTTGTTCCTTTGTTCCAGTTCTACACGAAGCCAAGCAAGGATTTTTTGTACAAGCCACACAAGCAATACTAGTGCCTCGATAGTTGAGAGAATCAGAACGGGTATCATTTCAGCATCATACTGATAGAGACCACTATATTGGCTTGGGTCGTTGCTTAGCAAATTCAAAGCTAATGTTGGCAACGCAAGTACCCATATCCAAGGCGCGAGGAGCGCAAGGTAAGCAGTGGGCGCGAAGAGAGTACGCAAATAAATAAAGTGGTCATGTTCAAATACATGCTGTTTGAGAATGCTCACGGGATGAAGCAGAATGTTTTTAGCAATTTGTAGAGGACCACTTCCAAGATACGTATAACGTGACGTCAAAAGAGAATGACCTGTGGGACTTGAAATATGGACAACATATAAGCCAATGCCCGTCCAAATAGCTGCTAATAGAACCAGTGCTAAGCCACTGCGCCAACGCCGTTGAAATAGAACGGACCAAAGACCATACAAGGCAACGACAATAGGTATCTCTTCTTTGCAGCCCATCGCAAGAATAGCAAAGACAAAAAGCCAAACTGTACGACGCGTGTACATAAAATAAAGCGTGAAGAGTAATAGTGACGCAGTGAGCGTGACCGCGTGAAAATCAAATATTGTGGCCCACTGTAAGGCAGGATATAGAAGATAAAGTGCCGCAATCGCAACACTCGCTAGCTCGTTTCGCAGCCGTAAACGAGCTAGCCAGAATGCTGGAAACGCACCACTTGCAACAACCAATGTTTGTATAATTTGCAATGTCTTAGGATTGGGCGCGACAAGATAAGACAGAGAAATGAGCAAGAGCGTTGGTTCAAAGTGAATAGCAAAACGCGAAATACCAGCTAAATTGAGATTGCCATAACAATTTGTGTCACTTATAGGATTGCAAATAGATTGGTGGAAAAATTGTCCATGCCAAACACTCCATAGTGCTTGATCCATAATGCCAAGGTCTTCTCCATGCGTTAGAAATGCGTCATGCTGACCAGTGTTGAAAAGAATGAAAAATATACTAAATGCAAGCGTGCAGAGCGCAACGGCTGCTGTAGCAACCCAAAACATAGATGTGCGCGGCATTGGTTCAGGGGCTGGATAAAGATAGAGGCGGTTCAGCAAAATAAACAGCCGTTTACGCCAGCCTTCATTATTCATGTATGACACCTCCTTTCAAAGGAACTTGGGAAGTGGAACGCGCTTGTTGTTCTTGTTGCATGGTCTTCATCTGCTGTCTACCTGCAAGATAAGCGATGCTTACACACACAAGTTCAGCAAGTGTAGATACAAGCCGAGAAAGAACAGCGATAATGGGGCCAAGTGTGAGAGGAAGCGTTGAAAGAGACAGCACAAAAAGGCCGCTTATTGCTCCTTCACGGAAACCGAGACCGCTAGGTGTGATAAAGCTTACAAAGCCAATATCCCAGGCAATCGCATAAATACCGATACAGATAGGCAGAGCCGCTAGTGGAAGCGCAGGGTAGAGAGCGAGTGTCAATACGTAGAAAGCACTACCAGCAATAATCCAACTAACACACCATGCCGCAGTCACAAGCAAAATATCACTATAACGCAAAGTGAGGAGAATAGGATATCGTTTCAAAAGACGCAATGCCGTGTTAAGTAGACTTCCAAGGATGCGTGGATGTAGAAATACAAGCAGCAAAAGCAGGAGTAGCATGCCGAGAACGACAAGAAACGATTTTCCAACAAGTAACGTGTGTACGCTGCCAACCCCACCCCAAAACAATAAGCTACACGCAAAAATAAAGGCTCCGGCTGCAAGCTTCGTAATGAGTTCAACGGTCATGCTGGTAAAGGCAATAGGGCGCGAAACACCATATTTTCCAACCCAGAGGATACGTGCAAGAACATGCCATACGTTGCCAGGGATATAGCGCACGAACTCCGAGGCTAAATAAATACGTAGCGATGTACGTAAGTTTATATGCGAACCTAAACGACTTAATACAGCCTGCCAAATGAGGCCATAAGAAAGTTCTTGCAGCAAGAAGCCGCCGAAGGCCAACGCGATCAACCAGGGATTCCACTGAAATGGATGTGCTACCAGTTGCTTCCACTGCTCGGCGACAAAACTAAGGAAGAAACCCAATATAACTATAGGCAAACCTATCTGTAAGATACGTTTGCCAATTCTTTTGAACGAAGAGGTTTGCATTAGTCTAGTTCCTGCCTGATACTATATTCTTCTCCAGGCTGGAACGCATAATAGCGAATCATCTCGCTTTGTAAGCCAGTCAGGATAAATTGCACACCAAAGATCATGAGCAAGATACCCACAAAGAGCAGTGGCTGATTGTGAATAGGCTCGTGAGTAAAGAATCTGCTCGCTACGACGACGTATGCATCTATCAGAATACCTACAAACAATGTCCATAGGCCAAGCGGACCAAAGAGCCGTAAAGGAGTGCGCAAGAATGTTGTCAGGAATAAGACATTGAGCAAGTCAATGAGTCCACGCGCGAAACGACGTGCGCCATATTTAGAGACGCCAAATTTGCGAGGATGATGGCGCACTTTGATTTCGGCAACGCGATAGCCGCGCCAGTGAGCCATGACTGGAATGAAACGATGGAACTCTCCGTACAGCTTGAGATGAGTGTCTTCAATGACCTCGCGGTTATACGCTTTGAAGCCGTTATTGATGTCATGCAGATGCACACCGGTCATCTTGCTTACCATCCAGTTAAAAATACGCGATGGAAATGTTTTGGAAAGCGGATCGAGACGTGGAAACTTCCAACCTGAGACCAGATCGTAGCCTTCATCAAGTTTCGCAAGAAAGTTTGGTATCTCCGCTGGGTCGTCTTGCAGGTCGCCATCCATTGTGAAGACGACTTTACCACGGCAACGGCTAAAGCCAGCCACAAGTGCAGGTGTTTTTGAGAAGTTCCGCCGGAAACGAATGACGCGAACAACACCAGGATGTTCACTATAAAGTTTTTCTAGTTCTTTGAATGTATTATCAGTACTACCATCATCGACAAAAATTACTTCGTAACGCTCACCAGTTACATCAAGTTGAGCCGATAACCTTTCGTAGAGAGGACGTACATTTTGCTGCTCATTCATAACAGGGACAACAATTGATATAGCAACCTCTGGCAGTGGAGTTGCAAGCACGGATGCCTCTGGCTCTACCACTCTGGTTGGAACTTCTGTCTGCTGCATTTTTACTATTCTCCGCTCATAACCCTATAAAAATTTATATAACTGTCTACTCTCTAATTGGCACTTATTATAACATACCGTTATTTACAAGCTCTGACGTACGATACCATTTATCTTTTTGTTGATTAGTTCCTGATTAATAGAACGCTTGAGTAACAAAAAGGGACACATGTTAATAGAATTTTCCTATTCTTCTAGTACGTCTCGTAGACTAGGTGTTTTGTGTACTCCATGCTTCTTTCCTTATCATAGCAAAGAAATGTCAACAAACTCTCAAGATGGAGTAAATTTTGTTCTAATTTGGTGTAGGGATTCCCGAATTCCTAAGGGGATAGTTGTCCCCCTTGATCCCAGTTATTGGTTCGCTTGTATCTTGGCAAAGAGGTCGGGCCGGTCTGAGGTAATGGAGTCGATGCCTGTAGCGGCAAGACTACGCATCTCTTCGAGTGTGTTGACGGTCCAGCAGCCAAGTTTGAGGCCCTGAGCATGCACTCTTTCAGGCATATCTGGCGTAAAAAGATCGCTGTCCATGTTGAGCCAGTCTACTTGCAGAGAGTTGGCTTGCTGTAGAAGTGTCTCAAAGGCATTTTCGCTTTTCGGGTTCCATATATCCTCTGAGATGATGGCGGCTGTTTTGAGAGATGGTTCTAACGATTTGATGAGAGGAAGAATGAGCAGGTCAAAGGAAATGATAAGTACACTATCGAGCATCCCTGCAGCGCGAATCTCCTTAACAACGGTCTCAGCAATATTCGGATAGCGTCCGTAGTTGCCATTCTCCTTGCTTGCTTTTATTTCAACATAGACCTGCGTTCGTGCTCTTGCTAGATCGAGAACTTCTCGTAGAGTGGGAATACGTTGGGGTTCAGGCCAACCACCGGGGAAGTGCGTGGCAGCATTGAGCGAACGTAGATAAGCAAAATCCAGATCGAGAATGTTTCCCTCACCGTCAGTAAGTTTTTCGATGGTGTTATCGTGAAACACAATAGCGTGCCCATCTTTCGTCATTTGCACATCAAGTTCGATGGCATCAACGGAGAGGGTGAGCGCGGTACGAAAGGCTGCGAGTGTATTTTCAGGGGCGAGATGAGAGCCACCTCGGTGAGCTACACGTTGAAAATCTGTTGCCATGAGAAACTGTACCTCCAGATACGAGCGATATTGCGCTCTCATTCGATTTTTACATAGTGTGCAGATGCCCTTGCCCTTCCAGACATAGGGCTTCCATTCCGACCTACTGACCGAAGGTAAAACAGTGTTTGTTGCAGGTCGGAATACAGATAGGGAAACACACCGCACTCCTTTCTGATGCGTGTTGATAGCTTACACAATATATGCTACAATGTAAAGCATGAAACAAAAGAAAGCCTACAAGTACAGGTTTTACCCAACCGATGAGCAAAAACAGCATCTTGCACGTACCTTTGGCTGTGTTCGTTTCGTCTCTAATTGGGCCTTACGTTTGAAGACGGATGCCTATTATCAGCATGGCGAACGCCTGTCTTACGCTGCTTTGTCCTCGGCCTTGACTGCTCTCAAAAAGCAGCAGGAGTACGCTTGGCTCTCTGAGGTTTCTTCTGTTCCTACCCAACAATGCTTACGGCACTTGGAACGTGGCTTCCTCAACTTCTTTGAGGGACGTGCCGCCTATCCCACGTTCAAGAAGAAGCGGAACATCCAATCTGCGGAATATACCGCCTCTGCTTTCAAGTGGCACAATGGTACATTGACCCTTGCCAAACAGCACGACTCCTTGAACATCATATGGAGCCGCCCCTTGCCTGATGGATGTGTCCCCTCGACGGTCACGATCACTAAAGATGAAGCAGACCGCTACTTCGTCAGTCTGCTTGTGGAAGAAGAGATACATCCCCTGCCTGTTACCCCAAAGATGATTGGTCTCGATTTGGGACTCAAAAGCATGGTGATAACCAGTGATGGTCATACGCACGTCAACCCCAAGTTCTTTCATAAGGACGAAAAGAAGCTGGCACAACTCCAACGTCGCTATGCCAAGAAGAAAAAAGGCTCGAAGAACCGTGACAAAGCCCAATTGAAAGTGGCGCGATGCCACAAGAAAACCGCCGATAGACGACGTGATTATCAACACAAGCTTTCGACTTCCATCATACGCGAGAACCAAGTCGTCTGTGTGGAAAGTCTTTCGGTCAAGAACATGGTCAAGAACCACAGCCTTGCCAAAGCCATTAGCGATGTCGGCTGGTCGGAGTTTATCCGACAACTTGAGTACAAAGCTGCATGGTACGGGCGTACTCTTGTCAAGATCGACAAGTTCTACCCGTCTTCTAAGCGATGCTCTCGCTGTGGACATATTCTCGACTCTCTTTCTCTTGATATCCGTGCTTGGACCTGTCCCGAATGTGGAATATTCCATGATCGCGATATCAACGCTGCAAAAAACGTGTTGGCTGCGGGACTCGCAGTGTCAGCCTGCGGAGAGGCGGTAAGACCTGGACGGGTGAAAACTCGCACAGGCACACCTCTGCGAAACAGGAAGCCCTAGAGGTGACTCTAGGATGCCCCTTAGCTTCTCGTTATGGGGAGGATGTCAATCTATCATTTATGACGCCACCAACATTGCCTTTGGGTGAGTCCTATACTTTTTTGTTGTATAGTACAAAAAAATACTCTTTAGGGAGGAAAACGAAACCTATGGCACTGACACTCGGCATGAAAGGCGTGGCAACAACAACGGTTGTGCATGAGAACACTGCTGCATCTGTAGGTGCAGGTGGCGTCGAGGTATTTGGGACGCCGATGATGATTGCGCTGATGGAAAATGCATCATGGCAAGCGGTCATCAACGGACTCGACGAGGGCTATGTGACGGTGGGAACGGTGGTTGATATACGCCATCTTGCTGCTACGCCTATCGGTCAAAAGGTGCGTGCGGAGGCGGAGCTACTTGAGGTTGACGGACGAAGATTGGTCTTTAAGGTCGAGGCATATGACGAACGACGCAAAATCGGCGAGGGCAGGCACGAACGAGCGATTGTGCAGCTCGAACGCTTTTTGAGCCGACTATAGGACTTGCTATTTGTCAACTAGCATGATATAATTACAGGTACATCAAGACAAGGAAACGCCTTGTTGAAGTGTGATTTTCTTCATTTGGGGATGTCGGGTTTCGACAGGTGACTCGATTGAAGATTTGCAGGCCGAGGTGTCGGTAAAGCACTCTCGTTAAACAACCGACAAAAAATAGTTGCAAAACCAGCAACAACCTACGCTCTCGCTGCCTAAGAAGTAGTTGAGTCGTCATCTCGCCAGTTTTCACCTATGGGACTGGGTCGGGATGTCAAAAACATAGGCTGCTATGACGGAGACCGTCTTCTAACCGTCATTTAAGACCAGAGGGCCAGCACGAATGTATCCTGTCGATGGGAGACTGACGTGTCAAAAAAAGCATCGACTACGCCTGTAGCATATTCTCCAGTAGGCTCGTTTGGACAGGGGGTTCGACTCCCCCTCATCTCCACCACTCATAAGGCGGGAAGCAATCGTGATAAACGCGCTTCTCGCCTTGTTTTATGCCTACTCTGCTAAAACCTTTTAACTCTTCCTTTTTAGCAATGTTAGCAAAAGTGTTAGCAAAACGCTTCATGTTAGCAAAATCACTAACTTTTATCCGTGTCATCATCTCCAAATTCCTCTTCCCACTTATCAGAAGCATCTTGCTGCATCGAGGGTAACAAGTGAGAATACAACCGCAGCGTGATAGCAATATCGCTATGCCCTAATAACTCTTGTATCACCTTCATGTTCACACCCATACTCAACAAGATAGTTGCTGCACTGTGCCGCAAATCATGAAAGTGCATATGAGGTACACCAGCTTCTTGTAAAAGCTTTTTGAACACCCGTAAGAGATAACTAGGATTAAAGTACCCACCTTTTAGGTCTGGAAACACAAGGTCTCGATTTTCCCATTTATCACCTTGTTTGTTTTGTCGTTCTAGGATTTCATCTTTATGCAATCTCAACATATCAATTAAGAAGGGAGGAAGGCGAACCGCACGTTTACCAGCTTTCGTTTTTGGTTCAGTCTCAACATACCCATAACGAGGTATATAATCTACGGTATGTAACACTAACAGCGTCTTACCCTCAAAGTTGATATTTGACCAACGCAGGGCTAATAATTCGCCACGTCGTATACCTGTTACAATCGCCATCGTGAGCAATACTTCTAAACGATGTTCACGTACACCCTCTAAAAACTTACGAGCTTCTTCTAGTGTTAAAGGCGTCCCTTCACGGCTTACAATACGTGGAGGCGTCACAAGGTCACACACGTTTTTTGGAACATAATTCCAAAGCACCGCGTTTTTTAGAGCTAAATGTAAAACGCCATGAGTAGCGTTAATAGTCTTTGAAGCGAGACCTAAACCGCCTTTACTCTTCTCTTTGCCCATCTTTGTATATAATCGGCGTACTTGCTCAGGTGTAAGCTTTTGTAGCCACACGTCCCCTAATTCGGCAACAATGTACTTGATGCTCTTTTTATATTTCACGTAGGTACTGATACGAATATTATCTTTATATACATTCTCTATCCAGTCTTCTAGGTAGTCTTTTAACTTGCGTTGAGGACCTGTAGCGAGTGTTCCTTGCTCCAATTCACGCAACGCTTCATTCTTCTTTTTCAAAGCTTCTGCTTTCGACTTAAACAAAAACTTCTTACGCTTACCAGGACCTAGAGAAATTTCTGCTACCCAACGGTCACGCTCTTTCCAATAATAAACCGAGCCTTCATTATGTCCACGTTGCTTTTTCTCAGCCATTGAAACACCCCCTATGCAATTTGTTGTTCACGTTCTTTCAACCAAGTGTTTAGTGAGTCAGGATGCACACGCCGTATCCTACGAACTAGAATTGAAGGCAACCCTTCACGGTAGATGAAGTTATAAGCCGTTTGACGACAGACCCCCAAGCGAACGGCAACATCAGAAACAGACAACAATAATGGCTCAACCGTTGAAACTTTTTTCTTTGCCATGTTGACGCCCTTTCTTACTAAGCAATATCAGACGAGCCGCCAGGATTAAGCCATACATCACTAGGTTTCTTTCGTAAGTCTTCGATGATACGAGTAAGTTCGGACCAGTCCGAGCTAGAGAGAGCTACACCATAATGCGCCCGTTGATGCTCTAATTCTTGTGCCGTGATGAAGTTATAGCCGAGCCGCTTCTTTAAGATTTCCTCGACATGCACACGGTTCTTTTTGTTGTCGTACTCTTGCACTTGACCAAAGAACCAAATGAGGGAAGTGAACAGGTCAGGGATAACCGCTTGCTTTTCTTCGTCAGAAGCACCAGGACGCACACCACCAACTTCATCACCTGCTAGAGCAACCGCCGAGCGCATATAACCCACCGCGCCAGCTATCGCCGCTTTCCGTTTCGCCATCGTTCGCGCTTGCTTGACCAATGCCGCTTGCGTCTGTGGTATCGTGATATCTTGTGAGGAGTACGCCCCTTGTATGACTTCCCAAGCGGGATGAGTAGGCAAGCGTGACTTATTCGTATCGCTCGACTTTGAGAGGTCCACATAGCGCAGCCATTCCGTTGTGGCATACTTCCAGAGGAGTTCTAGTTGACCCAGGACGCTAAAAGCTTCATTGAGGTGAAAGGTTGCTAGGAACTTGCGTTTTATGCGAAACTCTACACGCCACACGGTGAGTTCAGGGTTATAACGGGTGTCAGCCGCCCAAATTGGCTCAAACCACTCTTTGTTATGTACCTTGATTTCCGCCGACTTGTTGTAAATTTGACAAGAGATGTTGGAGCCATGCGACCCGAAATCTAAGGTCGCTATCTTCCGGTGTGTGGTCGTCACCATCGGATAGGCAACGGTTTCCGTGTCCTCATGTAACCTGTTTTGTATCGACTCTTCCAGTTTACGGAGATCAGACGGTGACAAGCCGCCCGCTTGCTCCTCTTCCGTTGGTGGTTCAGGACGTTCACGGATACGCACCACCCGCGAGACAAAGGCGTTTTGCCAATCCAGCTTTGACATGTCCCACCCTTGCACATCAGCACAGAGGTGTATTTCTGATGCTTGTTGATAGACCATCGCACCAATGAAGTCATAGAGCATGGCATCGAGCGCGATTAACGCCGACTCTGGACCGATGGACCAGAGCAGATGAGCCGAAAACCGAGCTTGACAGAAGACGCCACCATTCATATTGCCGTAGGACAAGGACAGTTTGAGATCATCGGAGTAGACCAGCCACGACCAGATACCAGAGCCATGTGGACGCATCAGTAAGGATTGTTCGTAGTGGTCAGTCCCGACGTTGTAGGAGAACAACAGGTCCGTTGCTACAACGTCATGTTCCTTACGGGCAATAGCTTGCCATTCGTCCAGTTTGATGATGATATGCTCAGGCAAACTTAACCCGTTTGGCTTGTCATCATCGCCTGAAAACTTGTAGTTGACCATGAAGGTATCAACACCCGCATTAATAACCGTTGGTTTCGTCATAGACAACGCACCTTTCTACACAAAACAATAGCCGCTTTCACACATGTCGTCATGCTCTAAAAGGGATAATTGCACATGATCGGTTGTCACTCTCGTTAATGGTTTCAACTTGCTTGATAGGTACACCTGATCTTTTCCGAGCATCGCCCGACGTTCGTTAATCGTGTTTTCCAGAGCAACCGCTTTTTCAAAGAGATCAGGTTTGTGTGTGCGCAAGTCTTGCCATGCGCGGGTAGAATGATAGGGACAGAACCAGCAGGAGGACTTTGGCGGCACAGGTAAGCCAGCGTCAGTAATGATCTTGATACAGTCTTGTCGCGTGAGTGGACGAGGTACCTCAAAAATGAGCGGGTGCGCGTTGACCTTCCAGTAGATGGTGTTTGCGCTCATATTTGGCTTGACACGCTGTATTTCATCGAGGCTAATGCCCAGGCCAACCGTTGCAAGTGGTTCATGTTCTTGAAAGAAGTCATCAAAGGTTATCATAGCTTGCTTCAAGGTCTCTTTGTCGATCTTCCCGATCATGTAGTAGCGTAAACACGCTTGTTTCATGGCTCGAATAGCACCGCCCGCCGTGTGCTGTTTTAGCCAGCGATCTACAACGGCTATCTTGAAATCAAGCGTACAGGAACGGTTTCCAGGCGCACCGGACCCCATATAGACAGGTATCCCGATAGAACGGTTATCCGTTCGCACGATTTCACCGTAAATGGTTTCTTTTGACCCATCACGACGCACCCGCTCTAGTTCATGAAATGTGAGATCATGACGAGCCGCGAAGGGACGCGCAATATCACGCACATAGGCGATTGTGTCAGGATTTTCCGAGTCAGCACCTACGTTACAAAACAAGAAGGTTTGGTAGTCAATCTTTCGTTGTGCCGCCAGAACTAACGCCGCCGTTGATTGCACACCACCACCGTAGGAAAAGACTTTCAGCATGTGGCACCTCTCGACACGCAGCGAGGGAGGGACAGCAGGGACGTAGATAGCACACCACCTGTTAGTGATTTCGTGGTGTGCGACGAGGAAACGACGCCAACACGGACAGAAAAGAGGGACATTGGTTCGTGAGGACAGGGGGAAGTGGACGATGGTACACGGCTTGCGTCTCCACCTTGACAGGGTATGTTTAGCATGAAATGAGGGGAGTCCCAAGCGGTGTAATGCGTGAGAAACGGCGGGACTCCCCTCATTCCAAGCGTAACATACCCTATCAAGGTAGTACGCACCCTTCGGGACGCCTTAAAGGGACGTTTGTTCATGTGCAAGGTTTGAGTACGGAGGGAAGAACCCAGCAATGACAGCGTGAGTGTTTCAGGGAGCGACCCGCCCGCGTGTGCATTGGTCATGGTATGTATCATCTGCTTTTTCACTTTCGTCTATGTGAGGGAGAGGGACCACCGCCCGATGTGTGCAGGACCAGAAGCGTTGCAGACTATCGGGCGTGTGGCGCGTGGCGCGAAAAGAGTACAGAGATTAGAGAATGTTAGTTGTTTTGTATTCGGCGTACCTTGCTTCGTTCCGTCCCATTATTGGCGTCCTCTTCGGGCGTGATAATGGTTGATGGAGGCGCAGGTAAGGCGCGACGTTGCGCGTCTGCTATCATATGCTGTGCATTCATGCGGTCCATTTCTAACCACACGCCGTTCCGTTGTTCCTTCATCTCGATATCTTGTTGCTCCTCAGACTCACGGCGACGAGCGGTACTTTGGGCGCGTTGTATCTCTAACTCTGCTTCGTTGAGATCACGGATGGCTTGGGCGCGGATACGCTGATCTGCAACAAACTTTTTTAAGGACTTGAAGTTCATCACCGCGAGGAACAAGAGCGCGGCAACGTCTACGCCCGGCACCATTGCGACACGGAAGACGAGAGCCGCAAAGCCTGAAATGTTCGCATGGCCAGAGAGATCAACTGTTTTGATATGACCCGATGCAATAAACCATTGTGCAAGGCCAGAGGCTACCGCGAACAAGAGGAACGCGACCACCGAACTAATGAACTTGGGTGTATAGGATTTATCGGTTGACGACTTGCGGAGCGCAGACGCCGCCGAGAAGGTCATCATGGTTAAGGCAAATTCGCCCGCCATAGCGACAACGTGGGTACCGAGTGACCAGCCATCATTCATGTCGAACTTGCCGCCGTAGGCATCGCCTATTTCTTTTCCCATTGCATAGGCCACGATAATGGGTAAGGCATAGGCCAACAGGAGCAGAAGCCAGCGTATCACTTTTTCGAGGAAGGTTTCGCGGTCCTCATCAAAGCTGTCTATTAACGTGCGGTAACGTTCAAAGTGCGTATTTTTTTGTGGGAGAGGTGTATCTTCTGTCATGTCATCCTCATAGGTTTCTGCATTCACCATCGCACCCGCCGAGCCAGGAGCCGCAGGACGATGAGGAACGCGAACAGGAGCCGACGCAGTATCATCATTTCCTTGAAAGAAGTTTTTGAGAGAGCCGAACACGCCCGAACCATGCGAAGACGTGACTTGACGTTTTCGCCTCAGAGCTTGCGCTAGTCCAGACACATACTCCGTCGCAGGGTTAGAAGCAGATGGACTTGTCCCTGACGGATGAATAATTGAAAGCACTTTTTGTCGTATGTCTTGTGCTGATGCAAGACCATCAAGGCCGAGTAGGTGTACAAGTTCATCATCCGTGATCGCTGGATTGCTGGATATCACTTGTACCGCTTTGGTCAGCGTTTCAATCGAGTAGTTCATTGCCATTGCTGGACCCTTTCCTTGTTGTCGTGGAACTAACTCTGTTTCTTCTGCATAGAGACGAACCGCATGTACCACCGTACCAGGAGGTACATCCTCTTCAATCTCATAATAGGGAACACCACTCTCTAACACTTTGATAAAGTCAACAATAATCACATCTGCATTAGTACGAATAGGAGGCGTAAGCCACGTCGCTTTATCCCCTACCTGAAACGTTGGTTGTACTTGCACATCTCACCTTTCTGTCTTAGCGGAGTCGCTTTATTGGGAAGAGCTGTTGACCCAAGCCGACACACGCGCCGTGTTCGCTATGAACGATGAATGCCTCTTCCTCATCTTTCGTGTAGGAGCCATTGCCGACCACCGCGAGATTGATAACCGACAAGCAGGTAAAGTCTGTGTCAGTAGGGAAGGCCGCGACGATTGCCCGCAGTTCGTCGTAGGTTTTCGCCATACCCGCTAAGACTTCCCGCCCGCGTTCAAGTTCGACAAAGACCTTGATGTAGCCAATCGGTGTATAGGTCCGTGTGCCACCCTTGCGACGAAATTGACGATCATAGCGACGGTGGCAGCGTTGACATAAGACCATTGTTTCTGCATCCCTCATCCAGGTTTCGTACTGGTTCTTGTGTGCAATCGACAGGTACACAATGTACGGTTCCCCATCATGGGTATTGTTGCGAATGGTGCGATCAGGCACCTTGCATTCTTCGCAACACCCGCCCGCTTGTTGTATCCGCGTTTTGCGCTTCTTTCGCCAATCGGGAGGATATAATTCAGACTCAAACGGCATCAGGACCCCCAGGTATGAGAGCGAGGCCGAGCGAGTGTAGAGGACACCCGCCCGACTTCTGGACACGAACAACAGTCTATTCGTCATCGTCTTTGGGAATGCCCATATCACGGATATTGGTGATTTGTGAGCGAATTTGCATCACAATGCGTTTGTCTGCAAGTTCACGTTCACCCGCCGTTTGTGACACAATCGTCACTTTCACTTTATGCCCTGATAGGTCCTTATCCTTCGCCAGCTTGCCCGTTGAGAGATCAGCACCCGCGACATACTCCGCGTATTGTGGGTCATCTTCGCGCACTTGGCAGGAATAGACCTTGCCATAGCGCGTGTCAGTAATTTCCATTGAGAGGAAGGCCCACTTTTCGCCTTTGCGCTTGCCCTCTTCGACAATCCCTTCAACTGGACGCATCCCCTGAACCAAACCTGTTAAAATCAATGCCATGATGTGTTTCTCCTTAGAAGTGTGTTGAACAACAACTGAGAGACAACGGTAGAAGTTCGACAACCTACGAGAGAACGCGCTACGACTCAACAGTACGAATATCCGCAGAGAAGACGGTGAGAAGCGGAGCAGAGCCAAGCCACCCATCGGCCCGCACCTGTACGCAGTGAGTTTGAAGGTCACAAACATAGCCGCGATACGATCCACGATGCAGAGGTTCCACTTCCTGTAGCAGAGCATCGAACGCCCGCCGATAGGTGATCGCACCGCGTAACTCAACCCGTTTTCCATTGATGTACATAGCTTGCCCTTCACTGAAGTGAGATACTAACAGGTACAAGACCCACAAGAGAGACAGGCACCACAACCAGAACACCGACGCCCGCCACACTTGCCACATGTGCCATACAAACCGTGTATGATGCTTACAAGCCGACGTGAGAGGCCAAACCGATGTACGACTAAGAGCAAAAATTGTTCTTGTGCTGACCAGGGACCAACGAATACGCCATTGATGTACATGAGATTTCCTTTCATTCGTGTTAGACCAACACCCGACCAGTACGCCATACCGAGACCGCCGAGAGGACCGCCGTGATGTAGGCGTGTTCGTCGTTGTGGTCAGCCGAGGGAGCATAGACAGGAATAATCGTAGGAATAGTGGATAGGTGACGTGGCAGGTATTCCGTCGAGATCAGAGTAAACCAGTCATGGAAACCAGCCGCCCAGGTCTGATAGTAGCGATAGCCACTGAGACACGACCAACCAGCAGTACACCGAATGTTCCCAAGCGAATGTGTCGAGGCAGCCATACCCGCGTTCCCCATGCTCGATTCATGCAGGAAGAACGCCAACGGGTAGGCGTCATCTATGCCGTAGGTGAGGCTATCCGCATACAGGACCGAGCCAAGACCCGCAGCAGGTGAGTGATACGCCGACAGCACCCGATTGACAAAGGCCACCGAGAGCGACGGAGGACCGAGAATGCTGGACGACGACGCGAGATCAGGACGACCCGCCGCGCTAGTTGGAGCAGGAGCCGCAAGCGACAACGAAAAGGTTGTTGCATGGCTTGCTGGATTGCCGAGCATCGAAAGCGCAACCAAACCGACCACCGCAAGAACAACGATAAGAAGAAGTGACCGAAGCATAGACACCACCTCTCAAAAGAGTTTTGACAGGCTAGGTCTCGATATCCGATACTTAGGAGCGAGAACCTAGCAACGCGTGATAGCAGGACTAGCTGAACTCAACCGCTCATCTTGAATGGTGAGACATTCAGGGTGAGCGCACTCAGTCAGAGCCGCAGCATTAAGAGCAACGGCCCACTTTGCGCGAGAACCAGGACATAGACAGGGAAAAACAGCCATTGCGCGACGAACAGAGCAAAGAACGCTAGAGCCAGAGAAACAAGCCGTGTACGAAGGTTCATAGCAACTCCTTAGAAATGTGGAACAACGACACCTACGAGAGATAACAGCATCAGCACGACATACATGAAACTCATCCCTACAAGAAATAGCCCTACAAGACGTACTAGCATGACATGCACTCCTCATCAAACAAGTACAGAGCCGCAGGAGACACCGCCCAATCATAGACCTGTAATGCTTGCCTTCCTGTGATGGAATGCTCAGTATATGAAGACACATAATCTAAGCGATTGACGAACGCACGCACCCATAAAGGAAGGTCATACTTTGCAGGAGTATCAGAGGTCCCGCAGGCGTCCGAACTGACGTAATAGTGTTCGCGGTATTGTTCCGTGAGGTAGCGCGACACTGGACATGACCCATCTTCACAGGACGTACCAACCACCGATGAACGCCGAGCATCAAGCCATTCCCTGAAATCTTGTTGATCTATCTCGATTTCTGGACGCGGGAGCATCGGGAGCAAGTAATCTAACATGAATACACCTCTTTCTTTTGAAGTCATGGACACACAAAACTTGAACCTACTCAGGTTCATTGTTGACCACCGCAGAGCCACAACAGCCATACAATGGGCAACATCAACCTAGCAGAAAAGAGAAAACTCTTCGGTGAGGTCGGACTTGAACCGCCTTGTAAGCCTTGCACTCGCACCCGTTGTACATGCCGTTGTACTGTCACGTCGTATTGCTTCAACCCGCTAGCATCCACTACAGGCATACGCCGCTTTGTCGCATCAAGAATGTTAGTCTATAAGCACCCCCTAGTTACAACCACTTTTAAGTTAAACCGTGTTGTCTAATGTCTCTCAATGAAAGTTTTGATTATCTCACAAAACTCTCATATCTACCAACTATTATACATGGTAGTTTTGAGAATTTCAAGTGTTTTGAGACCAATTTGAGACTTTTGAGAAAATTTGTGGTACAATTGGGAGAGACAAAGATTTTAGACTACAGGAGGTTATAAGATGACTGAAAAATACTTAAATGCTAGTGAAGCTATAGATACTCTTAACATACCAGCTTCCACGTTTTACCGTCTTGTAAAAGAGGGGAAAATAAGTAAACACTTTCCATCTCCCATTAGCAAACACGGTATGTATAATGCACAAGAGATAGCCAGAATGAGCAATAAATTCAAAAGCGAAGTGGAGCCAAAGGAAGCAGGAGAAACTGACTGGATTAAGAGTTCTGACATGGGAAACATGTATGACCTAGAATATAAGGAGTACGGCGACGAAACAGGCAACCCCTCTACAATTCGGAAATGGTACGAGCGCAACCCTTATATATGCCGTGTACTCTACAACAAATCAGACCGTAAAGACTTTTGGGGAGCTATTAACATGCTACCATTAGAAGAAGAGACAATCTATAAGTTACTTAGAAGTGAGATAAAAGATACAGACCTTGACCCTCAAAAAGATATTCTCACATATGAGAAACCAGGAGCCTATAACTTTTATGTTGCATCTATCATCATAGACCAGACAAAGAGACAACATTTCCCACTACTAATGAACAGCCTATTTGAGTTTTGGTGTGAGCAAGCACCAGAGCGAAAGCTAGGAAAAATATACGGACGTGTAGTATCAGAACACGGAGAACTAATGGCAAGAAAGCTTTTCTTTTCTCCAACACCATATATATCAGATAGTGCTTTTATGCTTGATGTTAGCCGACCTAATCCATCACGTATAGTTCAGAGCTTTCAATATTGTGTAAAATCAAGAGAGGAAGAGAACCAAAGTACAAAGGTGGAAGCATAAGGTATCTTTTTACTTGCTAATAAAGTATAATTATTCTAATGAGAAGCAGTGTTTCACGAAAGGGAAGACACGATGCCAACCCAGGAAGAACGCATCACAGTACTAGAGCAAACAACAAGAGAGTACCGACCAGTTCTCTCAAACTTTGCCTATGAGTTAACAATGGTAAAAGGGCTTATCGTTGAGCAGACCGCCATCACACAAGAATTAAGCATAGATATGAGAGATGTCAAAATACAACTGGCACAAGTAGACCGACGCCTAGAAACACTAGAACGAGACATAAGCGAAGTAAAGACTTTACTTACTCAAATCCTCGAACGTTTGCCTAACTCTCGATAAATATGTTAGCAAAAGTGTTAGCAGACAAGGCATAATAGGACTCATACCGTTAGACAACAATAGACAAAAATACTTTACACCTACGCTCAGAAGGCGTCTAAAAGCAGTCCTAGAGCCACCCGAAAAAGGGGTATAGAGTAGTTCGACTCCCCCTCATCTCCACCACTCATAAGGCGGGAAGCAATCGTGATAAACGCGCTTCTCGCCTTGTTTTGTCTCACTTCTTACTTTTGCATCTACTAGTCTGCCAATCGTCATCTGATCGTTTCGTAGGGACCACGTTGACGGCGTCCGAAGCTAATTCATTAGGTATTCTACGTAATAATCTCTCTGTTAGTCTATAAATATGTTATACTGGATACAACGTATTCATATTGTCAATACTTCAAACAGCAAATAATTATTCACATCCTTGTAATTACTCTACTTTTCCAATATAGTATCAGAGAGAGGACCTATGCAGACGAGATACTGGACTGTAGACGACTTGGAGCGTTTACAGGACGATGAGGGCAAACGGTACGAAATTATTGATGGAGAATTGTACGTGTCAACACAACCTGATTGGCAACATCAGTTTGTCAGTGGACAAATATTTACTGTACTGCAACTTTGGAGTAATTCAACCCAAGCAGGAATGGCAAACCTTGCACCAGGAGTAGTTTATAGCAAGGGCACAGCTGTTGCACCAGATGTCGTTTGGATTAGTCGTGACCGCTTGAGAGCAGCATTGCAACCAAATGGAAAGCTTAATGCCTCTCCTGAACTGATGGTAGAAATTCTTTCGCCTGGTTCAGAAAATACACACCGAGACCGAAGTGTGAAGCTTGATTTATATTCTCGACGTGCAGTAGAGGAGTATTGGGTTGTCAACTGGCGTGAACGAACGATTGATGCCTATCGTCGTAGAAACAATATATTGACTTTTTATAAGACCTTCAACGAAAGTGATATTCTGGAAACTCCTCTCCTTCCAGAATTTGCATGTCAGATGAGCCGAATTTTTACCAGTATTTTAGACGAATAAGTAACATGAGTATAACTATTTTATCGTTCTGACTGGTCAGGAGGACAGAATCATGATGAAAAACGTGGTTGCATCTCTCGTTGCTTTAGGCGTCATCTTCGTTATAACTTTGCTTACTGGTGCTACAGAATCTTTCTCAACAATAATAGCCTGGACCGTCATTACTTTTGTCTTTGTTATAGGTTTTTTTGCCTTTTCTCGTTTCTCTACGAACAGATCATAACCTCCTACAATGTGCTTTACTCAATAGAAAGGGTATACAAGCTTTATGAACACCGACCAAACGAGGAGTGAAAGGAAGTACTATTGCTCTTTTTGTGATAAGGAACATGAGCAAGCCAAAAGACTCATTGCAGGGCCAAGAAATGTCTATATTTGCAACGAATGTATTATGTTGTGTTATAAGATTTTAGAAGAGGAGGCTGAACACGTAAATTCTACCGAACAAACGTAGATGTTTACGGCAAAAGGGCATTTAGCCCCTACACATCAGCTCACGGCACCAGCAGGAACCATGCTTTTACTTGTCCATCAGGGACGCTTGTTTGGAAGCCACAGATGTTGCAACGCGAGATAAACTCTGTGCGAATGGGGATTGTTGGAATGAAGAAGAGTGTAAACCAGCGACGAGAGCGAACCACTGTATGAAATGAGTTATTGTGACAGTACTGACACGGATATTGTATCTGCCCCATCACCTTGTTACCAGAGCGAAAACCCCAAATGATCATTATATCTATTCCTACGTTTCTAAGTACTACTTATAAATCCTTCACGACGCTGCTATAGTAGCACAAATCCAATTTTTCCGATAGCATTTTGACTCACAAAACTCTCCATAATTCACGAAGCACAACAACCTTGAACTATTGCTATGATAGTAGAATTGCTTATTGAGAACGTACAGAGTTATTTATGAGAATAAGAATAGAATAATACTGGCAACTTGCTCTCAAGCGTGTAGTAAAGCCTAACGAACACATACAAAGGTCCCGTTTTGAGGAGATGAAATGACCCGTAAGAGGTAAAGTCGTTATAGTGTTATGGGAAGTAAATTATACAAGAACATGCTTCCTTTAATGATGTTTGTATGAGAAGAGACGGAGTTTGTCACATTATGCCATCCAATACACGCCTTTGGGGGAAAAGACGTTTTGCTGGTTTACTTATTCTCCTTGCTGTAAGTGTGAGCCTCGTTGGTGTGAGCCTTGTTATGTTTGCGCATTTCGCTCATCCAACTCGTAAAGAAGCAAAAGTCAATGTTGCCCTTGCTCCTACGCAAACAGGTACTATACCATCCATTATAAGCACTGCACCAACGGTAAAGGCGACAAGCTCACCGCCAAGCATGGCAACTCCTACGAGTACAGTGCCGATAACTCCTACGGTGAGTGCCACAGCACCTGCATTGACTCCAGCAACTCCTACAACAATTCCTACACCACGTTCGACAGTTGTAGGTTCGCCCTTGCTCTACGGGACAAACTTGGTACTTGCAGGTGCTAATGATCCAATACTCACATCACCAACAAACCAAAGGCTCTTGGAACAAATTCACGCACAGATTATACGTATACCAATCCGTATGGGTGCCCCCGAATCTGTGAACGTGCAGGCGGCACAGATGATCAAAAACATGGGTGCAGTACCCGACGTTATTTTGCATAGTGAACAAAGCGCATCATTACAGGCGGTCAATATATTGGTAATTACTGATATGAACCGCATATTTGGCAATACTAGGGTTTATTACGAGTTTGGGAATGAAGATGATCTACAGCAAGTTACTCCCGCAGCATATACGGCAGGATGGGCTGCAAGTATTCCTGCTCTCAAGCAAAAAGCACTCAACGGGTGGTTTATCGGACCTGTCACGTATCATTATGATCCTGTGTACCTAGCATACTTTGTCAGCCACGCGAAGCCAGTACCTGATGCAGTCAGTTGGCATGAGTATGGCTGTCGTCCGAACGATACCATCGCTTTTTGCATGACACATCTTTCAAACTGGACTTTACAGATTCAAAATGCATACGGTATTATCAGCGCGGCAGGCAAGTCACTACCTGTTATGATTACCGAGTGGAACTACGATGCGATTGCGCCAGCTAATGATGGGAAGAACAACAATAGTGCGTTTATGCATGATTGGACAATGGCTGCATTGAAAACACTGGCACAAAATCACGTGTATGCCGCTATGCAGTATGCATGTACAGACCCTATAATGCCCCTTGTTGCTGGAGGAGCACTCGCACCACAAGGCAAAGCCTTTTACGACTCGTATCAACAACTTGTCCTGAACCATTAATATATATAATGTGATAGATTTCTGTAAGGATAAGATGATGCAAATATCTGTAGGGACCGATGTATCACGTCCTCGTTGGTACTCGATTGCCAACGAGGACGTGATACATCGGTCCCTATAGGTATCCGTTCTAAACTGAAACGTGAGAATGTTATGCCAGCGTGGGAAAGTTCTGTTTATATAGCGGTCGGAATAATTGGTTTGCTGTGGCTCCTGTTGCCATTTGTAAGTAAAACGCTCAAACGGTGGTATTATACACTGCCACATATGCCAATTTGGGATAGTATAACAGCCTTACTTTTTGTAGCTATAGGCGTTATCTGTACAATACGGTTGTTCGAGGTCTTCAAGACGCAACAATTTAACCTCGATCCAAGTTTAGACCCACGTTTCCTGGGGCTGTTACTACTGTTACTTGCGTTCCTATTCTTTAGTAGAGCAGCAAGCAGAAGACGAACAGAATAAGGAAACGTCGCGCTCTTTTCTAACGTGGTATACTGCTAGACAGAGATCATAGATTTGTTCTTCAGGAGATATTCAATGGAAGATAGAACTTCTCTACCCAGTGTACCTATGTCAAAGACAACAGGGCAGGTACAAGATGCAGCAAATACAACGGGTACAAAATCTGAGGCAGAAGCACCAAAAGAGCATGGTGGCGAGTCGCTAGAAGATGCGGTGAAGGCGGCAGATCGTGTCGGTGGAGCAGCAGCTACGCCCGAAGCGAAAGCTCAGGAGCAAAGAAAAGCCTATGGCTCTGCGAAAACAGAGAACTTGCGAGACTCTGGCGCGTGGAGAATTCTCCTCCCAACCTTTGTTGTATTATGTTGTTTATTAATCTTAGCTATTCCGCTTATTATTCTTGGTCCATTGCTGTATAATTCGCTTGACCCAAGGGCAGCATCCAACACGATTGCGCATGTGCCTCTCGTATGGGTGTGGATTGTGATGACGGTTATCGAGGTCGGGCTTGCAGCTGTCATTGGCTATGGATTGCTCAGAATTTTCACGACACAAGCTGGGAACTACCGTAAATAAATATTCTGGATAATAAGAC